>JBIOVQ010000365.1:0-15930 GCA_044867805.1 Burkholderiales bacterium | reverse complement strand
GGGAAGGTGACCAGCTTCGTCAGGCGCGCCAGAAGCTGGTCGAGGACCATCCCGACCAGCCCGATCGCGAGGATGCCGCTGATGATGTTGGCGATCGACAGGTTGTTCCACTCGTTCCACACGAAGTAGCCGATGCCCGTGCCCCCCACCAGCATTTCGGCTGCCACGATCACCAGCCAGGCGATGCCGATCGAGATACGCATGCCGGTCATGATCGTGGGCGCCGCCGCCGGCAGGATCACGCGGAAGGCTTTGCGCAGCGGGCCGACTTCAAGCGTTCGCGCCACGTTCAGCCATTCGCGCCGCACCGAGGCGACGCCAAACGCGGTGTTGATCAGCATCGGCCACATCGAGCAGATGAAGATGACGAAGATCGCCGAGACGCCGCTGTCCTGGAGCGTGAACAGCGCGAGCGGCATCCAGGCGAGCGGCGAGATCGGCTTCAGCACCTGGATGAAGGGGTCGAACGCTCGGTAGACGATCGGCGACATGCCGATGAGGAAGCCGACCGGGATCGCCACCAGCGCGGCGAGCAGGTACCCCGTGAGCACGCGCGCGATCGAGTAAGCGAGCTGGATACCGATGCCTTTGTCGTTCGGTCCCTTGTCGTAGAACGGATCGGTGAGGTGTTCCCAGATCTTGCGGCCGACTTCCGACGGCGACGGGAACGCTGACTTCTTGCCGGTGGCGGCCTCGGCGCCGACCAGCTTGGCGTACTCGGCGTCCACGACCTGCGCGCCGGCCTCCTGCCGCGTTCCCGCGTGCCAGAACGCGAGGAACACCAGCAGGATCGCGGCCGACAGCAGGGGCGCAGCCCAGATGTCCTTCATTCGGTTGCCCTCATTTCGGCCATCAGCTGTCAGCTGTCAGTCGTCAGTTGCGGTTCGTGAAGTCCAAGCCGCAAGGCTTGAACGCGTGGCTGACGGCCGAGGGCTGAGGGCTGACGGCTCATCAGGCGGTGCGCTTGATCGCGAAGCTTGCAATGTAGGCGTCGGGCTTGGCCGGGTCGAAGGTCTTGCCCATGACCACGAAGCTCTTGCTCGTCGAGACCGGGGGCTTCAGGCCGACTTCCTTCATGAGCCGCGTGGCGTCGGTGGCGAGGAACACCTCGCGCGCGACCTTGGCGTAGTCCACGTCGCCCTTCAGCTGGCCCCAGCGCTTCATCTGCGTGAGGATCCAGATCGCGAACGAGTGCCAGGGGAACGGATCGAAGTCGATGCGGTTGGGCACCTTCTGCACGTTGCCCAGCCCGTCGGCGAAGGTACCGGTCAGCACCTGCTCGACGACGGTGACCGGCTGGTTGAGGTAGTTCGCGGGCGCGATGGCTTCGGCGATCTGCTTGCGGTTCTCCGGCTTGGTGGCGAAGGCCGTCGCCTCCATGATGGCCTTCAGCAGCGCGCGATAGGTGTTCGGATACTGCGTCACGAACTCCTTGCTCGCGGCGAAGGCGCAGCATGGATGGCCTTCCCAGATGTCCTTGGTGAGCGTGTGGATGAAACCCACGCCATCGTAGACCGCGCGCTGGTTGACCGGGTCCGGGGCGAGGAAGCCGTCGATGTTGTCCGCGCGCAGGTTGGCCACCATCTCTGGCGGCGGCACCGAGCGGATCTGGATGTCCTTGTCCGGATCGAGACCGTGCTCCGCGACGTAATAGCGCAGCAGGTAGTTGTGCATCGAAAAGTCGAAGGGCACGGCGAATTTGAAGCCTTTCCACGCCTTGGGATCGCGCTTTTCCTTGTGCCTGACCGCCAGCGTGATCGCCTGGCCATTGATGTTCTCCACCGCCGGCATGGTGTAGGGAATCGGGCGCGAGCCCACGCCGAGGGTAATGGCGAGTGGCATCGGCGAGAGCATGTGCGCGGCGTCGTACTCCTTGTTGAGGGTCTTGTCGCGGATCACCGCCCACCCCGCGGTCTTCACCACGTCGACGTTGAGCCCGGCGCGCCCGAAGTAGCCCATCGGCTGCGACATGATGATGGGCGTCGCGCAGGTAATCGGGATGAAGCCGACCCTCAGGTTCGGCTTCTCGATCTGGCCCTTGCCCTGCGCGAATGCTTCGCGCGCGGTGCCGAGCGGGAAGAACTGCGCCACCGCGGCGAGCGCGGTCTGCGCGCCGACGGCCCGCAGGAAATGGCGGCGCGTCTCGTCGCGGGGAAACAGCGCGCGCATGACCGCTTGGTCCACGACGCGGCTCGCCAAGACATCGGCATCACCGGTTTCACGCGCGAGATCAGCGTCGTGCTCGGCTTGGTCGTTGTGCTTGCCGCAGCGGCAGCGCGCAAGCTTGCCCTCGGCGTTGAATGGATCCTGGAACGCGGACATGTCTCTCTCCCTCGGTGACTTGTGGTGCTCAGTGCAGGATGCATGCCAGAAGAAAACGCGCCCTCCGGACGACCCCGCGCGATGAAATCAAGGAGTTGATTTGACAGAGCTATCCACCGAGGCGCCGGTGGGCGGGCGCGTTTTCCCTGGAGCCCCCCTTTTTTCACCCACGCACGCAGGTGGTGCGGGGCGCACCGTTTTCGTGCTCCGCCTCGTTCACAGTAGAATCCGGCCATGCGGCCGACAGCGTTCACACGGCTTGCGACCCTGCTCGCTGCGCTCGCCCTGACGAACTGCGCGCAGAACCCGGTCACCGGCAACCCGAACCTCGTGCTGATTTCCGAATCGCAGGAGATCGCGATCGGCAAGCGCGAGGACGGCAACGTGCGCAAGCAGTACAGCGCCTACGACGACGAGCAGCTGCAGCACTACGTGAGCGAGCTCGGCCAGCGGCTCGCCAAGGCGAGCCACCGCCCCGGCCTCGACTACCGCTTCCTGGTGGTGGATTCCCCGGAGGTGAACGCCTTCGCGCTGCCCGGCGGCTACATCTACATCACGCGCGGCATCATGGCCTACCTCAATTCCGAAGCGGAGCTCGCGGGCGTGCTGGGCCACGAGATCGGGCATGTCACGGCGCGCCACTCGGTGCAGCAGCTTTCCGCGCACACGGCCGCCAACGTCGGGGTGAGCATCCTGCAGATCTTCGTGCCCCAGGCAGGCAGCGCGCTGGGGTCGAACGTAATCAACATACTCGGCGGCGCCCTGCTCTCCGGCTACGGGCGCGAGCACGAGCTGGAGGCCGATCGCCTCGGCGCCGAGTACCTGGCGCGCACCGGCTACGACCCGCAGGCCATGGTGAAGGTGGTCGGCGTGCTGAAGAACCAGGAGCTGTTCGACGCCGAGGTGGCGAAAGCCGAAGGCCGGCAGCCGCGCGCCTACCACGGGCTGTTCGCCTCGCACCCCGACAACGACACGCGTCTGCAGCAGGTCGTCGGCGAAGCGGCGCGCTTCAAGCAGGCCACCGTCCACACCGGGCAGGAGGAATTCCTGCGCCGCACCGACCACATGATCTACGCCGACAGCCCCAAGCAGGGCGTGCTGCGCAACCACCATTTCTACCACGCGGAGCTCGGGCTCGCCGTGAGCTTTCCGGCCGGCTGGCAGGCGCGCAACCGCCCGCAGAACGTGGTCGCCACCAGCCCGCAGGGCGAGGCGATCATCGACCTGCGCGCCGGGGGACCGGCCAGGGGCACGCCCGCGGAGGTGCTGCGCCGCGCCCTGAAGCTGTCGTCCAGCGAAGAAGTGACGCCGACCACGGTGAACGGGATGCAGGCGGCCATCGCGAACACGACCGTGAGCGGCCGCCCGACCCGCGCTGCCTGCGTGTTCCACGGCAAGGGCGCTTTTCTCATCGCGGGGCAGGCACGCACCGCCGCGGGCTTCAAGCAGTACGAAAAGGAAATCGACGCCACCCTCATGAGCTTCCGCGAAATGACCGACGAAGAGCGGGCGTTCGCGCGCCCGCTCAGGCTGCGGGTCATCACAGCTTCGCCCGGACTCACGTTTGCGGCCCTCGCGCGCCGGGCGCCGCTGGGGCGGTTCGCCGAGGGGCACCTGCGCGTGATCAACGGCATGTATCCGGCGGGAGAACCGGTGGCCGGGCAGCCGTTGAAGATCATTGAATAGCGGGCGGGCGTCGACTGTTAACCGGCTAACTCGCCAACAACAACATCAATAATGTCGCAACGTACGCTGCTTCTCGTCCTGTTCTGCGCGGCCTGGATACTGCCGGGCCTCATCGGCCACGACCCCTGGAAGCCGGACGAAGCGCATACCTTCGGGGTGGTCTACGAGATCACGCGGGGCGGCTCGTGGGTGGTGCCGACCCTGGCGGGCGAGCCGTTCCTCGAGAAGCCGCCGCTTTTCTATCTCACCGCGGCGGCGACCGCCTGGCTGTTTTCCATTGTCCTGCCGCTGCACGACGCCGCGCGGCTCGCAACCGGACTGTGGATGGCGGTCACGTTCGCCTTCACGGCCCTCGCGGGCCGCGAGCTCTACGGGACGCGCTATGGCGGGATCGCCGCCCTGCTGTTGCTGGGATGCTTCGGCTTCGTCGTGCGCGGTCACCAGCTCATCGCAGATCTCGCTCTGCTGGCCGGTTTCGCGATGGCCTATTACGGCCTGGCGCTGAGCCTCCGGCAACCCACGGTGGGCGGGGTCTGGCTCGGCACCGGCGTGGGGGTAGGCTTTCTCGCAACGGGCCTGCTCGGGCCCGCGGCAATGGGGGCCGCCGCGCTGCTGCTGCCGGCTCTGGGCAGGGACTGGCGCAACCGCGCCTACGCCGGCACGCTCGCGACCGCCGCCGCGTCCGCGCTGCCGTGGCTCACGATCTGGCCGCTCCTGCTGCTGCTCACGGACCCCTTGTTCTTCGAGGCGTGGCTGTGGGACGAGAATCTCGCCCGTTACTTCACGCGTCAGTCCGGCGGGTACGTGGGCACGCTTTACTACCTGCGGATTTTGCCGTGGTACGCCTTTCCGGTCTGGCTGCTCGCGCTGTGGACGCTGTGGCGTGCGCGCGGCGCCGGTTTCGCGCGCCCGTCGGTCGTGCTGCCGCTGACGGGCTTTGCCGTGACGCTGGCGGCGGTTTCCGGCTCATCCGAAGCGAACGACCTTTACGCGCTCCCGTTGCTGCTGCCGCTGTCGCTGCTGGCGGTGGCAGCGCCGGAAACGCTGCGCCGCGGCGCGACCAACGCCTGGTACTGGTTCAGCGCCATGACGTTCACCTTCTTCGTGGTGGTGTTCTGGTTCTACTGGAGCGGCCTCGAGCTCGGAGTACCCGCGCGGCTGCACGCGCACCTGCACCGGATCCGGCCCGGCTACACTCCCGGCTTCAAGTGGCTGCCCTTCCTCTTCGGCGTCGCTTACACCGTGTTCTGGCTCGCGGTCATCGCGTCGTTCCGCCGGAGCGCGATGCGCCCGGTCGTCGTATGGAGCGCGGGCGTCACCACCATGTGGGCGCTCCTCGCGATCCTGTTCCTCGGCTGGGCCGATAACGCCAAGAGCTACCGATCGGTGATGGCCTCGCTGCTGCTGGTCGTGCCGAAATCCTACGACTGCATCTCGAGCCGCGGACTGGGCGAGTCGCAGCGCGCAGTGCTCCATTACTTCTCGAACATCATCACTCACCGCGAGGAAGTGCGCGCGCCGCGCCGCGGGTGCGAGCTGCTGCTGGTGCAAGGCAAGCCGCTGGAGGAGATTCCGCCGCCCCGCCCCTGGCAGAAGATCTGGGAAGGCACGCGCCCCGGCGACCGCGACGAGCGCTTCCGGCTCTATCAGCGCATCGAGCCCATGAAATCGGTCATCACCAAGGAACCGGAGGAGCCCAAGCCGGCCGTGGACAAGCCGGAAGAGCCCCGGGCCAACGGTGACAAGAAAGACAAGACCGGCGAGATAAAGCCGCAACCCTGACGCTGCCGCAAGCTCGTTGCGCTGCCTCCACCTCTGTCGCTGGGCAGGGGGCACGAGGGGAGTATCCCCTCGTTCCTTCTAACGATTTGATACACTTCATTTTTTCACCGGGCGCCGCCTGCCGCGCCTGCCCACCATGCTGCAAGCGTCCCGACTGGAATGCGTCCGAGGCGACCGCAAGCTCTTCAGCGGGATTTCTTTTACCTTGACGCCGGGCGAGATCCTGCACCTCGAAGGCGCCAACGGCGCCGGCAAGACGAGCCTGCTGCGCATCGTGCTCGGGCTCGCGCCGCCCGAAAGCGGAGAAGTGCGCTGGAATGACACGCCGATCCGCGCTCTCGGCGAGAGCTATCGCCGCGAGCTCGCTTATTGCGGCCACTCGACGGCGCTCAAGGACGACCTCTCCGCGGTCGAGAACACGCAGGCGGCGGCCGCGCTCAGCGGACGGAGCATGGACCGCGGCGTAGCACTTGCCGCGCTCGACCGCGCGGGTATCGCCGCGGCAACCGCTGAATTGCCCGTGCGCAGCCTGTCCCAAGGCCAGAAACGCCGCGTGGCGCTGGCGCGGCTGCCGCAGAGCGGTGCGAAGCTGTGGGCGCTCGATGAGCCTTTCGCAGCGCTGGACGCGGGCGGCGTCGAGTGGCTGCGCAAGCTGATCGAGGCGCACGTCGCGGCGGGAGGGCTCGCCCTCGTCACCAGCCACCAGGCGCTGCCGGTGCGCGCCGGCCTCTCGACGCTGCGGATTGCGTCATGAGCGGCGAAGCAGGGGCCCCTTTGGGGATGCGACCCGCGCGCCGGAGCGAGGAGCAGGGGCCCCGTTTTTTGGGGATGCGACCGCGAAGGCGCGCAGAGGCACGCGGTTTGAATCCGGCGCGCACGGCCCGCTGCCGGGTCGCACCTACGCCCAAGGGCGCAGGCACTGCTCCGCCGTCCGCGGGCCAGGACGCAGGGCCGCCGACATGGAGATGCGTAAATTCCGCGAAAATGGCGGAGGCGGCCGCATGAAGGAGGCCGGCATTCTCTCCGCGGCGTTGAGCGTCGTGCGCCGCGACCTGCTGCTCGCGTCCCGGCGCAAGTCCGATGCGGCTGCGCCGCTGCTCTTCTTCGTCGTCGTCGCCACGCTCTTTCCGCTCGGGCTCGGGCCGGAGCCGGAGATGCTGCGCCGGATCGGGCCGGGCGTGCTGTGGGTCGGCGCCCTTCTCGCCACCATGCTCTCGACGGCGAGGCTCTTCGCCTCGGACTTCGAGGATGGCACGCTCGAGCAGATGGCGTTGTCCCCCGAGCCTTTCGCCGCCCTGGTTTACGGCAAGCTCGCGGCGCACTGGCTCACGACGGGGCTGCCGCTCATCGTGATCGCGCCGCTGCTCGGTCTGCAATACGGCCTGCCTGCCGATACAATCGCGGTGCTTGCGGCGTCGCTGGCGATCGGCACGCCGCTGCTGTCGCTCGTCGGCGCGATCGGCGCGGCGCTGACCCTCGGGGTGCGCGGCGGCGGCATGCTCATGGCGCTGCTGGTGCTGCCGCTCTACGTGCCGGCGCTGGTTTTCGGGGCCGGCGCGGTCGAGGCCGGCGCCGCGGGAACCGGGGCGGAGCCGCACCTGTCTCTGCTCGGGGCGTGCCTCGTGCTGGCCGTGTTTTTCGCGCCGTGGGCGATCACCGCCGCGCTGCGGCTCGCGCTGGAGTGATGTTTCGCACGATGTTTTCGCGACGGCACTCTTGCCACGACCGAGGAATCATTGACCGCAATGCCAAAGCCATCGATGGGGCGCGAAAACATGAAAGGCAATACATGAACATTGAAGTGTATTGTGCATATCATGTTTCGCGTCAACAGGCATTCGCGAAACCGATCGCCGTGGCATCAGAAGATGATGGCGCGAAACATGCGCGAAACATGAATGGGGTCGAGAGTTATTATGGATTCTTGTTATTCATGATCCGCGTCCACCGCGCCAGCCGCAGCCGCCCCGGTTGAACTCCCGTCACGCGATCGAGAACCGACGCGCGGATCATCGGATCATATGAACTGGCTGAAATATTCGTCGCCGCAGGCCTTCTACCCGCTCGCCGGGCGGATGCTGCCCTGGTTTGCGGCCGCGGCGGCAATATTCGCCGGCGCGGGGCTCTACATCGGCTTCTTCGTTGCGCCGACCGATTTCCAGCAAGGCGAGTCGTATCGCATTATCTTCGTCCACGTTCCGGCCTCGTGGATGTCCATGTTCATCTACCTCGTGATGGCGGCCTGGGCGGCGCTGGGCCTCGCGTTTCACACGCGGCTGTCCGGCATGATGGCAACCGCGCTCGCCCCGACCGGAGCGCTGTTCGCTTTCCTGAGCCTGTGGACGGGGCCGCTGTGGGGCAAGCCGACCTGGGGAACCTACTGGGTGTGGGACGCGCGGCTCACTTCCGAGCTGATCCTGTTCTTCCTCTACATCGGGTTCATGGCGCTGCAGGCCGCGATCGACGATCCGCGCCGCGCCGACAAGGCGGGCGCGGTGCTCGCGCTGGTCGGCGTCGTGAACATCCCGATCATCTATTTCTCGGTGCAGTGGTGGAACACGCTGCACCAGGGGGCCTCGGTCAGCCTCACCCGCTCGCCGACGATGGCGACAACCATGTTCGCGGGAATGATCCTGATGGTGCTCGCGTTCTGGATGTACAGCATCGCGGTTTCACTCGCCCGCGTGCGGGCGATCATCCTCGAGCGCGAGCGGCAGGCGGGCTGGGTACTGGATCTGAAGGAGGTTGCGGCATGAGCGGCGGAGCAGGGATCGGCGGAGCGCGGAGCAGGGGCCCCATCTCTGGGGATGCGACCGTGGAGCCGATCATGGGCGCGTTCCACCGCCGATCCATGCGCGCCGCCGGGGGTCAGATCCCAGAGGGTCCCTCTTCCGCCCCTCGACGCGCCCCATTCATGGGGATGCGACCCGCGCGCCGGAGCGTGGAGCAGGGACCCGCTTGCGGGATGCGACCGCAAAGGCGCGCACAGGCACGCGGATTGAAACCGGCGCGCACGGCCCGCTCCCGGGTCGCACCTACGCCCAAGGGTGCAGGCACTGCTCCGCCGTCCGCGGGCCAGGACGCAGGGCCGCCGACATGGGGACACGTAAATTCCGCGGAAATGGCAGAGGCGGCGGCATGAACTGGGGCAGCGCGGCGGAATTCTTCGCGATGGGAGGTTACGCGCCTTATGTCTGGGGCAGCTTCTCCGTCGTTGCGCTGTGCATGCTGGTGGAGTCCCTCGCCGTGCGGGCGCGCCGGATACGGGCCCTGCGTGAATCGCGGCGGGCTAACGCCGCCGCTCTGGAAGGTCGCGCATGAAACCGAGGCACAAGCGGCTCGCGCTCATCGCCGGCGGCGTCGCTTCCGTCGCGCTTGCGGCGGCGCTCGTCCTGAATGCTTTCCGCTCGAACCTCGTGTTCTTCTTCAGCCCGTCGCAGATCGCGGCCGGCGAGGCGCCCAGGGACCGTTCCTTCCGTATTGGCGGGATGGTCGTCGCGGGCAGCCTCAAGCGCCAGCCTGACGGCCTTACCGTGCACTTCACGGTAACGGACACCGCGGAGACCGTGCCGGTCGTCTACCGCGGCATCCTGCCCGACCTCTTCCGCGAGGGCAAAGGCGTAGTCGCGCAGGGGCGGCTCAACTCGGACGGCGTGTTCCGCGCCGACGAAGTGCTCGCCAAGCACGACGAGAACTACATGCCCCCGGAAGCCGCGCACGCCCTCGAGCAGGCGCAGAAGGCCCAGCGAACCGTCAAAACGAATTGAAACCGCCGATGAACGCAGATCAGAATCGGAAATTAGCCGCCAAGACGCCAAGGCCGCCAAGAAATTCAATAAGAATGAGAACCAAACCGCTCCCTGGATCGCTTGGTAGCGTCGCAACCTGCGATATCGCCGCT
This sequence comes from Burkholderiales bacterium, assembly GCA_044867805.1. Classification (GTDB taxonomy): domain Bacteria; phylum Pseudomonadota; class Gammaproteobacteria; order Burkholderiales; family SG8-41; genus SG8-41. The sequence goes on along the minus strand of JBIOVQ010000365.1, from coordinate 6,239 downwards.
GTATCAGACAGTCCATTTTCGTATTCCTTGGCGTTCTTGGCGCCTTGGCGGCTATTTTTGAGTTTCACCGGCATGCATCGGCGTTTATCTGCGGCTATATTGAACTAGCATGATTCCGGAAATCGGCCAGCTCGCTCTCATCCTCGCGCTGCTGCTCGCCCTGGCGCAGGGCACGCTGCCGCTCGTCGGCGCCGCGCGACGCAACCCGGCATGGATCGCGCTCGCGCGTCCAGCCGCGCAGGGGCAGTTCGCGTTCATCGCGATCGCGTTCTTCTGCCTCGCGGCCTCGTTCGTCGCCAACGACTTCACGGTGGTGAACGTCGCCTCGAATTCGAACTCGCAGCTTCCCCTGCCCTACCGTATTGCGGCGACGTGGGGCTCGCACGAGGGATCCATGCTGCTGTGGGTGCTGATGCTCGCCGGCTGGACCCTCGCGGTAACGATATTCAGCCGGCATCTTCCCGAGGAAACCGTCGCGCGAGTGGTCGGCGTAATGGGGATCGTGAGCTGCGGCTTCCTGCTGTTCATGCTGCTCACCTCGAATCCCTTCGACCGCGCCTTTCCCGCCCCGCCGGATGGACGGGACCTGAACCCCCTGCTGCAGGACCCGGGCATGGTCATACACCCGCCGATGCTGTACATGGGCTACGTGGGATTCTCGGTGGCGTTCGCGTTCGCCGTCGCCGCGCTGCTCGCGGGGCGGCTCGACTCCACCTGGGCGCGCTGGTCGCGCCCATGGACCACCGCGGCGTGGTGCTTCCTCACCTGCGGGATCATGCTCGGCAGCTGGTGGGCCTACTACGAGCTCGGCTGGGGCGGCTGGTGGTTCTGGGACCCGGTCGAGAACGCCTCGTTCATGCCGTGGCTGGTCGGTACCGCGCTCATCCACTCGCTCGCCGTCACCGAGAAGCGCGGGGCCTTCCGCAGCTGGACGGTGCTGCTTGCGATACTTGCCTTCTCGCTGTCGCTGCTCGGCACTTTCCTCGTGCGCTCGGGCGTGCTTACCTCGGTGCACGCGTTCGCGACCGATCCCACGCGCGGCGTGTTCATACTCGGCTTCCTGACGCTCGTCATCGGCGGCTCGCTCACGCTGTTCGCGCTGCGCGCGCACCGCGTCGGCGGCGGCGGGGGTTTCGAGCCGGTCTCGCGCGAAGCCATGCTGCTCGGGAACAACGTGCTCCTGCTCGCCGCGGCCGGCTCGGTGCTGCTGGGCACGCTCTATCCGCTGGTGCTCGACGCGCTGGGTCTCGGCAAGATCTCGGTCGGACCGCCGTACTTCGAGGCGGTGTTCGCGCCCCTGATGACCCCCCTCGTTTTCCTGATGGGCGTGGGACCGCTGGCGCGCTGGAAGCAGGCGAGCCCGCCCGACCTGTGGGCGCGCCTGAAATGGGCCCTCGGCATCGCCGTCGCGACCGCGCTCCTGCTGCCCGTGATCGCGGGCAAGTGGTCGGCCTACACGAGCCTCGGCTTCGGTCTCGCGGCCTGGATCGCGGCGGCGACGGCCGCCGGGGTGAAGGAGCGCCTGCGCCTGGCGCAGGGCGGTTGGAGCGCCCGCCTCGGACAGCAGCCGCGCGCGTGGTGGGGCATGACGCTCGCCCACCTGGGCGTGGCCGTGTTCATCACCGGGGTCACCGTCGTGAAGAGCTTCGAGACCGAGCGCGACGTGCGCGTCGCGCCCGGCGATGCGGTAAGCGCCGGTGGCCATTCGTTCCGCTTCGTCGGGGTCAGCGAGACACCCGGCCCGAACTACCGCGCGACGCGCGGCACCGTCGAAGTCAGCCGCGACGGAAAACTGGTGCGCACGCTGCATCCCGAGAAGCGCGTCTATCAAGCGCAAAGCCAGATGCCGATGACCGAAGCCGCCATCGCGAGCGGCATCTTCGGCGACCTCTACGTCTCGCTCGGCGAGCCGGTGGGCGACGGCGCGTGGACGATGCGCGTCTACTACAAGCCGTTCGTGACCTGGATCTGGGGCGGCTGCCTGCTGATGGCCCTCGGCGGCTTCTGCGCGCTCTCCGACCGGCGCTACCGCGCTCCCTCGACGCGCGCCGGCACGGTTCCCGGCGCCGCGGCGGCACGATAGTGAACCGCTACCTCATCCCGCTCGCGGTTTTCGCCGCCCTCATCGGCTTCCTCTTCGCGGGGCTCGGCCTCAACCCGCGCGAAGTGCCCTCGCCCCTCATCGGCAAGCCCGCGCCGGCGTTCCGCCTCGCGCAGCTCCACGCGCCGGAGAAGCAGTTCACCCGCGAGGACATGCTGGGCCAGGTGTGGCTGCTCAACATCTGGGCGTCGTGGTGCGCTTCCTGCCGCGACGAGCACCCGCTGCTCACCGAGCTTGCGCGCGCGCGGACCGTGCCCATCGTCGGGCTCAACTACAAGGACAAGCCCGACGAGGCCAAGGCGTGGCTGCGCCGTTTCGGCGACCCCTACCTGCTGTCGGTGGCCGACCCGGACGGCCGCATCGGCATCGAATACGGCGTCTACGGCGTTCCGGAGACCTTCGTGATCGACAAGACCGGCGCGATCCGGCAGAAGCACATCGGCCCCGTCACGCGCGATTCGCTCGAGAAGAAGATCCTGCCGCTGGTGCGCGAGCTGCAAGGATCATGAGCCGCCGATGAACGCCGATGAACGCCGATATTAACTCCAAAGAATCCAACATAGAACGGAAGGGAAAAAAGGACGCCAAGCTTTTACTATTTATGAAAATTGAATCTCTTCTTTGCGCCTTTGCGCCTTTGCGTCGAGATTTGTGGCGTCTTATCCGCGTTTATCTGCGTTTATCTGCGGTTGCATTGCTGTTGACCGCTGCGCCGCTCGCGGCGCACGCGGGAGAGGCGGTGCCGACGGAGAACGACCCCGTCGCCGCGGCGCGCGCGGTCCACCTCGCCAACGAGCTGCGCTGCCTCGTGTGCCAGAACCAGTCGATCGCCGAGTCGAACGCCGAGCTCGCGGTCGACCTGCGCCGGCAAATACGCGAGCAGATCGCGGCCGGCCGGAGCGACGGCGAAATCGTGGACTTCATGGTCGCCCGCTACGGCGATTTCGTGCTCTACCGGCCGCCGCTCAAGCTCTCGACCGTGCTGCTGTGGCTGGGTCCCCTGCTCCTCGTCGCGGCCGGATGCGTGGTACTGGCGCGGCAGCTGCGCGCGCGGCGCGGCGCCGAGCCGCCCCGGCTGACCCCGGAGGAGCGCAGCCGCGCGCAACGCATGCTTTCCGGCGGCGATCAGCCGTGACCCTCTTTCTGCTCATCGCGGCCGCGATGATCGCCATCGCGGTCGGCTGTCTGCTCGTGCCGCTGCTCGCGCGGCGCCCGCGCGCGGGTCCCGCCCCCGAAGCCGTCAACCTCGCGATACTGCGCGACCAGCTCGCGGAGCTCGAAGCCGACGTCGCGCGCGGCGTGCTGGCCAGGGAACGCTACGAGCAGGCACGCGCCGAGCTCGAGCGGCGCGCGCTCGATGAAGCGCAGGCATACGCCGGGGCTTCGAGCCAGCCGCGCCCAGCGAGCGCCTGGACCGCCGCGGTGCTCGCGGCCGGAATCCCCGTCGGAGCGGTTATCTTCTATCTCGTGGTCGGCGCGCCATCCGCGCTGCTGCAGCAACGGGACGAAGGCCACCAGATGACGCGCGAGAAAGTCGAGCAGATGGTGGCGGGCCTCGCCGCGCGTCTCGAGAAAGCGCCCGACAATCCCGAGGGCTGGCGGGTGCTCGGGCGCTCCTATTCCGTCATGGGCCGCTACCCCGAGGCGGCGCGCGCCTACGAGAGGGCAACGGCGCTGACGCCGGGTGACGCCGATCTGCTCGCGGACTACGCGGACGCCCTGGCCATGGCGCAGGGACAGAGCATGGCCGGCAAGCCGCTCGAGCTGGTCGATCGCGCGCTCAAGATCGACCCGGACCAGTGGAAGGCGCTCGCGCTCGCGGGTACCGCGGCGCTCGAGCGCAAGGATTACGCCCACGCCATCGCCTACTGGGAGCGGCTGAGGAAAGTCCTTCCGCCCGGCTCGGGAATGGAGGAGTCGGTCGAAGCGAGCATCGCGGAGGCGCGCGCGCTCGCCGGGGCCAGGCCGGCGCCCAAGCCGAAAGCGGCGGCTGCCGCCAGGGTCGCGGGCAGGGTGAGCCTCGCGCAAGGGCTGGCCGCGCGGGCAGCGCCGACCGACACCGTGTTCATCTTCGCCCGGGCCGCGAGCGGCCCGCCCATGCCGCTCGCGGTGCTGCGCAAGCAGGTGCGGGACCTGCCGCTGCAGTTCACGCTGGACGATACGATGGCGATGGCGCCGAACCTGAAGCTCTCGGATTTTCCCGAGGTGGTCGTCGGCGCGCGCGTCTCGCGCTCGGGCAGCGCGACGGCGCAGAGCGGCGACTTGCGGGGCCAGTCGAAGCCGGTCAAGATCGGTACCACCGGAATCGCCGTGGTAATCGATACCGCGATTCCCTGAGCATGAGGGACACGGTTCGATGTACGAATCACACAATTCCGAGGGGTGCGTCATGCATAAATCGCAGTCGGGCTTGACTATCCTGGGCGCGTTGTTCGTCATAGCGATCCTCGCAGTGGGAGGATACTTCGGCTACCAGTGGTACTTCGGAGGCGAGGACGTGCCCACGTGCAAGAACGATCACACCGCCTGCTTGCGGTTCTGCAGGCGCCTGAGCAGCGATTCGGCCGAAGCTCAGAAATGCCAGGCCAACTGCGAGCAGGTCGCCGCGGAGTGCGAGCGCAAGATCGGCGGGCGCTGAATTTCCTTCCGGCCGCGCTGGTCACACCATGCTGTGGCGCAACATTTCTCGACACGACTCATGCGCGGGCGTAGACTGCGGGTTCCCCTGCGCGATGTGCCCTCCCGGTTTCTCCATATAAATCCATCCGAATCAGACGGTTAAGGAGTTGGCTATGGCAAGCGAACGCGAAGTAGTGGTGCTTTCCGGCGTGCGGACGGCGATCGGAGACTACGGCGGCGCGCTGAAGGACGTAGCGCCGACCGAGCTCTCGGCGCAGGTGATCCGCGAAGCAGTCAAGCGCGCCAGGGTGGACGCCAAGGAAGTCGGCGCGTGCGTCATCGGCAACGTAATCCACACCGAAGCGAAGGACATGTACTTCTCGCGCGTTGCCGCGCTCAAGGGCGGGCTGCCCGATGATTCTACCGCGCTCACGGTCAATCGCCTGTGCGGCAGCGGCCTGCAGGCGATCGTGTCCGCCTCCCAGATGATCCTGCTCGGCGACTCCGACATCGCCGTCGGGGGCGGCGCAGAGTCCATGAGCCGCGGCGGCTACATCCTGCCCTCCCTGCGCTGGGGCCAGCGCATGAGCGACGGCAACGTGATCGACATGATGGTGGGCGCGCTCACCGACCCGTTCGAGACGGTGCACATGGGCATTACGGCCGAGAACATCGCCGAGAAGTGGAAGATCACGCGCGAGCAGCAGGACGAGTTCTCGGTGGAGAGCCACCGCCGCGCGATCAACGCGATCGAGAAGGGCTACTTCAAGGACCAGATCCTGCCGGTGGAACTGAAGACCCGCAAGGGCACCACCGTGTTCGACCGCGACGAGCACCCGCGCGCCGATGCGAGCCTGGAAGGCATGGCCAAGCTGCGCGCCGCCTTCAAGAAGGACGGCACCGTCACCGCCGCCAACGCCTCGGGCATCAACGACGGCGCGGCCGCGGTGGTGCTGATGGAGCGCGCGGCCGCGCAGAAGAAAGGCCTGAAGCCCATGGCGCGCCTGGTCTCCTACGGCATTGCCGGCGTGGACCCGAAGATCATGGGCATCGGCCCGGTGCCCGCCTCGAAGAAAGCGCTCGAGAAGGCCGGGCTCAAGGTCGAGCAGATGGACGTGGTCGAATCGAACGAGGCATTCGCGGTGCAGGCCCTCGCCGTCAACTGCGACCTGAAGCTCGACGCCAGGAAAACCAATCCCAACGGCGGCGCGGTGGGCCTCGGCCACCCGATCGGGGCGACCGGCGCGGTGCTGACGGTCAAGGCGCTCTACGAGCTGCAGCGCATCGGCGGCAAGTACGCGCTGGTCACCATGTGCATCGGCGGCGGCCAGGGCATTGCAGCCGTCTTCGAGCGGCTGCACTGATACTGCAAGAGCGTGATTAGTGATTGGTGACTGGTGATTGGTGGCTTACAAGGGTGCCTGGCGGCGCCCTTGTTGTTTTGGTCCTTCAGCAGCTCTTCACACTAATCACAAATCACTAATCACCATTCACTGCTCTTGCCGGAGGCGGACGCTCA
>JBIOVQ010000364.1:0-14041 GCA_044867805.1 Burkholderiales bacterium | reverse complement strand
CCTCGCGCGTCCTCGCTCATACGGATTGCTGCAGGACGGTAACCTCTAATCGCCGAGGGCGCAGAGGACGCAGAGGGACGCAGAGACAGGGGCCCAACAAATGATCCAAATGTTTTTCCTCGCATCTTGGCTTCCTCGGCGTCCACCGCGTCCTCCGCGTTGAGAGGTTGAAATGGCTCATCACCCATCACCCATCACCAGGATGCAGCGGTAATCGTTGACGTTGGTGCGGGTGGGACCGGTGACGACCAGGTCGCCGAGCGCGGAGAAGTAGCTGTAGCCGTCGTTGTCGTCCAGCATCTTTGCCGCATCGAGCTTCTTCTTTGCGGCGCGCTTGGGTGAATCCGGCGCGAGCACCGCGCCGGCGTTGTCCTCGGTGCCGTCGATGCCGTCGGTGTCGCAGGCCAGCGCGTGGATGCCGTCGGCGCCGTCCAGGTCCACCGCGAGCGCCAGGAGAAACTCGGCATTGCGCCCGCCGCGGCCCGTTCCCCGCACGGTGACCGTGGTCTCGCCGCCGGAAATTAGCGCGACGGGGGGCTGGTAGGGGAGGCCGTGCTGCCTGATCTCGCGCGCGAGCGCGCCGTAGACCTTGGCCACTTCGCGCGCCTCGCCCGTCACCGAGTCGCCCAGCACGGCGGGATGGATGTCGTGCCCGATGAAGAAGCCCGCCGCCGCCTGCAGCGCGCCCTGCGCGGTGGCGATGGCGCGGTTCTCCACGCGCTTGAAGATCTTCGACCCGGGCTTGGGCGTTTCCGGGATGTCGCCCCTGGCGCCGCGCGCAAGGCGCTCCGCGACCGCCGGCGGCGCCTTCACGTCGTAGCGCTTGAGTACGTCGAGCGCGTCGCCGTAGGTCGTCGGGTCGGGCGCGCAGGGTCCCGAGGCGATGTGGGTCGGGTCGTCGCCGGTGACGTCGGAGATGATGAGCGCAACGACCGGCGCCCGGCTGGCGGCGGCGAGCCTCCCCCCCTGGATCGCCGACAGATGCTTGCGCACGGTGTTCATGTCCTGGATCGGCGCACCGGACTTCAACAGCTCGCGCGTCGTGGCCTTGAGATCGGCCATCGCGATGCCGTCAGCGGGGAGCGAGAGCAGGGCGGACCCGCCGCCGGAAACGAGCACGAGCAGCAGATCGTCGGGCGTCAGGCCCTTCACGCGCCGCAGGATTTCCTGCGCCGCCTGCTCGCCGCTTTCGTCGGGCACCGGGTGCCCGGCCTCCACCACGGCGATGCGGCTCGTGAGCAGCCCATGCTGGTAGCGCGTGATAACGATCCCATCGAGCGTGGCTTTGCCCGGCCATTCCCGTTCCACCGCGAGCGCCATGGCCGCCGCCTTGCCGGCCCCCACGACCAGCGTGCGCCCCTTCGGCGGCTTCGGCAGGTGCTGCGGGACGATCTTCAACGGGTCCGCGGCGGCAAGGGCTGCGTGGAAGCTCCCAAGCAATAGTTCTCGCGGCGACATGAGGCGGACTCGAAGATCGTCCCGAAGGATGAAGGATGAGGGATGAAGGATGACCTTCGCGCTTTGCGCGATCTTACTTTGTGCCCCGACCTCTCGTAACCTTCGGTCGGAAAAGCCTAGCTGCCACCGACCGTACGTGAGTGAAAGGGCGGGACGGAAGTAAATCACACGCGCAGCGTGGGGTCATCCTCTGACATGTCTGCGCGAGTTGAACCGAAATCATGTCGGCTGCTCGCGCGCCGCCGGGGGTCGCATCCCGCAAGCGGGCCCCTGCTCCGCCCCTCGACGCGCATCCTTCATCCTTCCGCCTTCATCCCTCACGTGGCAAGCACGTGCTTGAGGTACTGGCCCGTATAGCTCGCCTTGCTCTTCGCGATGTCCTCGGGCGTTCCTTCGGCGATCACGCGGCCGCCGCCTTCGCCGCCCTCGGGGCCGAGGTCGACGACCCAGTCCGCGGTCTTGATGACGTCGAGATTGTGCTCGATCACCACGACCGTGTTGCCGTGGTCGCGCAGCCGGTGCAGCACGCGCAGCAGCAGGTCGATGTCGTGGAAATGCAGTCCCGTCGTGGGCTCGTCCAGGATGTAGAGCGTGCGGCCGGTATCGCGCTTGGAAAGCTCGAGCGACAGCTTCACCCGCTGCGCCTCGCCGCCCGAGAGCGTCGTCGCGCTCTGGCCGAGCTTGATGTAGCCCAGCCCCACGTCGAGCAGCGTCTGGAGCTTGCGCGCGATCGCCGGCACCGCGCTGAAGAACCCCGCCGCCTGCTCGACCGTCATCTGCAGCACCTCATGGACGTTGCGGCCCTTGTAGCGGATGTCGAGCGTCTCGCGGTTGTAGCGCTCGCCGTGGCACACGTCGCACGGCACGTAAATGTCGGGCAGGAAATGCATCTCGACCTTGAGCACGCCGTCGCCCTGGCAGGCCTCGCAGCGCCCGCCCTTCACGTTGAACGAGAAGCGGCCCGCGCCGTAGCCGCGGGCGCGCGCTTCCGGCACGCCGGCGAACAGGTCCCGGATCGGACCGAACAGCCCGGTGTAGGTGGCGGGATTGGAGCGCGGCGTCCTGCCGATCGGGCTCTGGTCGACGCTCACTACCTTGTCGAACTGCTCCACGCCGTGTATCGCCTCGAGCGGCGCGGGCTCGGCGACGCTGTCGTTCAGCACGCGCGCAACAGCCTGGTAGAGCGTGTCGTTGATGAGCGTGGACTTGCCGGACCCCGAGACTCCCGTCACACAGACCAGCAAGCCCACGGGAATACTCACGTTGATGCTCTTGAGATTGTTCCCGGCCGCGCCGGCGATCTCGAGCTGGCGGTCGCGATTGACCCGGTGGCGCAGCGCCGGCACTTCGATCCGGCGCCGTCCCGAGAGGTACTGCCCGGTGAGCGATTCGGGATGCTTGGCGATGTCCTGCGGCGTGCCGACCGCTATGACGTTGCCGCCGTGGTCTCCCGCTCCCAGGCCCATGTCGACGACGTGGTCGGCTGCCGCGATCGCCTCCTGGTCGTGCTCGACCACGATCACGGTGTTGCCGGTGTCGCGCAGGCGCTTCAGCGTGGAGAGCAACCGCGCGTTGTCGCGCTGGTGCAGCCCGATCGACGGCTCGTCGAGCACGTACATGACGCCGGTAAGCCCGGACCCGATCTGGCTCGCCAGCCGGATGCGCTGCGACTCGCCGCCGGACAGCGTGTCGGCAGAGCGGTCGAGCGACAGGTAGTCGAGCCCGACGTTGTTGAGGAAAGTGATGCGGGTCAGGATCTCCTTGACGATCTTCTCCGCGATGGCCTGCTTGTTGCCGGCAAGGGCCAGCGTCTCGAAGAACTGGCTCGCCTGCGCGAGTGTCAGCGCGCTCACCTCGAATATCGCGCGGCCCGCGACGGTGATGTTGCGAGCCTCACGCCGCAGCCGCGTGCCGCCGCACTCGGGGCAGGCGCGGCTGTTGAGGTACTTGGCGAGCTCCTCGCGCACCACGGTCGAGTCGGTTTCGCGGTAGCGGCGCTCGAGATTGGGGATCACGCCCTCGAACGCGTGCTCGCGCACGTAGCTCTTGCCGCGCTCGCCGACGTAGGCGAACTTGATCTTCTCGTCGCCCGAGCCGTGCAGCACCGCCTCCTGCACTTTCTGCGACAACTGCTCGAACGGCGCCTCGATGTCGAAGCCGTAGTGCGCCGCGAGCGACTGCAGCATCTGGAAGTAGAACTGGTTGCGCCGGTCCCAGCCCTTGATCGCGCCCGAGGCGAGCGAGAGATCGGGGAAGGCGGCGACGCGCCGCGGATCGAAGAAGCTGATGGCGCCGAGGCCATCGCAGCGCGGGCAGGCTCCCATGGGATTGTTGAACGAAAACAGCCGCGGCTCCAGCTCCGGCAGCGAGTAGTTGCATACCGGGCACGCGAATTTCGCAGAGAAAAGGTGCTCGATCCCTTTTCCTTCGCGCGAGCGGGCTGGTATCTCCCCTCTCCGCTCGGGAGAGGGGTCGGGGGTGAGGGGTTTACCCTCATCCATCTGAAGCGCGATTACCCTGCCGTCGGCGTGGCGCAGCGCCGTCTCGAACGACTCCGCGAGCCGCTGCTTGGCGTCGGCGCGGACCTTGAGGCGGTCCACCACCACTTCCACCGTGTGCTTGACGTTCTTCTTGAGCCTGGGCAGCTCGTCGATCTCGTGCACGTTCCCGTCTATCCGCAGCCGCACGAAGCCCTGCGCCCGCAGCTCCTCGAACAGCTCGGCCTGCTCGCCCTTGCGTCCCACGATGAGCGGTGCCAGGATCATGAGGCGCGTGTCCTCCGGCAGCTGCAGCACGTGATCCACCATCTGCGAGATGCTCTGAGCGGAGAGCTGGATCTTGTGCTCCGGGCAGTGCGGGTCGCCGATACGCGCGTAGAGCAGCCGCAGGTAGTCGTGTATCTCGGTCACGGTGCCGACCGTGGAGCGCGGGTTGTGGCTCGCGGCCTTCTGCTCGATCGAGATGGCGGGGGAGAGGCCCTCGATCAGGTCCACGTCGGGCTTTTCCATGAGCTGCAGGAACTGCCGCGCGTAGGCCGAGAGAGATTCGACGTAGCGGCGCTGCCCCTCGGCATAGAGCGTGTCGAACGCGAGCGAGGACTTGCCCGAGCCCGACAGCCCGGTGATCACGATCAGCCGGTTGCGCGGCAGGTCGAGACTGATGTTCTTCAGGTTGTGCGTGCGCGCGCCGCGCACGCGGATGAAATCCGTGGCCCTGACGGCCTCGGGGTCGGAAGTGCGGAGCCGGACGACGGTGGGGCGCTGGGTTGCCAAGGACTGAATTCGAAACCAAACCTGCTAATATACCCAAGATTTCCTTCATTTCCCAACCTGTCCAATCCCCTTCGGTGGTAAGCAGTGAGCGGAGAGCGGTGAGCTGCGACCCTGCCGGGCGCCCCCGGCAGAAGCTGCACCGCTTACCGCTTACCGCTGACTGCTCACCCGCGGCCGCGCTATGAAGGCCGCGAGCCGCATGAGCCCGACCGAGCTGCGGGCCGCGATCAGCCTGTCCAGCATCTTCGGGCTGCGCATGCTGGGCATGTTCGTGATCCTCCCGGTGTTCGCGTTCTACGCAGAGGGGCTGCCGGGCGGCGACAACCTCGTGCTGGTCGGTGTAGCGATCGGGATCTACGGGCTGACACAGGCGATATTGCAGATCCCGTTCGGCTACTGGTCCGACCGCTACGGCCGCAAGCCGGTGATCTACATCGGTCTCGCGATCTTTGCGGCCGGCAGCTTCATCGCTGCGCTCGGCGTCCATATCTACGTGATCATCCTTGGCCGCTTGCTGCAGGGCGCGGGCGCGATTGCGGCGCCGGTGATGGCCATGACCGTCGATCTCACACGCGAGGAGAACCGCGCCAAGGCGATGGCGCTGATCGGCTCCACCATCGGTGCGACCTTCGCGCTTTCGCTGGTGCTCTCGCCGTGGCTGTACCGTGTGATCGGCGTGCCGGGTATCTTCGTCATGACCGGCGTGCTGGTACTCGCGGCGATGGGGGTGGTCTACGGCATGGTCCCCGACGCCCCGGAACGTCCGCACCGCGACAATGGGCCCGCCATGCAGCAGTTCATGGGCGCGCTGTGCGACCCGCAGCTTGCGCGTCTCAACTACGGTGCGTTCGCGCTGCACGCGGTGCTGATGGCGCTGTTTATCGCGGTGCCGCTCGAGTTGCGCCGGGCGGGGTTGCCCGCTGACCAGCACTGGCAAATCTATCTTCCGGTGATGGTGGGCTCGTTCGTACTGATGCTGCCGGCGATCATGCAATCTGGCCACTCCAGTCGGCTGAAGCCTGTCTTCATTGCGACGATCGCCGCGCTGCTGATCGTGCAGTTACTGATGCCCTCTGGAGTGAGCGGTGTGTGGCCGATTGCGCTCTTCCTGCTGGCGTTCTTCACGGCATTCAACGTCCTCGAAGCCCTCCTGCCGACGCTCGTGTCGAGGGCCGCAGCGCCCGGCACCCGCGGCATTGCGATCGGGGTTTTCACCAGCCTCCAGTTCTTCGGGACGTTCTTCGGCGCTGCGGCGGGCGGCTACCTGTACGGACGGTGGGGAACCGCCGGCATCGCCGTCTTCGGCGCCGTGCTCGTGTCCGTGTGGCTCGTGGCCGCGCTGGGTACCCGGGTGCCCTCGCCGTCCCGCGCGAGCGCGGAGACGTAGTCAGCGCACGACCAGTACCGGCCGGTCCGCGTACTGCACGACCGTCTTCGAGACCGACCCCAGCAGCAGCCGCGCGAATTTCGAGCGGCCACGATCACCGACCACGATGAGGTCAGCCTGGTGCCGGTCGGCGTGAAATATGATCTGTTCCGCAGGATGGCCGACCGCAACCTCGAAATGCGCCCTGATGCCTCCTTGCATGGCTTTTTGCCGCAGCGGCGCGAGCGCCTTGCGGTGGTGCTCGCGCGAGTTCTCGATCACCGCCTCGGTTTCCACGTCGTCACCTATTTCGGGGGGACGCGAGACGGTGAGCACGTAGAGTTCCGCGCCATGGCTCTTCGCAAGACTCAACGCGTTGTCAAACGCTTTTTCCCCCGCTTCCGAGCCATCGTAGCCCACCAGGATTCTGCGGTACATCTTCAATTCCCCTTGCCCGGCGCCGACGCGGCGGTGACTCTTTTCTCTGCGCCTGCCGCCGCTTCCGGGCTGGGCAGATGGTGCCGCGGCAGGAACCAGGCGTTGGCGATCAGCGTCGGGATGACGGCGCTGGCGATCACGGCGGCCACCAGCGCGGAGTACTGCGACTGGTCGACGATGTTGTGCGACAGGCCGAACAGCGAGGAGATCGTGCCGAAAGTCAGCCCCGTCGACATGAGCAGCGTGGTGTACATGCCCTCTTTGCGCGGCGACCGGAAAATCCGGGTGACCGGATAGACGCCGGCGATCTTCGTCAGCACCTTCACCACGAGCATGAGGGTGAACGCGGCGGGGGCTGCCACGAGCGCCGGCAGCGAGACGAACGAGCCGGCGCGGATGAAGTAGAACGGCGTCAGCAGCCCGAAGCACAGCGTGCGCAGCCGGCGGACGAGCGCGTGATCTCTTCCCACGGTGCCGGCGAGCATCATGCCCAGGACATAGGCGGGAAGAACCGCTTCGCTGTCCGCCCACCCGGCAAGCGCGCCCAGCCCGAACAGCGCCAGCAGGAGGTACTTGGCTTCGAGCTCGGACGCCCGGCCGCCGTAGCGCTCGAGGAACCACGGCGTGAGCCACGGCAGGACCAGGGCGCAGGCCGTCAAGGCGCCCACGAAAAGGGCGGTTTTCAGGGTGAACGGCGCGAAGATCAGGCCGAGCGCAACCACCGTTCCGAGGTCCGTGATGAAGCACGCGGCGAGCACAGTCTTGCCGTATTCCGTGGTGTTGAAGCCGAACTCGATCATCACCGCGTAAACCACGGCCACCGATGTCGTGGACATGGCTACCCCGGCAAGCCAGCTCGCGGCAGGGTCCCATCCGAGCAGCCACCGCGCGGCGGCGGCGCATCCCAGGAAGGGCGCGAGAAAGCTGACCAACCCGATGGCGGTCGCTTCCTTCCACTTGCGCCGGAATACCTCCGGGTCAAGCTCCGCCCCGGCCAGGAATGTGAGGACGATTGCACCGGCTCCCGCCAGGAATTTGACCCATGCCTGATCGGCGCCCATGGCTACCGTGCCAATCGCCGCACCGGCGATGATCCCCACCACGATCTCCGACAGCGCTGTTGCCACACGCAACCAGATGGATGCCAGCCCCGCGACCAGAGCCAGGGCAAGCCACAGGGCCGCGAGGGTCCACGTTTCAGTCATCGATTAGCCTCCGACGAGAGAAATTCATCGGTTGTACGCGTCGGAGGAGAGGGAAACGCCTACGGCGCCCTTCGTCCAGCGCGACTCGTAGGCATCATCAGCCTTGCGGCGGTTGAGAGTCTCCAACAGTATTAGAGACACCGGGGAGGAATGCCATCTCCCTGGGTCCGGATGATACAGGGCAAGGCCCGGCGAAGCCAAACGCATTCGGACCTGCCGTGACACATGAAAAACAGCGTTGTCATCCCGCGCCCACGGCTGATCGTTATCAGCCTTGAGAGCGATCTCTGACCCTTGCTCGCGCCGGGGTGGACAGGGCGCTCATTGACGAACAGAATGCGCACAGACTACTCAGTGATCATGTGGTCAGGTGACTAAGCCGGTCCGCCAGGTGATCGCCTAATCACTGAATCACTCAATCACTCCATCCGCAAGGAGATAAGAATGGCTTCTGTAAACAAAGTGATACTGATCGGCAACCTCGGCAGGGACCCGGAGACGCGGTACCTGCCGTCCGGAGATGCGGTGACGAACATCAGCATCGCTACCAGCGAGAAGTGGAAGGACAAGGGCGGCGAGCAGCAGGAGCACACCGAGTGGCACCGCATCGCCTTCTTCGGCAAGCTCGCCGAGATCGCGGGCGAGTATCTGAAGAAGGGCTCCCCGGTGTACGTCGAAGGCCGCATCCGCACCCGCAAGTGGCAGGACAAGGAAAGCGGGCAGGACCGCTACTCGACCGAGATCGTGGCCGATCGCATGCAGCTGCTGGGCAGCCGCGGCGGGGGCAGCGGTGGCGCCGAACCGATGTCGCGGGAGCCCGCCGCGGCGACCGCGGGCGGCGGCAAGCCCCAGCAGTCCAAGAAAGGCGGCGCGTTCGACACGATGGACGACGACATCCCGTTCTGACGGGCGTCAAAACGGAGAGGCAGAAGTAACTGCCGTAGACCCGCCAGCCAGACCTAGCTAGTCGTCGCGGGGCGGTGCGCGCGCAGGAAGGAGCGCACCTGGCGCACGGCCAGCGGAATCATCGCCTTGGGCTCCTTCCAGGGATAGAAGCTCACTTCGGATTTCGGCGCGAGCATCGCGGTTTCCATGGCGACGGCGTACGGGTGCGACGGGATGTCGTCCGGCATGACCAGTATCGGCGTCTGACAATTGCGCACGAAATCGCGCGTCACGGTGAAGACGAAATCGGCGTCGGTGCGGTACATCCGGGTGAGGAACCTGTCGACCATCTCCATCGTGATCTCGGGCCGGCGCTTCATGAATTCGGGAACCCAGGTTTTCATGCTGTTCTCGTACATGATGCCGGGCGCCTCCGGGCGGAAGCCGACGGGCTGGGCCAGCACGGCGGCGACGATGCGGTCCGGCGCCCGCTTCATCAGGCTCCAGACGAACGGGCCGCCGATGCAATAGCCGAGCGCCATGAATCGCTTGATTCCCAGGTGATCCATCAGGCCGAGCTGGTCATCGGCAAAGGATTCCCACGGCCGGTCGATCTCGAACAGGCCGGTGGACTGCCCGGCGTGGGCGTTGCGCAGATCGGCGACGATGCAGCGGTATTCGCCCTTGAACTCCTCCATCGCATTGAAGGGCGCCCGCTCCGTCAGGAAGGAGATCGACGAATTCAGTCCCCCGCCGGGCACGACCAGCAGCGGGAAGCCGGAGCCGGCCTCCTGGTAATGAATGCGAACGTCGCCTTTCTCGTAGAACGGCATGGCGGTTTTCCCTTTCCCGGTTTGTTGCGCGAACGCGCGCGGTGCGGTGGCTGCCGCCGCCGCAGCTGCGCCCGTTGTCAGCAGCTCGCGCCTGCTCTCATCCATGTGCTTGGCTCATGACGAACGGTCGCCCGCCCATTCTACGCGTCGATCGGAACGCGGGCCGATCCGGCGCCCTCGGGCATCCATGCTAGTGTTGTCACCTGGATAAGGGGATAGCCATTGCCCGACCATCGCGGCCTGATTGCGCTGATGGTGGTGTCCGCCTTCATCGTGACGGGCGGCATACACTATCAGACGCCGATGCTGGCGGCGATCGCGGCGGAGTTCCAGGCGGATGCCGCGACCGTCGGCTGGATCCCCACGCTCTCCTTCGGCGGCATGGTGGTGGGCACGCTGTTGCTCGTGCCGCTCGGGGATCGCGTCGACAAGCGCAGGCTGGTGCTCTGCCAGATCATCGCGCTGCTGCTCGCGCAGGCCCTGATGGCGGTGGCGCCTTCCATCGCGGTGCTGGCGGCAGCGAGCCTGGTGACGGGCATCTGCTCGACGCTCTCCCAGAACTTCATCTCCATTACCGCGGATATCGCGCCGCCGGGCCAGCGCGGGCGCGCGCTGGGAACACAGTTGACGGCGATGTTCTGCGGCATCCTGTTCGCGCGGATCGCCGGCGGCCTGATCGCCACGCACATCGGCTGGCGCTACAGCTACGCGCTGTCGGCGGGCATGCTGCTCCTGCTCACACCCGTACTGTGGGCAGGCCTGCCCAGCACGCAGCCCACTTCACAGGCCTCGTATCGCGACCTGTTGTGGTCAATGGGCGGTCTCCTGCGGGCGCAACGCGGCATACGGCGCGCGGTCGCGATCCAGTTCATGTTCGGCATTTGCTACGGCGGGTTCTGGGCGGTCGCCGCGCCCATGCTGGCGGCCCTCCATCGCGTGGGGCCGGCCGCGGCGGGCCTGATCGGCATCCCCGGAGCGGCGGGCATCCTGGTGGCGCGCCCGGCGGGACGGTGGACAGACCGCGTCGGGGTCAAGCCGGTGGTGCTCGCGGGGATAGGCTCCATGCTCGCCGCGTGGATAGCCATGGGCTTCGGCGTGTGGTCCATCGCCGCGGTCGTCGTGGGCGCGGCGCTGCTCGACTGCGGCCTGCGCGCCGCGATGGTCGCCAACCAGACGCTGATCAATACGGCGGTGCCGGATTCACGCGCGCGCGCCAATACCCTGTTCGGCGCGCACGTGTGGACCGGCAACGCCGTGGGCGCGTTCCTGACGAGTTGGGCATTCGCGCAGTTCGGCTGGTTCGCTGTGTGCGGCGTCGCGTTGGCCGCGACCGTCGTCGCGCTGCTGATACACCGGAATGTCCTGCCGGTCGGAAGGCGCAAATCGGATACCGGTGACGGCCAGCTTTCGTGAGGTCGCCGCGTCCGCGCTTGGCGCCTGCGGCCAGGCTGCCGGGCGAGCCGCAGCGCTGCGATTGCAAAGCCCGCGGCTGCCCTCATATGAGTAGCGGACAGCTAACTCCATCAGTTATAATGCTTTTCCCGATTTGGAGGCAGCATGCCAATCTACGAGTACCGCTGCGGAGCGTGTGGATTTCAGAAGGAATACATGCAGCGCATGAGCGATGCGCCGCTGACGGATTGCCCGGAATGCGGCAAGCGCAGTTTCAACAAGCTGGTGAGCGCGGCCGGGTTCCAGTTGAAGGGCACCGGCTGGTACGCGACCGATTTCAAGAACAGCGCCGCGAAGCCCGCGGCCAAGCAGGACAAGCCCGGGGCGAAGCCGGAAAAGGCCGAGGCCAAACAGGACAAGCCTGCCGAAGCCTCCAGCAAGGAATCCTCGAAGTCGGAATTTTCCTGCGGCTCCGGCGCGTGCCCGGCTTGCAGCTAGAGCCGGTCTCAATAACAGGAGATTGAAGGCCCATGGCTTGTATTCCCCTGCCGAGCGGGGCGCGTCAAGGCGTGCTATCCGAATCTTGAGACCGGTTCTGGTATTCCGGCAATCGCCCGCGCGACGCGGGGGCCATGACGACGCTGCCCTGAGGCGTTGATGCGCAAGCTGTCCTGACATGCCCCACCGCTCCGAAGTGCCGCCGCGGCACATGCCGAAAACGACGCTCTTCAGGCGCTATCTCATTGCCGGGCTCCTGATCTGGGTGCCCGTCATGATCACGATCTGGGTGCTGAGCCTGCTGGTGGGCGTCATGGACCAGACGTTGCTGCTGCTGCCGCCGGAATGGCGCACGGAAGCCTGGCTCGGCATTCACATTCCGGGGCTGGGTTTCCTGCTGACGCTGCTGGTGGTGTTCGCGACCGGCGCGCTGGCCACCAACGTGATCGGGCAGCGGCTGGTCAGGTTCTGGGAAGGCGTACTCAAGCGCATCCCCGTGGTCAACTCGCTGTATACAGGCGTGAAGCAGATCAGCGACACGCTGTTCGCCCCGGGCGGTCAGGCGTTCCGCAAGGCGCTTCTGGTCGAGTGGCCGTCACCCGGCACCTGGACGATCGCCTTTCTCACCGGCCAGCCGGGCGGGGACGTGGTAAACCACCTGCGAGGCGACTACGTGAGCATCTACGTGCCGACCACGCCCAACCCTACCGGCGGTTATTTCGTCATGGTCCCGCGCTCCAGGGTTGTCGAGCTCGACATGTCCGTGGACGAGGCGCTCAAGTACATCATCTCCATGGGGGTCGCCACGCCCGTCGATCCCGGCCGCGCGGGCGCGGTCGTTCGCCCGGCCGCCGTGGAGCAGAAGGCCGCAAACCAATAAACCGGTGAATCGTGATTCGTGAATCGTGATTCGTGCCGGTCACGGGCGTCGCGTCCGAATTGGTCGAATCACAAATCACAAATCACGAATCACGCTCTCCGAGAGCCCATGCGAAGCGAATACTGCGGCCGAATAAGCCGCAAACATCTGGGCCAGTCGGTGACACTGTGCGGCTGGGTGCACCGGCGGCGGGACCACGGCGGCGTGATCTTCATCGACCTGCGCGACCGCGAGGGGCTGGTGCAGGTCGTGTGCGATCCCGACACGCCGGAGACTTTCAGGACGGCCGACCGGCTCCGCGCCGAATTCGTGGTCGAAGTGCAGGGCAAGGTGCGCGAGCGCCCGGCGGGAACCGTCAACCCGGATCTCGCGAGCGGGGAGATCGAGGTGCTGGCGCAGTCGATAGCCATCCTCAACCCGTCGCTGCCCCCGCCCTTCCAGATCGACGAGGAGCGCCTGTCGGAAACGGTGCGCCTCGAAAACCGCGTTCTGGACCTGCGGCGCCCGGCTATGCAGGCGAACCTGCGGCTGCGCTACCGCGCGGCGATGGCGGTGCGCGGCTTTCTCGACCGCCATGGCTTCATCGACATCGAGACGCCGATGCTCACCCGCTCCACGCCGGAGGGCGCGCGCGACTACCTGGTGCCCTCGCGCGTGCATGCAGGCGAGTTCTACGCGCTGCCGCAGTCGCCGCAGCTGTTCAAGCAGCTGCTGATGATCGCCGGCTACGACCGCTACTACCAGATCGTCAGGTGCTTCCGCGACGAGGACCTGCGCTCCGACCGCCAGCCCGAATTCACGCAGATCGATATCGAGACCTCGTTCCTCGATCAGCGCGGCATCACCGACCTGATGGAGCAGCTGATCCGCCACGTGTTCAAGGAGGCGATCGCGGTGGAGCTGCCGAGCCCCTTTCCGCGGCTCTCGTACGACGACGCGATCGCGCGCTACGGCTCGGACAAGCCGGACCTGCGCGTGCCGCTCCAGCTCACCGAGCTGACCGACGTCATGAAAAGCGTCGCGTTCAAGGTGTTTTCCGGGCCCGCCGGCACGCCCGGCGGGCGGGTGGCGGGGCTGCTGGTGCCCAGGGGCGGCGAGCTCACGCGCGGCGAGATCGACGCCTACACCGAGTTCGTCGGCGGGTTCGGCGCGAAAGGGCTCGCGTGGATCAAGTTCAACGAGATCGCCAAGGGCCGCGACGGGCTGCAGTCGCCCATCGTCAAGAACCTGTCGGACGAGGCGCTCAAGGCGATCGTCGAGCGTTCGCTCGCGAAGGACGGAGATCTCATGTTCTTCGGCGCCGACCGCGCGAAAGTGGTGAATGACGCGCTCGGCGCGCTGCGCGTCAAGATCGGGCACGAGCGCGGCTTCGCGACGTCGGGCTGGCAGCCGTTGTGGGTGCTCGACTTCCCGATGTTCGAATGGGACGACGAGGAAAAGCGCTGGAACGCGATGCACCACCCGTTCACCTCGCCCGCGGACGGGCACGAGAACCTGCTGGAATCCGAGCCGGCCAAGGCGCGCGCCAAGGCCCACGACATGGTGCTCAACGGCTGGGAGATCGGCGGGGGCTCGGTGCGGATCCACCGTTCCGAGGTGCAGCAGAAAGTGTTCCGCGCGCTCGCGATCGGCCCGGACGAGGCGCAGGCGAAGTTCGGGTTCCTGCTCGACGCGCTCCAGTACGGCGCGCCGCCCCACGGCGGGATCGCCTTCGGGCTCGACCGTATCGTGGCGTTGATGGTGGGGGCGGACTCGATCCGCGACGTGATCGCGTTTCCGAAGACGCAGCGCGCGCAGTGCCTGCTCACGCACGC
>JBIOVQ010000363.1:0-4021 GCA_044867805.1 Burkholderiales bacterium | reverse complement strand
GTTGGGGCAACGACCCAATAAAGCCGATGATCTACCGTCTGGCCGCTTTTCCAGTCACCCAATACGTATACCGAACTGCAGCCCGCAAGTGCTGAACTCAGGACGGCGAGGAACAGGAGGAAGCGGCCCACGGGCCATCTTACTGTCAACGGCCTCCCGGATGAAGCGTCCCAGATGGGGCGTGCCGTCCCGTGAGCCGCCCAGCCGTCAGACGTCAGTCGTCAGTAAAACAAAGCCTCACCGCGAAGGGATCAATAGTAAGAGCAACCCCAAAACCCAGTCCGCGAAGAAACGCGCCAAGTGTTGTTAAATCCGGACGCGATGCGCCGGTTTAACTCCGTGTGTTCGAATAGACGCTGTTGCGTGGGACGCCTCTGGCGCTCTTCGCCATCCGCCATCTTTTTACGGCATCGCGAGCAGCTGCCGAGCGGCTGCCACGGCGGGACGGGGTGAGTGGCCGTCGCCCGCCAGGGCAACCAGTTTTTCGGAGTACATCCTGGCCTTGACCGCGTCCCCCGCCCGCCGGGCGGATTCCGCCGCGCCCGCGACGGCGTTGAACCGGTTCGGCTCTTTCTGCAGCGTCGCCTCGAAATGCGCGAGCGCGTTGCCCGCCATTCCGCGCTCGAGCAGCATCGCGCCATAGAGCTCGCGCGCCGGCGCGAGCGGTCCCGGCGTGACGATGGCTTTCTCGGTCTTGTCCTCTGCGTCGGCCGCGGCGCTCATCATCGCGAGGGCTTCCTCGTGCCGGCCCTCGGCCCGCAGCAGCCACGCGCTCGCGACCTGCATCTGGATGTCCACCTGCTCCGACCAATAGGCGTCCTGCGCCTGCTGCAGCTTCTCCCGCAGCTCGGCGAGCCGGGCGATATCGGCAGCGGCGTCCTGCAGGTTGCCGATGCGCGCGGCGCCCAGCGCGCGGGCGAAATGCGTGATCGCGTCAACGTAGGCGAAGCGGGTCGGCTGCACCCGCAGGGTGGCGGCGCCCTTCCAGTCCTGCCGCTCGACCATGTAGCGCGCCTGGCTCGCGGCGAGGGCGTAAGGCCCGCCGCGGACGTTGGGGTTGAAACCCTTGACCTCGAGCATCTCGTCGATGACCGCGCGCGCTTCCCGGTCCTGCGCGACCTGCAGATGCGCATAAACAAGGTAGTCCATCGCGTGCAGCTGATCGTGGAGTTCCTTGCCGGCCTTCGCCGCGCGCGCCGACGCTGCGTTGCTCGAAATGGACTCCCGCCAGTAGCCGACGCGGGTGAAGATGTGCGACGGCATGTGCAGGGCGTGCGGCGCGGCGGGCGCGATTTCGGCGTAGCGCCTGGCGGCGTCGAGCCCCTTCTCCGCGATCGCGGGATAGTCGTACAGATGGATCAGGTAATGCGCGACCCCGGGGTGCCGCGGCTGGCGCTTGAAGATGGCCTCGAGGATACCCGCGCCCTTCAACTGGTAGGCATAGGTCTTGTCATGGGGCGACGCCGCCACATTCAGCGTGATCGCGTAGGCGATCTGGGCCTCGTCATCGTCCGGGTAGCGCAGCGCCAGCGCTTCCACCGCCTTCAGATAGCGCTCGACCCGCTTTGCATGCGTGGGCTTGTCCTGGCTGCCGTAGAACGCGAGAAGAGCATCGATATAGTCGCGCTCGCGCTGCGTTTTCGCGCCCACCGCCTTCCCCTTCTCCAGCGCCGCGAGGCCGTGCACGAGGTTCTGCGCGGGCGTGGCAATGTGCGGATTGAAGAGCAGGCTCAACGCGACGCCCCACTGCGCGATGGCGCACTGCGGGTCGGCCGCGAGCGCCTCGTCGAAGAGCTTCCGCGACTCGCGATACCAGAAGGAGTGCTGGTAGCGCATGGCGCGGTCGAATAGCCGCTGGGCGGCCTCGTTGCACGAGGTCGGAAAGCGCACTTCGCCGAACGGGTCTTCGCGGGCGTCCTGGGCGAGGGCGGGCCCGGCTCCGGCAAGCCATGCCGCCGCAGCGGCCGCTACGATCGTTTTCATCGATTCCATGGTGTCCTCCCGGCTGAGTTGGGTGATTCGCAACGCTGCAGGAAAGGCTGAGCCGGTCCGGTCCTTGCGTCCAATATATAATTGGACTACCTTGTCATGCCGAATCGGCATGAACTCAGGGCATGGATCTCCGGCATCTGCGAACGTTCGTCACGGTGGCCGAGCAGGGCACGGTCTCGAAGGCCTCCATGCAGCTTCATACCGCCCAGCCCGCCCTCTCCCGCCAGATCCGCGATCTCGAGGACGAGCTCGGGGTGAAGCTTTTCGACCGCGTTCGCCGCCGGCTGGTGCTGACGGGCGAAGGCGAGCAGCTGCTCGAGCGCTGCCGCACGATCCTCGGCGCGGTGCACTCGCTCACCGAGCTGGCGCAGCTGCTCCGGCGAGGCGATAGCGGCATCCTGAGGGTCGCGGCGACGCCGCAGACGATCGACGGCGTGTTCTCGGACTTCCTGCACCGATTTGCCCGGCGCCGCCCGAACGTTCGGATCAAGCTCACCGAGGCGGTCGGAGCCGACCACTGGCGGATGCTCGAGCGCGGCCAGGTGCACGTGACGGTCGGCCTCGTCCAGCCGGGCCACGCCGACAATCCCTTCA
This sequence comes from Burkholderiales bacterium, assembly GCA_044867805.1. GTDB lineage: Bacteria > Pseudomonadota > Gammaproteobacteria > Burkholderiales > SG8-41 > SG8-41. The sequence continues at coordinate 1,435 of JBIOVQ010000363.1, read as the reverse complement.
TCGAACGCTTTCCGCTGGCCCCGCTTGAATTTCTCGCCGCTTCGCGGAAGGCGCTCGAGGTCGGGACCACCGGTGAACTCGACATCGGGCGCCTGTCGGCGTACCCGCTGCTGCTGCTCGATTCGAGCTTCTTCGTCCGGCAGACCTTCGACGCGGCGTGCCGCCTGGCAGGCATCAGGCCCGACATCTTCATCGAGAGCCGCACGCCCCATGCGCTGCTCGCGCTGGCCGAGGCCGGGCACGGCGTGGCGGTCGTGCCCTCCGTGCTGCCGACGAACCGCTATCGGCTGCGCGTCGCGCGCATCACGCACAACCGGAAACCGCTGCAGGAGGCGTACGCCGTGCTCTGGGACAAGCGGCGCGCCCTGCCGCCGTATGCCAGGGAATTCTGCGAAGCGCTGGCGGCGCACGTGCGCGAAGTCTTTCCGATCTCGCGGCCGCGGGCGCGCAGGACGGCGATCGCCGTCAGTTGAACTTCAGCCCCGTCGCCTTGACGAGGGCAATGTTCTCCTCGATCTCCTTCGCGATCAGCGCGTCGAATTCCCGGGGCGCGAGCGGCATCGGCTCGATGCCCTGCGGCCTGAATATCCCGACCACGCCGGCAAGCTCGAGCACCTTGAGCGTCTCGGCGTGCAGGCGCTCGACCCTCGCGCGCGGCGTCCGCGCCGCCACCAGCATGCCGCACCAGAAAGTGTAGTTGCTGTCGGGATAGCCGGCCTCGATCGTGGTCGGCACATCGGGCAGCGCGCTCGAGCGCTTCCGCGTGCTCACCGCCAGCGGAACGAGCCGGCCCGAGCGGATGAACGGAAGGCCGGACGTGATGCCGATGTTCATGAAATCGACGCGCCCGGTCGCGACCTCGGTCAGGGCTTCCGGCCCGCCCCTGAACGGGACGTGGACCGCGTCGAATCCCGCGGCAAGCCGCAGCCGCTCGACCGCCCAGTGCGTGGCGCTGCCGACTCCGACGGAGGCGAACGTGAGCGGTCGTTTCTTCGCGGCCTCGACCAGCTCCCGGAGCGTCCGGATGCCCTTCGCGGGCGAGATCACCGTCACGTTGGGAACGGCGCCGATCACCGCGACGCCGGCGAAATCGCGGCCCGCATGGTAGGGAATGCCGGGGTAGGCCGCGGGCGCGGCGGAATGCGCCGAGGAGTGGATCAGGATGGTATGTCCGTCGGGCTCCGCCCTCGCCACGACGGCCGCCCCGATCGTGCCGCCGGCGCCGCCGCGATTCTCGACGACGATGTTCTGGCCGAGCGCCGCCGCGAGCGGCTCGGCGACGGTGCGAGCAATGATATCGATCGACGAGCCGGCGCTCGCCGGAACGATCGCCCGGATCGGCCGCCCCGGCCACGCCTGCGCTGAAACCGGCCACGGCACCGCGGCGGCGACAAGGGCCGCTCCCCACCGCAGGAATCCGCGGCGCGCCGTCAGG
>JBIOVQ010000362.1:0-15991 GCA_044867805.1 Burkholderiales bacterium | reverse complement strand
GCGTCGGCAAGACCTCGCTCGGCCAGTCGATCGCGCGCGCGACCAACCGCAAGTTCGTGCGCATGTCCCTCGGCGGCGTGCGGGACGAGGCCGAGATCCGCGGCCACCGGCGCACCTACATCGGCTCCATGCCCGGCAAGATCCTCCAGAACATGACCCGCGTGGGCGTGCGCAACCCCCTGTTCCTCCTCGACGAGGTGGACAAGATGGGGATGGACTTCCGCGGCGACCCGGCGAGCGCGCTGCTGGAAGTGCTCGACCCCGAGCAGAACCACACCTTCGTGGACCACTACGTGGAGGTCGAGTACGACCTCTCCGACGTGATGTTCGTGTGCACGGCCAATACGCTGAATATCCCGCCGGCGCTGCTCGACCGGATGGAGACCATACGCCTCTCCGGCTATACCGAGGACGAAAAGGTCAACATCGCGTTGCGGCACCTGCTGCCGAAGCTCATGAAGAACCACGGGCTCAAGCCCGAGGAGCTGGTCATATCCGAGGGCGCGGTGCGCGACATCATCCGCTATTACACGCGGGAGGCGGGCGTGCGGGCGCTCGAGCGGGAGCTCTCCAAGATCTGCCGCAAGGTGGTGAAGACCCTGGTGGCCGACGGCGAGGAGCGCAAGGTGGTGGTTGCCGCGCGCAGCCTCGACAAGTACTTGAGCGTGCGGCGCTACACCTTCGGCATGGCCGAGAAGAAGAACCAGGTAGGGCAGGTCGCCGGGCTGGCCTGGACCGAGGTCGGCGGCGAGCTGCTGACCATCGAGGCGGCGATCATGGCCGGCAAGGGCAAGATGACCACCACCGGGAAACTGGGCGAGGTGATGCAGGAGTCGGTGCAGGCGGCGCTGTCCGTCGTGCGCGCCCGCTCACGGCGCCTTGGCATCCCGGGGGACTTCTACCAGAAGAACGACATCCACATCCACCTGCCCGAGGGCGCAACGCCCAAGGACGGGCCCAGCGCGGGCATCGGCATCTGCACCGCGATGGTGTCGGCCCTGACCGGGATCCCGGTCAAGTCGGACGTCGCCATGACGGGCGAGATCACGCTGCGCGGCGAGGTGCTGCAGATCGGGGGCCTGAAGGAGAAGCTCCTGGCGGCGCACCGCGGCGGGATCAAGACCGTGCTGATTCCCGAGGAGAACGTGAAGGACCTGGCCGAGATTCCCGACAACATCAAGAATCGCCTCGATATCCACCCGGTCAAGTGGATCGACTCCGTGTTCGACCTGGCGCTCGAGCGCAAGACCGAGCCGCTGTCCGACGAGGAAGCCGCCGCGACACCGCCGCCCCCCGTGACCGGGGCTCCGGCGCCGGCCGCCGTCAAGCACTAGTTGATGGAGCGTGATTCGTGATTCGTGAATTGTGATTCGTGGCTGGTGTTGTGCGGCAAGAAGGGCGGCTCAGCCGCCCTTTTTTGTTGCGCGTTTACCGTAACGACCGAGAAGATTTCCGTAAGTCCCAATAACGCTTATGTATTTTGTTTTCTGAATCCACATGCAATCGTCGCTTGTGGGCGGCTCCTGCTTCGAATCACGAATCACAAATCACGAATCACGGATTTTTGTCTTGACACCGGGTTTTCGCGCTTGCTATAAAGAAGCCGGCGCAAATTCATCGTCGGCATTCGCCGAAACACCAACAGGGGACGCACACAGTACCACCCGGCCGCTTTGTCCCGGAAAGGCCAGGTGGCAAGGGAGATTCTTTTCGAGTTCAGAGGTATAGGGGAGAACAATGAACAAATCCGAGCTAGTCGAAGTCGTCGCGAGGTCCGCAGGCATATCGAAGTCGGCATCGGAGAAGGCGCTCGACGGAGCGCTCGATGCGATCAAGGGCGCGCTCAAGAAAGGCCAGTCAGTGACCCTCGTGGGATTCGGCACCTTCCGGGTGGGGCGGCGCGAGGCGCGCGCCGGGCGCAACCCGCAAACCGGCGAGGAAATCCGCATCAAGGCCGCGCGGGTGCCCAAGTTCAGCGCTGGTAAGGCCTTGAAGGACGCGGTAAACTAGCATCCCGCCGGCCGTCCGGCAGCAACCGCATTGGGGTAGGCGCGGGCTTCCGCACCTGCCCCGATTTGTTTTCGGGGCGATCGATCGGCTACGGGGTGCGCGATGATCGGCGGGAACCGTCCGTTCGATCGCGCGCACTTAAAACTGCACTGCGGCCGGGGTTTGGCTGCCGCAGTGTCAGTTTTAAGGGTGCTTAGCTCAGTTGGTAGAGCGTCGCCCTTACAAGGCGAAGGTCGGGAGTTCGAGACTCTCAGCACCCACCACCAACCTAATGCGGAGTGCAGAGTGCAGAATGCAGAACCACCCCTCAATCCCCTCCTTGTCAAGGAGGGGAGGGAGCGAAGCGGAAGGGGCGGTAATTCATCACTCTGCACTCTGCGTTCTGCACTACGAATTGGAGCGGTAGTTCAGCTGGTTAGAATGCCGGCCTGTCACGCCGGAGGTCGCGGGTTCGAGTCCCGTCCGCTCCGCCAACATACGAAAAGGGCGACGCAGTTCGCCCTTTCCCCATGAAACGTGACACGATGAAGCGTGACGCGATAAGGCGTGACACGATGGGGCGAGACACGATAGGGCGTGTAGCCACAAGGCAACAGCCGTTCGGCCTTATTGGTGCGCGCAGCACCGTGTCACGATTCACCGCGTCACGCAATACCGTGTCACGCGTTATCGTGTCACACTCCTAAATCCATGCATGACCTCCTCTACAAGAACAAAAGGCTGATCCAGGTCATCCTGGCCATCATCATCCTGCCGTTCGCGTTCTTCGGGATCGACTCCTATTTCCGCGGCGGACCCGGAAGCCAGGCGGTGGCCCGGGTGGGCGACTACGTGATCTCGGCGGAGGAATTCAGCCGGGAGCTGCGCGAGCAGCAGGACCAGTTGCGTCGCGCAATGGACGGGCGTATCGACCCCGCCATGCTGGACAACGCCGAGCTCCGCGCCGGCGCGCTCGAATCCCTGATCCAGAGGCGCCTGCTGCTGGAAGGCGCGGTGCGCGCGGGCATGGTGGTCAGCGACGAGCAGCTCGACAGGCTCGTCGCGCAATGGCCGGGGTTCCAGGACGGAACGGGCAAGTTCTCCCCCGAACGCGCCGAGGAGGTCCTGAGGGCGCAGGGGATGCGGGCCCAGGACTTCAGGGCGCGCCTGCGGCAGGACCTGCTCGTGCAGCAGACGGCGGGCAGCCTGAGTCGCGGCGGGCTCGTGCCCCGTACCGTCGCCGAGCGGCTGGCGCGGCTCACGGGGCAGCAGCGGGAAGTGGCCCATGCGGTCATCGCGCCCGAGAAATTCGCCGGCCAGGTCAAGCTCGACGCCGGGGCTGCGCGCAAGTACTACGACGCCAATCCCGGAGAATTCAGGATCCCGGAGCGGGCGCGCGTCGAGTACGTCGCGCTCTCCGTCCCGGCGCTGATGCAGCAGGTGCAGGTGGATGCCGCTGCCGTGAAGCAGTTCTATGAGAGCAATCGCCGCCAGTACGAGGTGCCCGAATCGCGCCAGGCGAGCCATATTCTCATCAGCGTCGACGGCGGCGAGGAGGCCAGGAACAAGGCCCGCGCCCGGGCGCAGGAGATCTACCAGGAGGCGCGGAAGAGGCCCGGCAGCTTCGCCGACCTGGCGAAGAAGCATTCGCAGGACCCCGGCTCCGCCGCCCGCGGCGGCGACCTCGGTTTCCTGCCGCGCGGCGCGATGAAGGACGTCCCGGAGTTCGAGGACGCGCTCTACAAGCTCAAGCCGGGGGAGATTTCACCGCCGGTGGAAAGCAAGCTCGGCTACCACATCATCCGCCTGACCAGGATCCAGCCGGCCCAGGGCAAGAGCTTCGGGGAGATGCGTCCCCGGATCGAGGCCGAGCTGAAGAGGCAGGCCGCCGCTAAGCGCTTCGCCGAAACGGCGGAGGCCTTCGGCAACGCGGCCTACGAGCAGTCCGAAAGCCTGAAGCCGGCGGCGGAAGTCGCCAGGGCGGCCGTGCAGACCAGCGGCTGGCTCACGCGCGCGAGCGCGGCCGAGGCAGCGCTCAACAATCCGAGGCTGCTCGCGGCGATCTTCTCCGACGAGTCGCTCAGGGGCAAGCGCAATACCGAGGCCGTCGAAACGGCGCCCGGCGTCCTGGTCGCGGCCCGCGTCATCGAGCACAAGCCGGAAGGCATGCAGCCCTTTGACGGAGTGCGCGAGGCACTGCAGAAAAGGCTCATTCTGCGCGAGGCGGGGCGCCTCGCGGCGGAGGAGGGCCGCCGCCTGCTCGCTGAGCTGCAGCAGGGCAAGCCCGCGCCGGTGGTCTGGAGCGCGCCGCAGATGGTGAGCGTCACGCAGAGCCGCAACATTCCGGAGGCCGTGCTGCGGCAGGCGTTTCGCGCGGACGTTTCCAAGCTGCCGGCCCATGCCGGCATCGAGAACCTGCTCGGCGGATACACCCTCGTGCGTATTTCGCGCGTGCAGGATCCCGGGAACATCCCGCCGGAGCGCGTCGACGCGGTCGCCGGCAGCCTGCGCCAGGTGCTTGCCCAGGAGACGCTGAACGCGTACCTCGGCGCGGTCAGGCAAAGGATCGGGGTCACCGTCAACAAGGAGCAGCTCGAAAAGAAAGAACGACAGTGATTCGTGAATCGTGATTCGTGATTCGATTTAACCCTTCGCCAAGACCGTAGGAGCCCCCTCGAGCGAGGGTCCCGAAAATCTCCCCTCCTGCCTGAGGGTGAGGCGGGGTTTCAAAGAAGGTGCCTGCGCACCTTCGAGCCGCCGAACGCCAGCCGCCTCTGTGCGGTTGGCCGGGAGGGGTGGGTGCGAAGCAGACGGGGTGGTGGGTGGAACGAGGGGTAGGAGTCGAATCACAAATCACGCTTCTCCCCTTATGCCGCCGACCACCGTATTGAAGCCGGAGTCGACGTAGGTGATCTCCCCGGTGATCCCCGCCGCGAGGTCGCTCAGCAGGAAGGCGGCGACATTCCCCACGTCATCGGTCGTGACGTTGCGCCGCAGCGGCGCGTTGTCCTCGACGAACTTCAGTATCTTGCCGAAGCCGCTGATGCCGGCCGCGGCGAGCGTCTTGATCGGGCCGGCCGAGATGCCGTTGACCCGGATCCCCTTCGGTCCGAGGTCCAGGGCCAGGTAGCGCACGGTCGCCTCCAGGCTCGCCTTGGCGAGCCCCATGACGTTGTAGTTCGGCATCGAGCGCACCGCGCCGAGGTAGGTCAGGGTGACCAGCGCTGCGTTGCGTCCCTGCATCAGCGGCAGCCCCGCCTTGGCCAGCGCGGCGAAGCTGTAGGCGCTGACTTCGTGCGCCACGCGGAACGCCTCGCGGGTGAGCCCGTCGAGGAATTCACCCTTCAGCGACTCGCGCGGGGCGAATGCGATCGAGTGCACGATGCCGTCCAGGCCTGCCCATTCGCCGCGCAGCTTTCCGAACAGGGCGGCGATCTCTTCGTCCCTGGCGACGTCGCAGGGAAGCACCGGCGCGCCGTCGAATTCGCGGGCGAGATCCTGCACCCGCCCGCGCAGCTCCTCGTTCTGGTAGGTAAACGCAAGCGACGCGCCCTCGCGCGCGAGCGCCTTTGCGATCCCGTACGCGATCGAGCGGTTGGACAGCAGCCCGGTGACGAGGATCTTCTTGTCCTGGAGGAAGCCCATTCTTGTATGGTGTTCTTGGCTGCTTCCGCGCAAACATGCGCGGTGGAAATTCTATTCCACTCATTATACGGCGTGACGCGATGGAGCGTGACACGATACGGCGTGACGCGGTGAGGCGTGACGCGGTAAGGCGTTGATAGCTAATGACGTTGAACTGCGCTTTACCGTGTCACGCCTCACCGTGTCACGAGCCACCGCGTCACGCTGCACCGTGTCACGTGTTTGGTAATATTCAGCGGTGCGGTCCTTATTCTTCCGCGTAATATGCGTGGGCGTGGTGGTTCTCGCGGGATGCAGCGGCACGCCCTGGAACTACCCGTATGCCACGGCCGACCGGGACGAGAAAATCCTCTATTCGGTATTCGTGGATCGGCCCAAGCACCTCGATCCCGCCCAGTCCTACACCACCGACGAGGCCGTTTTCACGCGGCAGATCTACGAGGCGCCGCTGCAGTATCACTATCTCAAGCGGCCGTACGAGCTGGTACCGCTCACCGCCACCGCGGTGCCCGGGCCGAGAACGATCACCAGGGGCGGAGCGACCTACAGCGTCTACGAGATACGCATCAAGCCGGGGATCCACTACCAGCCGCACCCCGCGTTCAATCCGGCGCATCTCTCGCTCAGCCGGTCCGCGGTCGGCAAGCTGCGCAGCCCCTACGATTTGCCCGACCACACGACGCGCGAGCTGCTCGCCGACGACTACATCTACCAGATCAAGCGCCTCGCCCATCCGCACCTGCACTCGCCGATCTTCGGCCTGATGGCGGAGTACATCGTCGGCCTGAAGGAATACGCGGAGCGCCTGAGGAAGGCCGCGAAGCCGGGCGAGTGGCTCGACCTGCGCGAGCACCGCCTCGAGGGCGTCGAGCGGGTGAACTCGCACACCTACCGCGTGACGCTCAAGGGGAGCTACCCCCAGTTCGTCTACTGGCTGGCGATGCCGTTCTTCGCGCCCATGCCGTGGGAAGCCGACCGCTTCTTCAGCCAGGAGGGCATGGCCGCGAAGAATTTCACGCTCGACTGGTGGCCGGTCGGCACGGGTCCCTACATGCTGGCGCACAACAATCCGAACGCGCGCATGGTGCTCGAGCGCAACCCCAACTTCCGCGGCGAGCTCTACCCCTCGGAAGGGGAGCCCGGCGACAGGGCCCGGGGACTGCTCGACGACGCGGGCAAGATGATGCCGTTCATCGACCGGGCGGTCTTCGTCAGGGAGAAGGAGGCGATACCGCTGTGGAACAAGTTCCTGCAGGGCTACTACGACACCTCGGGCATCCAGTCGGACACCTTTGACCAGGCGGTGCGCATCTCGGTCGAGGGAGAAGCGAACCTCACGCCGGAAATGGAGGAGCGCGGAATCGTCCTGCGCACGTCGATCGCTGCAACCGTCTTCTACCTCAGCGTCAACTGGCTCGACCCGGTGGTCGGTGGCAATTCGGAGCGCGCGCGCAAGCTGCGCCAGGCACTCGCCATCGCGATGGACTGGGAGGAATACCTTTCCATCTTCGCCAACGGCCGCGGGGTGCCCTCGCACAGCCCGCTGGCGCCGGGAATCTTCGGCTACCGGGAGGGCAAGGCGGGAATCAATCCGGTGGCCTACGAATGGAGGGATGGCCGGGAGCGCCGGCGTTCTCTCGATCAGGCAAAGAAGCTGCTCGCCGAGGCCGGCTACCCGAACGGCCGCGACGCGAAAACCGGGGCGCCGCTCGTGCTCTATCTCGACACGACTTCGCGCGGTCCCGGCGACAAGCCGCGCCTCGACTGGTGGCGCAAGCAGTTCGACCAGCTCTCCATCCAGCTCGAGACCCGCGAGACCGACTGGAACCGCTTCCAGGAGAAGCTGCGCAAGGGCACGAGCCAGCTCTTCATCGTCGGGTGGAGCGCCGACTACCCGGACCCCGAGAACTTCATGTTCCTGCTGCACGGGGCGCAGAGTCGCGCCAAGAACGAGCAGGGCGTGAATGCCTCGAACTACATCAATCCCGAGTTCGACGCGCTGTTCGAGCGCATGCGCAACATGCCCAATTCGCCCGAGCGCCAGAAGATCATCGACCGCATGACCGAGATTTTCCGCCACGACGCGCCCTGGATCGGCGGCTTTCACCCGAAGAATTACTCCCTGTCGCACGGCTGGCTCGCCAACAACAAGCCCAACGAGATGACCGACGCCGCGCTCAAGTACTGGCGCGTGGACCCGGCGCGGCGCGCGGCGCTGCGCAGGCAGTGGAACGCGCCGGTGGTCTGGCCGGTCCTGCTTGCCCTGGCTGCGCTGGTCGCCGCCGTGGTGCCGGCGGTGGCGAGCTACCGGCGGCGAGAGCGCCAGGCCGCCAGGCCAACAGCGTGACGCGATGATTCGTGACGCGATAAGGCGTGACGCGATGGAGCGTGACACGAAGAAGCGTGGCTTGTTTCTGTCGGCTCAACGACGCTGTACCGTGTCACGACCTATCGTGTCACGCAGTACCGCGTCACGCGGTATCGTGTCACGCTTTTCCAAATGACGGCCTACATCATCCGCCGAATCCTCTACGCCATCCCGATCCTGATCGGGGTGAACCTCCTCACCTTCCTGCTGTTCTTCATCGTCAACACGCCCGACGACATGGCGCGCATGCAGCTGGGCTCGAAGCGCGTCACGCCAGAAGCCATCGAGAAGTGGAAGATCGAATACGGCTATGACCGCCCGCTGCTGTGGGATGGCAAGGCCGCAGGCATCGCCAAGGCGACGCACACGATCTTCTACGAGAAATCGCTGAAGCTGTTCACGTTCTCGTTCGGCTTCTCGGAGGCCGACAAGCGCGATATCGCCAACGAGATCAAGACGCGCATGTGGCCGAGCCTCGCGCTCGCCATACCGGTATTCCTGGTCGGGCTCGCGGTCAACATCACGTTCGCGCTGTCCCTGGCGTTCTTTCGCGCAACCTACCTCGACTACTCGGGCGTGGTGCTCTGCGTAGTGATGATGTCGATCTCGATGCTCTTCTACATCATCGGGGGCCAGTACCTGGTTTCCAAACTCCTGCACCTGGTGCCCATCTCGGGCTACGACGAGGGATTCGACGCCATGAAATTCCTGATCCTGCCGATCGTCATCGGAGTAATTGGTGGGATTGGGGCACGGACGCGACTCTATCGCACCCTGTTCGTGGAGGAGATAAACAAGGACTACGTGCGGACTGCCCGCGCCAAGGGCCTCGCCGAGACCACGGTGCTGTTCCGCCACGTGCTGAAGAACGCGATGATCCCGATCCTGACCGGCGTGGTGGTCGTGATTCCAACCCTGTTCCTGGGCAGCCTGATCCAGGAATCCTTCTTCGGCATCCCGGGCCTGGGCAGCTACACCCTCGACGCGATCAACGCGCAGGACTTCGCGGTGGTGCGATCGATGGTGTTTCTCGGCTCGGTCCTTTACATCGTCGGGCTCGTCCTGACCGATATTTCGTACACGCTGGTGGATCCCCGTGTTCGATTTGAATGATGCGTGACACGATGATGCGTGACACGGTAAAGCGTGACGCGGTAGTGCGTGACACGGTGAAGCGTTGTTTCTTGCCTGCATCGACCACGCTGTGTCGGGTCACGAGTTATCGCGTCACGCCGTATCGCGTCACGTTTTATGCCATTTAGTCCCATCCTCCTCGCTACCGACGCTCTCCTATGGCTCTTGGTGGGGACGGCCGCGGCTTATGCCTGGTACTGCAGTCGCCAAGAGCATCTGGCTGTGCAGTGGGCGCGAGTGTTCCGCAACCCGGCGGCTGTCGGCTCCGCTGTGGTGCTGGCGGTCTACCTCCTTATCGCGCTGGCCGACTCGCTCCACTATCGCCCCGCGCTCGACCAGAAGGATCCCAAAGCCGTGGCTGTCTACGCGATCGAAGTGCGGTCGGTGCTGGACAAGGCCTTGCAGCACCTGCGCGAGCGAACCGAGAAAACCTATTCGGCGCCGCTGGCGACGCGCTCGTTCTCCAAGGAGCAGATCGAGCGCACGGACGGGAAGGTCGAACGGGATTTTCCCCGGCTGCGCTTCGGCGGGGCACATCTCAAGGATGAAGGCGCCCGCGCCGGCGATATCGCGCTCAAGGCGTTTTTCGGCCTGCTGGCGGCCGCCGCGGCGTGGGGCCTGGCTGCCTTCGGAATCCGCCCGCTGCGGCGGCGCTTCCCCGATGTGCCCTGGCACGCGGCGCTCGCCGCACTCGCGGCCATCCTGGCGCTGGCCGGGCCCGCGTTATGGCTTTCGGCAAGCTATCACGTGCTCGGCACGGACAAGGTAGGCCAGGACGTCCTCTACCTGGCCCTCAAATCGGTGCGCACCAGTATCGTCATCGGCACGATCACGACGCTCGTCCTGCTGCCGCTGGGGGTGGGGCTCGGCATCATGGCGGGTTACTTCAAGCGCTGGGTGGACGACGTGATTCAGTATGTTTACACGACCCTCAATTCCATTCCCGACGTGCTGCTCATCGTTGCAGCGGTGCTGATGCTGCAGGTGTTCATGGACAAGCATGCTGACTGGTTCACGACTGCGGTTCAGCGCGCCGACTGGCGCCTGCTGTGCTTGTGCGCAATCCTGGGGTTGACGAGCTGGACCGGGCTCGCGCGCCTGCTGCGCGGCGAATCGCTCAAACTTTCCGAGCTGGAGTATATCCAGGCAGCGCACGCGTTCGGCGTTTCCGACGCCCGCATATTGACGCGCCACATCCTGCCGAACGTTACTCATATCGTGATCATTGCCCTGGCGCTCGACTTTTCCGGCTTCGTGCTCGCGGAGGCGGTGCTGTCGTATATCGGGGTCGGCGTGGATCCCTCCACCAACAGCTTCGGCACCATGATCAACGCGGCGCGCCTCGAGATGGCGCGCGACCCCATGGTGTGGTGGTCGCTGGCCGCGGCGTTTGTGTTCATGCTGGCGCTGGTGCTGGCGGCGAACCTGCTGGCGGACGCGGTGCGCGATGGCTTCGACCCGCGGGTGCGGGTCAGCGGGGCGGCGCTGATCGCCGCCGCCCCAAAGGCGTGACTGCGTCACTTGAAGAGCGTGATTCGTGATTGGTGATTTGTGATTCGGGGCACCACCCCGTCACTATCGTGCCACCCCTCCTCAACCGAGGAGGGGAGTGTTGTGGCTATTCCCCTCCTGCCGGAGGTGAGGCGGGGTTCTCCCCTCCTGTCGGAGGAGGGGTGCCTGTGGAACAGGCGGGGTGGTGGAAGCGAGCATGCCTCCGAGCCGGTGGCGAGGGTGGTGGGAGTCGATTCACGATTCACGAATCACGATTCGCGCATTTGGTGATGGCATGAGCCAAGACCGCCCATTGCTTGCCGTCGAAGGTCTTAGAACCCATCTTGATGCCGGAGAGGCCGTCGTGCGCGCGGTCGACGGCGTGGATTTCGAGCTGCGCCGCGGCGAGTGCTTTGCGCTGGTCGGCGAATCCGGCTGCGGCAAGTCCATGACCGCGCTGTCCATCATGCGGCTGCTGCCCGAAGCCGGCCGCATCGCGGATGGACGGGTGCTGCTCGACGGGCACGACCTGCTCGCGCTGCCCGAAGCGGCGATGCGGGCGGTGCGCGGGCGGCGGGTCGCGATGATCTTCCAGGAGCCCGCGACAGCGCTGAACGCGGTGCTCACGGTGGGACACCAGATCGTCGAGGTGATCGAGCGCCACACGCCGTTCAGCGGCCCGGGGGCGCGCCGCCGCGCGCTCGAGCTCCTGGACGCGGTCGGCATCCCGGAGCCCGAGCGGCGTTACGGCGAGTATCCCTTCCAGCTTTCCGGGGGCCTCAAGCAGCGCGTGATGATCGCCGCGGCGCTCGCGGTGGAGCCCGAGGTGCTGATCGCGGACGAGCCGACCACGGCGGTCGACGTGACCATCCAGTCGCAGATCCTCGACCTGCTGAAGAAGCTCCAGGCCGAGCGCGGCATGGCCCTGCTCCTGATTACCCACGACCTCGGCATCGTCGCCCAGATGGCGCAGCGCGTCGCCGTCATGTACGCCGGGCAGATCGTGGAAATCGCGGAGCGGGAGCCGTTCTTTCGCGCGCCGCAACATCCCTATTCGCGCAAGCTCTTCGACGCGCTCCCGTCGCCCGCGAGGCGCGTCGGCGAGCTCGCCATGATTCGCGGCCAGGTGCCCTCGCTCTCGGGCGAGTTCCGCGGCTGCCGGTTTGCCGACCGCTGCGATTTCACCTTCGCGCGCTGCCGCGAGGAGGCGCCGCGGCTGCTCGAGCTTCCGGGCGGCCACCTGGCGCGCTGCCACCTGCGGGAGGAGGGCGCCGACGGCCCACGGCGACGCGGCCCTCCCAGCACGTATGTCACGGCCGAGACGGCGGAGCGGGCCGAGGTCCTGCTCCGGGCCGAAGATCTCAAGGTGCACTTCCCGATCCGGCGCGGCATCTTCCGGCACACCGTCGGGCACGTACGCGCGGTGGACGGCGTGACATTCACGCTCGAGGCCGGCAGGACGCTGGGGCTCGTGGGGGAATCGGGATGCGGCAAGACCACCGTCGGCAAGAGCATCCTGCGGCTGGTGGACCCCACTTCGGGATCGGTGCTCTTCGATGGCGTGGACCTGGCGCGCCTCGGGCGCGGAGAGCTGAGGCCGCGCCGCAAGCACGTGCAGATCATTTTCCAGGACCCTTATGCCTCGCTGAATCCGCGCATGAGGGTCGGCGATATCCTGCTCGAGGGCATGAAGAGCCTGGGAGTCGGCAGCGACGAGGAAGACCGGGCGCGGCGCGTGGACGAATTGCTCGAGCAGGTCGGGCTCTCGCCCGCAATGAGATCCCGCTATCCGCACGAATTCTCCGGCGGCCAGCGGCAGCGCATCGCCATCGCGCGCGCGCTGTCCGTCGAGCCCCGGCTCATCGTGTGCGACGAGCCCACCAGCGCGCTCGACGTCTCGGTGCAGGCGCAGATCCTGAACCTGCTGAAGGACCTGCAGCGGAAGAGGGGGGTCGCCTACCTCTTCATCACCCACAACATCGCGGTGATCGAGTTCCTGGCCCACGAAGTGGCGGTGATGTATCTCGGCCGCATCGTCGAGCGCGGCAAGATGGAGGAGGTGCTCGGAAATCCGAAGCACCCTTATACGCAGGCGCTGCTGTCGGCCGTGCCGGTGGTCGACCCTGCGTCGAAACGGGAGATCATCCGGCTGCAAGGCGACCTGCCGTCACCGGTGAATCCGCCGGCAGGGTGTCACTTCCACCCGCGGTGTCCTCAAGCTTTCGCGCGTTGCAGCGAGAGCTTCCCGGACACCGCGCGCTTTACCGCCACGCATTCGGCGGCGTGCCATCTCTACGCCGCCGATGCCGCGGCGAAGCCAAAAAAGTGAATCGTGATTCGTGAATCGTGATTCGTGAATCACGAATCACGCTTTTGCCGGCGGTGGACGACCGCCAGCCTGCGGCTGGCTAGCCGCCCGTCAGTGATCGAATCGACGCGCCCGAGCTGGGCGCCGAGGACTTCGAGCGCGCGGCGGCGGGCCGCTTCTTCTTCGACGGAGCGCACTGCACCCGCTTCTTCACGCCTGCGCTGTTGACTACGTAGCACGCGGCCGCTCTCCGGTAGCGCGCCCGCGTTATCTTCGGCGCCGGCAGGTCGGGGAGATGCGGCTCGGCATCGCTCTTGAGCGGCACCAGCAGGGTCTGCCCGGGAACGATCTTCTTCCTGCCGCTGATGCCGTTGGCTTCCTTCAACTCCGAGAGCGTGATGCCATGCTTCTTCGCGATCGCGGCCGGCTGGTCGTGCCGCTTCATCGTGTAGGTCTGCCACGTCACGAACGGCTGGTCGTAGGCCGCGAGATTGCGCTGGAACGCCGCGATGCGGTCTATCGGCAGCACGAGCGTCTCCGAGCCGTCGGACCTGATCACCGGCTTGTTGTGGGCCGGGTTGAGGAAGCGGAAGTCCTCCAGCTCCATTTCCGCGAGGGTCGCGGCGAGCTTGACGTCGATATGGCGGCTCGTGGTGACGGTCGCGAAGTAGGGGCGGTTGGGGATATCGGGGAGCACGATGCCGTACTGCCCGGGGTTGGCCACGATGTTCTTGACCGCCTGCAGCTTGGGAACGTAGTTGCGCGTCTCGAGCGGCATCGCCAGGCTCTCGTAGCTGGTCGGCAGGCCCCTGGCCTGGTTGCGGGCGATCGCGCGGCTCACCGCTCCCTCGCCCCAGTTATAGGCCGCGAGCGCGAGAGTCCAGTCGCCGAATTGATCGTAGAGCTTCTGCAGGTAGTCCAGCGCGGCGCCGGTCGCGGCCAGCACGTCGCGCCGCCCGTCATACCAGAAGTTCTGGCGCAGGCCGTAGATCTTCCCGGTGGAGGGGATGAACTGCCACATGCCCGCGGCGTGCGAGCGGGAATAGGCCGCCGGGTTGTAAGCGCTCTCGACCATCGGCAGCAGCGCGATCTCGCTCGGCATCTTGCGGCGCTCGACTTCCTCCAGCACGTGGTAGAGGAAATGGCCGCTGCGCTCCGCCATGCGCGCGACGTAGTCGGGGTTCGACACGTACCACTGCTCCTGCCTCGACACGAGCTTCCCGTCGATGGGCGGCAGGCTGAAGCCCGCGCGGACGCGATGCCAGATATTGCGCGGGGCCGGGGGAGGGGCGGCGGGCTTCGCTTCGACGGGCGCCGGCGCGGGCGGTGGGGTGGCCTCGACGGCTTGCTTCTCGGCGGCTTCCTTGATGCGTTCTTCCAGCGTTGTCGCCGCAACCTGCGCTGCTACGGGCTCGGCCTTGACGCCCTCTTCCGGTTCAGCTTGCGGCAGTTGCGCGCAGGCGCCGCACAACAGCGCCGCCAGCGCGCCGAACGCAAAAGAACGACCGGTAACCTGCACTCCGTCCCCTTTCTTCGTGGTTTCATGGCAGCGGTGTAGCCGGGCCAAGCCTGAAACGGGAGTCACGAGCCTCGCGAGCGTTGTTTTTTGGAGCATGGTAGCGGGGTACCGGCTCCCCGTCAAGGACGATACACTTTTAATAATCAACCCATTACAACTGATACTGAAAGCAATTTCGTAGATTTCCCGGGGGTACCCCTGGAACCTCAACGCACGAGGGGCACGGCGGTTCACCGCCGCCCTCGGGGGAATACGTGACGCGATACGGCGTGACACGATAGTTCGTGACGCGATACGGCGTGACGCGATAGTTCGTGACGCGATACGGCGTGACGCGATAGGGCGTCGTTGCAAACCAGATTTAGGCGACGCCCCACCGTGTCACGCATCACCGCGTCACGAATCATCGCGGTTCAGGCGTCACGCGTTTTCAGCTTCTAGGCGTTTCCACAGGCAGGCACCGGCGCTCACCCTGTCGATCTCTTCCAGGTGGCGGTCATGGGCGGCGAGCTCGTCCGGGGTCGCCGACACGACGATCAGGTCGAGCGTGGCCTGCATCGCTTCGTGGGCCGCGATGGCGGCAGCAGCAGGCTCCACTTCCATGATCAGGCTTTCCTGGCCCCGCGTCATGCAGAGATAAACCTCGGCTAACAGCCGGGCATCGAGCAGCGCGCCGTGCAGGGTGCGGGCGGAGTTGTCCACCTGGTAGCGCTCGCACAGCGCGTCGAGGCCGTTGCGCTTGCCCGGGTGCAGGTCCTTCGCCATGCGCAGCGTGTCCACTATGACCGGGCAGTACTCGGTGATGGGCTTCAGGTTCGCGAGATCGAGCTCCCGGTTGAGGAAGGCGATGTCGAACGCCGAGTTGTGGATGACGAGCTCGGCGCCCGCCACGTAATCGAGAAATTCCGCGGCCACATCGCGGAACTTCGGCTTGTCCCTCAGGAATTCGTAGCTGAGCCCATGGACCTCGAGGGCGCCGCCCTCGCTCTCCCGCTCGGGGTTGAAATAGCGCTGGAAATCGTTGCCGGTAAAGCGCCGGTTCACGAGCTCGATCCCGCCGATCTCGATGATCCGGTGGCCCAGGTCGGGTTCTAAGCCGGTCGTCTCGGTATCGAGGACGATCTGTCTCATACATTGAAATGCGTGATTTGTGATTTGTGATTTGTGATTCGGAGCACCACCCCGTCACTATCGTGCCACCCCTCCTCAATCGAGGAGGGGAGTTTCCTAGCTATTCCTCTCCTGCCGGAGGGTGGGCCGGGGTTTCGAGGAGCATGCCTCCGAGCCGGCGAACGCACGACGCGATGCAGCGCGGCGGGCCGGGCGGGGTCGCTGCGAAGCGGCGGGGGTGGTGGGAGTCGATTCACGATTCACGATTCACGAATCACGATTCACGCTCTTCGAGCTATCTCGGCCACGCCCAAGTTGGCCAACTCGTCTGCCCGTTCGTTGCCCGTGTTGCCGTCGTGCCCGCGGACCCAGATCCACTCGACGTCGTGGGCGCCCGCCAGCTCGTCCAGGCGGCGCCACAGGTCCT
>JBIOVQ010000361.1:0-11633 GCA_044867805.1 Burkholderiales bacterium | reverse complement strand
GTTGGGTTCCCATGGGAGAGGAGACGCGATGGAAAAGTACATAGCCCAAATGCTGTTCGTGGTCGGGCTCGCGGTGTGGCTGGGATGGGTGCTCGTGAGGCGCTTGCTGGCGGTCGATCTGGAGAAGCGCAGGGCCGAAATGGGCGAGCCGCCGACCGAAACCCAGCTGCGTCATTACATCAAGAGCATGCGCGAGGACATCTCGCTGCTGACCGTGACCAACTTCGCAGTCCTGCTGGTCCTGATTTTCGCGCTGGTGCTCAAGCTCTGAGGCGCCGGCCGGGCCTGGCGGAACCTCCGGCTGGCGAGGAGAAGGGCGGGGCCGCGGACCCGCACTGGCGCGTCCCGGAGCCGGGTGGCTCCAGCCGTCCCGTCACTTCCTGTCTCGCGACCTGCCGTCGGTCGGGTCGATTGTCGCGATCCTCTCGTACACCGTATTGCCCGGGTCGAATCTCACGGTCAGCCAGCCCGGCTGCACGCCCTGGCGCTTGAACCGCCATGACCAGACGGCGCCGGAGCCGGTGAACGTCTGGGTCGGACGGGCGCCCGAGCAGGTGCCCCCGGAAGGAGTTCCGGCCGCTGCTGCGATAAAATCATGCCGGGCCCCGGTAGCTCAGTGGATAGAGCAGTCCCCTCCTAAGGGACAGGTCGCACGTTCGATTCGTGTCTGGGGCGCCATATCTAATGGCGGATGGCGGATGGCGAAAGTCGAAAGGGAAGCCGTCATCTCGTCGGTACCCCCGCGTCTCAGGTAAGACGCCCTATCTGGGACGCTTTATCTGGGACGTAGTATCTGGGACGCCTCATCTGGGACGCCTCATCTGGGACGCTCCTCCGGCTTAGAATCTACTCGACTCTCGACCCTCGACCCTCGGCACTCGATGATCAAAACCTTTGACCACGTCGTCCTCACCACGCGCGACCTCGACCGCTGTCTCGATTTCTACACCCGCGTGCTCGGCATGCGCGTCGAGCGCTACGGCCAGGGGCGCATCGCGCTCGCCTTCGGCGAGCACAAGTTCAACGTCCATCCGCCGGGATTCGACGCGGGCATCAAGGCCCGTACGCCCACGCCCGGCTCGCTCGACCTGTGCTTTCTCGCCGACCGGCCGCTCGACGAGGTGATCGCGCGCCTCAAGGCCCACAAGGTTCCCATCGAGGAAGGCCCGGTGGTGCGAACCGGCGCGCGCTTCCCCATACGCTCCGTTTACGTGCGGGATCCCGACGAGAACCTCATCGAGATCTCGGAAAGGGCGTGATTAGTGAATAGTGATTAGTGAATGGCGTACGCGGCAATGCCGCGTGGTGTTTTTTCCAATCACCAATCACCAATCACCAATCACGCATTCCGAGGCACCATGCCCGACTTCTGGCAAAACTGCGGCTACAACCTGCTGCGCAAAGCGGCGGACGGGCGGCTCCTCGTCACCGACGACTATCTCCGGTTCTACTACCGGCGCCCGGAGCTTGCGCCGGTCGCGGAATCCTGTCCGGCCGAGCGCGCGCTGCACGCCTCGCTCGTCGAGCACCCGCGCCGGGCGGTGGAAGACACGGAGATCGCGGCCGTCGCCGACGCCGATGCGCGCGAGAACTACCGCGTCATCCTCCGCTTCCGCAACCGGCTGCTGGCGGCGCCGAACCTGGAAGGCTTCTACGCCAACCTGTTTCACGAGGACATCGCGGTGCCGCCGGATTTCATCCATCACACGGTCCAGGTGATACTCCGCGGCATCCTGGACGGCGCGCAGGACGGGCTGGACGTGCGCGC
The DNA here is from genome assembly GCA_044867805.1 of Burkholderiales bacterium. Taxonomy (GTDB): domain Bacteria; phylum Pseudomonadota; class Gammaproteobacteria; order Burkholderiales; family SG8-41; genus SG8-41. Next base: position 9,865 of record JBIOVQ010000361.1, on the reverse strand, counting down.
GGCGGAGCTGCTGTTCCGCGAGCAGCGCGTCAGCGTCACGGACGGCGCCATCATGCTTGCCGACGCGGAAACGGTCGAGATGCACGCGAGCGGCGGCGGCTTCGGCGGCCTGGGCCGGCTGCTGCAGGAAGGTCAGACGCCGCTGCGCGCGATCGAGCTCGACGTGCTCGACGACAAGAGCGCGGCGCGGTATTTCGAGCGCGACGAGCGCTACGACACGGTGCTCAACCTCAACCACGGGCGGCCGGGGTGCCTGGCGTTCGCGCGCGTGCTGGAGCGCTGGATCGCGCACTTCCACGGCGTGCGCGCGGCGGTGAAGCCGGTGCGCGAGATACCGGACGAGGATTGGGTGTGGCACGTGGGGCTGGACGCCGAAGCGACCGCCATGCTGAACGAGATTTATAATGGCAAGGAAGTCGCGCAGGAGCGCATGAAGCGCGTCATCGGGCTGTTCCGCGTCGAATTTCGCGACCCGATCGTGCTGCGGCCGGAAGTGAAGGGAGCGCCGGTGTTCCTCGGGCTCGCGATGACGGAGAGCGGCTCGTTGCGCATGAAGCCGCAGAACCTGCTGATGAACCTGCCGCTCGCGCGGCGGGCCTGAAAGACCAAAAATAGCCGCCAAGGCGCCAAGAACGCCAAGAAAACCAATAATAATTGAACCGCCAAGGCGCCAAAGAGATCCGTGTGCGAGTTCTGAAGATAATTCTTCTCGGCCTCGCGGGGCTAGTGGTGGTTCTGGTTGCTGCTGTCGCCGGTCTCTACTTGTACCTGTCGATAGACGGAGAAGACACATTTGTCCTGGAGCAGGCGGCGTTTGAAGATCCCGATTACCTGGGGCGCCTCGCCGCGATGGAAGAGAGGACTGGGTTTCAGGATTTTCACGCGGGTGTCCACCGGTTAACCCGCGGGAGAGGAACAATATTCGCATATCGGCACTACTCGAATGGCTCCGCCATACTCATTGACGATGAGTGGTACAAGAAAGTATCGATCTGGGTCCCCGGATCCACGCCATCGAACGAGACTACGATCGATCTGAGCAACCGCAAGCAAGCACTCCTTGTTTTTTCGCACGGTGGCTCCGCGTTTCCGAAAGGAGGGTGCTCTGGCTACGGAACATCCGGGACCGTGCGCATTGCTCCGAACGGGTCGAACTACGCGGTCACGATAGCCGCGGATGTTACGCCGCTGGGAAATCCAGACTATCGCCGATGCAAGAACGAGCGTGTCGAGCTATCCTTCAGGGCAGGCCGCATACGCTTTGAAAAGCTAACACCGTGGCTCGGGCTCCGCGGGGATCACCCATATGACGAAACCTATCGCCGTTAGTGCCCAGGCACCCACAGGACCGGATGCCGCGCACTCGCGTCGCGACTCCCCGCCGGTGAGCCCACCGTTATTTGTGATCAGTACAGCTTTTCTTGGCGTTCTTGGCGTCTTGGCGGCTAATTTAGGTCTATGAACGCAGGAGAACGCTGGAAGGAAATCGTTGCCGGGCCGGAGGAAGAGATCGACCTCGCGGAGGCGGCGCTGCTCATCGCGGTGCACGAGTATCCCGGACTGGATGTCTTCGCGTATCTCAGGCGCCTCCAGGACCTCGGAACCGAGTTGAAGCGCAGGCTGCGCCGGGACATCGGCCCGACCGACGCGATCATCGCGCTCAACCGCTACCTGTTCGACGAGCTCGGCTTCAGCGGCAATGCGCAGGACTACTACGATCCGCGCAACAGCTTCCTGAACGACGTCCTCGACCGCCGGCTGGGCATCCCGATCACGCTCTCCATCATCTACGTGGAGATCGGGCGCCGGCTGGGCCTCGCGATGCACGGGGTTTCGTTCCCGGGCCATTTCCTCGTGAAATGCGCGGCGCGCGACGGGGTCATCGTTCTGGATCCCTACGAGCGCGGCGCATCGCTGAGCCTCGAGGACCTGCAGCGGCGGCTGCGGGTGCTGCGCGGCGGGACGGCGCCGCCTCCCGAAATCGCCCGTCACATGCTGGCAGCCGCGGGCAAGAAGGACATTCTCGCCCGCATGCTGCGCAACCTGAAGAACATCTACCTGGAGCGGCGCGATCCCGCGCGCGCGCTCGCGGCGGCCGATCGCATCATCGCGCTGGAGCCGCGCGCCGCGGACGAGTACCGCGACCGCGCAGCACTCTACCTCGAGCTGGAGTGCCATCGGGCCGCGCTGTCCGACTTCCACAACTACCTGATGCTCAAGCCGGGCGCCGGCGACGCGGCGGCGGTGCACCGGCGCGTGGTGGAATTGCAGCAGATCGCCGCCCGCATGAACTGATAGTGATGAGTGCAGAGTGCAGAACGCAGAATAGTTAAAGGTCAAGCTCTGCACTTTGCACTCTGCATTCCGCATTGAAAACGTCGCCGTACCTGCTGCTGACGCTGTGCGCGCTGTTCTGGGCGGGCAACTCCGTGGTGGGGCGCGCGCTGCACGACTCGGTGCCGCCGGTGACGCTCGCCTTCTGGCGCTGGTGCGTCGCGCTGCTGCTGCTGATGCCCTGGGTCGCGGGCCCGCTGCGGCGGCAGTGGCGGGCCATCGTATCGAACTGGAAGGTGATGCTGCTCCTGTCACTGCTGGGCGTCGCGACCTATAACACCCTGAATTACACGGCGCTCCAGACGACGACCGCGACCAACAGCGCGCTCATCAACAGCGTATGCGTGGTGCTGATCATCGTGGTGAACTTCGTCCTGTTCCGGGTCCGGGCGTCGGCCTGGCAGTGGACGGGCGTCGCGGCGTCCCTCGCGGGAACGCTGGTCATCGTGTGCCGCGGCGATCCGGCGGTGCTGGCCGGCCTGGAGCTCGTCCGCGGCGACGTGCTGCTGATGGTGCTGGCCCTGTTCTGGGCGCTCTACACCGCCTGCCTGCGCTGGCGGCCGCGCGAGCTCGATGCGCTGGGCTTTCTGGGCGGCACCATCGTCATCGGATTGATGGTCCTCGCTCCCCTCTATGTGTGGGAGGCGGTGAACTCGGGGCCGGTGACATTTTCCGCGGGCGTGATCGCGGGCGTCGCCTACACCGGCATCTTCCCTTCGGTGCTGGCCTACCTCTTCTGGAACCGGGGAGTGGCCGAGGTGGGGGCCAACCGCGCGGGGCAGTTCCTGCACCTCATACCCGTGTTCGGGACAGCGCTCGCGGTGGTCTTCCTCGGCGAATCCCTGAAGCTCTACCATCTCTCCGGGGCCGCTCTGATCTTCGCCGGCATCTATCTCGCTGCTCCGCGCCGGAGTGCCAAGTAACGAGTGCTGAGTGCCCCGAGTGACGAGCTATCAAAGTGCGAAGTAGCGAGTGCCGAGTGACGAGCTAAGCCGCAGCACTTAGAACTCAGCACTCAGAACTCAGCACTGATCCTCCGCGCCGCAAGCTCCGATTATTGCGGCCGGGTTTCAGCGCCGGATGCTTCCGGCTTGGCGTCTTTTGCAGCCGGCTCCGGTTCCTTCGGCGTGGAGGATGGGCCGGGCTTGGGCTTGGCCTCGGGGTCCGGGTCGTCATCGTCCAGCGGCGGCTTGCCGTCGTACACGAGATTGCGGCGGCGCTGGAGGTAGGCGTCCCGGACGAACACGTAGGGATCGAGCGCGGCCGTTTCGAGTATGCTCGACGCCGCCAGCAGGTCGGCGCGGGCGCTGATTATGCGCACCCCGATGAGGATGTTGCGCGTGCTGTCGTCATCAACATAGGTTATCGGCCACGCGTAGTAGTCGCCGACCCAGCCCACCGTGTCCCGCAGGTTGCTGGGGCCTAAGATGGGCAGGACGATGTAGGGCCCGTCGCCGATGCCCCAGTAGCCGAGGGTCTGGCCGAAATCTTCCTCATGCTTCTCGAACCCCCAGCCCGTCGCGAAATCGAACAAGCCCAGCACTCCCACCGTCGTATTGATGGCGAGGCGAGCGACGTCCGACCCCGCCTGCGTTACCTTGCCCTGCAGCAGGTCGTTGAGCGCGACGATCACGTCATTCAGGTTGGAGAAGAAATTGCCGACGCCGGTGCGCATGAACCGCGGCACGATGTTCTCGTAGAGCCTGGCGACGGGCTTGATGACGATTCGGTCGGCCCCGTCGTTGAACTGGTAGATGCCGCGGTTCAGCGGCTCCAGCGGGTCGCGCGGGTCGCCGTTGGTGGCGCAGCCGGCGAGCAGCGTCATCGAGACGGCGGCGCCGGCGACGAGCGCACGCAGGCGCGGAAACGGACGGACGGCGGGGGGCATTACGGCGCGGGTTGGTCTTCTAAGTTTGGATTATAGCAAGGCTTTTTCGGTTCCATCGGCACGCAACGTGCGCGCGGCCTCCGGTGCTATACTGAATCCAGCCGCGCGGTGAATGTCGCCCGCGCTTCAACTCCCTACCGAGGACCCTACCATGCTGCAGAAAGTGAAACCCGCGGTCCAGCTCAAGGACATGAACCTGTTCCGCCAGCAGTGCTACATCGACGGCCAGTGGGTGGACGCCGACAGCAAGGCCACGCTCGCGGTCTACAACCCTGCCGACGGCCAGCAGATCGGCACCGTGCCCAACATGGGCGCGGCGGAAACCCGGCGCGCGATCGAAGCGGCCAACGCGGCGTGGCCGGCGTGGCGCGCGAAGAGCGCGAAGGAGCGCGCCGCGATCCTGCGCAAGTGGTTCGACATCATGATGGCCAACCAGGAGGACCTGGCGGTGCTCATGACCGTGGAGCAGGGCAAGCCGCTCGCGGAATCGCGCGGCGAGATCGGCTACGGCGCGTCCTTCATCGAGTGGTTCGCGGAAGAGGGCAAGCGCATCTACGGCGACACCATCCCGGCGCAGGCGGCGGACCGCCGCATCGTCGTGCTCAAGCAGCCGATCGGCGTGTGCGCGGCGGTGACGCCGTGGAATTTCCCGAACGCCATGATCACGCGCAAGGCCGGCCCCGCGCTCGCCGCGGGCTGCACCATGGTGATCAAGCCCGCGAGCATGACGCCGTACTCGGCGCTGGCGCTGTGCGAGCTCGCCGAGCGCGCCGGCATCCCGAAAGGCGTGCTGTCGGTGGTGACCGGCGCTTCCGGCCCGATCGGCAACGAATTAACGACCAACCCGCTGGTACGCAAGTTCACGTTTACCGGCTCGACCGAGGTGGGCAAGAAGCTGATGGAGCAGTGCGCGAGCACGGTGAAGAAGGTGTCGCTCGAGCTGGGCGGCAACGCCCCGTTCGTGGTTTTCGACGACGCCGACCTCGACGCCGCCGTGGAGGGCGCGCTCGCCTCCAAGTTCCGCAACACGGGCCAGACCTGCGTGTGCGCCAACCGCATCTACATCCAGGACGGCGTCTACGACAAGTTCGCGCAGAAGCTCGGCGACAAGGTGTCCCAGATGAAGGTGGGCAACGGCCTGGAGACGGGCGTCGTGCAGGGGCCGCTGATCGAGAAAAAGGCCGTGGAAAAGGTCGAGGAGCACATCGCGGACGCGCTCGCCAAGGGCGCGAAGGTCGTCACCGGAGGCAAGCGTCATGAGAAGGGCGGGCAGTTCTTCCAGCCGACCGTGCTTGCCAACGTGACGCCCGCGATGAAGGTCACTCACGAAGAGACGTTCGGGCCGGTGGCTCCGCTCTACCGCTTCAAATCGGAGGACGAGCTGCTCAAGCTCGCCAATGACACCCAGTACGGCCTCGCCGCATATTTCTACAGCCGCGACGTCGGCCGCGTCTGGCGCGTGGCGGAGGGACTCGAGTCCGGCATCGTCGGCATCAACGTCGGCATCATATCGACCGAGGTGGCGCCGTTCGGGGGCGTGAAGGAATCCGGCATTGGCCGCGAGGGCTCGAAGTACGGCATCGAGGAATTCCTCGAGGTGAAGTACCTGTGCCTGGGCGGGCTCGACAAATAACCGCCCCCTCGCTGCGCTCGACCCCTCCTAGACTAGGAGGGGTGGTCCGCAGGTCACGCAAAAACGCCACCCGAGGGTGGCGTTTTTTATTGAAAGCGTGAATCGTGAGCCGTGATTCGTGGTTCGCGGCTTGATTCCAACGACCGAGTACCACCGGACGCGACGCTTGTGGAAAATGATCGGAACAAATCCGGTATTAAGCGCTCCGGTGCATGCGTTGGGTTAGGCGTTACCGGCATCGGCAGGTCCGGCCTGATGTTCCTCTACTTCTCCAAATCTCGCCAATCTGGCAAACGCCCAGATACCAAACATACATGCGCCATACACGGCGATGACTATCGACATTCCCGCTTCAAGCAGTTCTCCGATGCCAGCGAATGGCCCTGAACCCGCCGCCCGCTCCGAACTCTGGACAAACCCAATAGCCATGAAAGTGCCCGAGGCAGAGATCAATATTCCAAAAATGGAAATAACACGCTGTAACACGTATGCATGACGGGAACGAACCGCCCCCCATGCCCCGAGAAGGGCGCCCATGGGCAGCGCCAGCAGCGTCACATCATCGTCAATACCTGTGAGATGGGAAACCTTGGCGATTTCCCAAAGAAGCAATGCGGGAACGAAAAATAGCAGCGCGCCAGCGATGAGCCAGCATCCAAAATATGCTAGTGAGAATAACCATCGCATCGTGTGATGCCTATCCGGGACTGGTTGCCCGAAAAGTCGGTTCGTAAGCCACCATTCTGTACGCGGCACCGCGATCCTTCAACTGGATCAATTTGTTACAGCAACAAACACCTGAAAAACGCTGACGTCCTGACGTGTGCCCCTAGCTACCGAGCTTCCTCGATGGAGCGCTGCAGGTTTGCCCTTGCCCGCGCTTCGTAGGCGGCGATGAACTGCTTGGTCTGAAAGATGGTGCGCCGTTTCAGAAAATCCGTGAGCACCTTCCGTCGTTCGCGGCGGAACAGCAGGCCCGGAACCCAGGAGTACTCCTGGCGGATCTGGCGCTCGTATTCGTCGAACCGGTCCGGGCTGGCTCCGAGTATGGAAAGATCCACGTCGACCAGGATTTGCGCGTCGAGGCCCGCCGGCACGGCATTGTGCCGCGTCGCCATGACCAGCTCGTAGACGCGGTCGCCGGCCGGGGCCGCCACGCCGGCTTCAACGACCGTGGAACGCGCCCACTCGGCGCTCTTTTCCTCGTTGTCCTTGCGCCTCGTATCGTAGATGGCGTCGTGAAACCACAAGGCCAGCTCGATTTCCTCCGGTTTCCGCGCCAGCGCTCGAAGCTCCTGCAGCTTCTCGAAGCATTCGTGGAGATGCTGCATCGTGTGGTACTTCCGGTGAGGCTCGGAGTACCTGGTGGTCAGGTCCTGAAACAGCGCTTCATCGGCCGCGGCCACGCCGAATACCGCCCACATGTTCCGCCACTGGGAGAGGGTCGACATCAGTCGGAAACTAAGCGCGTCCCTCGAGTACCTGAAGCCTGCGCCAGACGGACAATTGCGTCCGCTGGCGGCGGCGCTCGCGATAGACCGCCGCCACCATGGCCACGGCAAAAGACAGCAGCCACGCAAGGAAGTAGGCCGGTGTCCATCGCGGAAAGTTGCCCGCAATGAGGTCGAGGACGAGGAACACCACGCACGCGGCCGCGGTGTTGCACGAGAGGCTGCACAGGACCTTCATGCGGTTCAAGACGGGCCGGGACGACGGGTCCACCGCCTCGAGGTACTCCCGTATCCGGCGATCGAGATCGTGAAACTGCGCGGTGGACATGGTCGAGGCATCGGGCACTTCCATGCCTTCGGTCTGCTTGAGCCTTTTCGCCAGGAAACCGATGACCGGCGCCCACGCGTCGCGCAGCGTCTTCCAGACAATGGCTTGCGCGAAGCTATAGACGAGACGACCCAGTGGGCTGAGCGCAAGCCCCACGGCGTAGGCGCCGGCGAACCACGCCGGCAGGATCAGCTCGGGCGCCTGCGTCCGCAGAAGCGCCAGACCGTCGGGAAAGCGAAGGGCGAGCGCGGTGATGAGGAGACCGCCCGGACTGAGCCACGCCAGGAGGTCGTCGTAAAGCCAGGACGCGCCGCGCTGCTCATCTCTGGTGTCGGCGTTCACGGGCGCACGAATCACGAATCACAAATCACGAATCACGCGGTTCGACTGGCGGCTGACAACCGGCGTCTGCCTCATGGCTGCCACGCAATCGCCGCCGCCGCGGCCCAGAACACCAGCGTACCCGCCAGATTGGCCCAGCCGTGGTTCTGGTTCAGCAGCTTCCAGTTCCAGTACAACAATGTGCTGCCGGGGTACTTCCGCCCCGGCAGGAACCGGTTCACCTTCGCGCAGTAGTCCGCGTACGGCGCGCCGAGTATCGGCCGTAACTTCACCTCCTCACGCTTTACGCGATTGACCATGTAGAAGTAGTACACCACTACGTAAGCCAGCACGAGCCACGCGTTGCCAAGCAGCATCACCGCACCGAGGATGATGAGAAACCGGCCCAGGTACATGGGATTGCGCACGACGGTGTAGGGGCCGTTGCAGGCGAGGTCCACGCTCTTGTTCAGCGACGCGAAGCACCACAGCTGGATGAGCTCGCCCACCATGGAAACGCCGAATCCCGGCCACAGCCAGCGCGGATTCATCCGCCACAGGACGACGGCCACGATAGCGAGTCCTATTGGCACGCGGGACTTGACCCAGACCTTGCGCAGGCCGGGGTGGTTGAAGATCGCGTGGACCTTGTCGAGGATCATCGCGGGCCGGGGTCGGAATTGCGCACGCCGAGGTAGCCGCGGAACGGCCACAGGCGCCGCCAGCGGTTCATGCCGGCGAGAAGCGCGGCGCGGCTCTCGCCCAGGGATTGCGGGTGGTGGCGCTCCCAGTGCTTGTACACGCCGGCCATGTCGAAGCGCTCCATCCACCCGCGCATCGCCTTCGGCAGGCGCGCGGTGCCGAGGTGAGACTGGAAGTCGATCAGTGCCGCCCGGCCGCCCTCGGTGACCAGCACGTTGCGTCCGTTGCGCACGTCGAGGTGCACGATCCCGCGCGCGTGCACTTCCGCAAGCAGGCGCTCGAAAGTGGCAAAGAACTCGGCGCTCTTGCGCTCCTCCACCGCCTGGGTGAGCGGCGTCCCGGGGATGAAGCGGTAGGCGAGGGCGTGCGCGTCGACCCTGAACGCGTCGGCCGGCACTCCGTTCAGGCCCGCTACCTTGCCCAAGGCGCGCAGCTCCCGCCGTATCAGGAAGCGACCGATGGTGTTGCGGACGATGAACGAGCGCGCCCGGAAATCCTTCACCACCCACTGCTCGCCGTCGCGTTGGAACAGGCGGAGCACGGCATTGGCCCAGCGCCCGGGAGAGATGACCTGGCCGGGCTCGCGCTCGAGCTGTTCACGGGTGATTGGGTGGCGCGGCACTTGCAGAAGATCGGGCTCAGATTTCCTCGAAAGTGGATGATGGTCGATGCAGGGATCGAGGAATTCACTGCGCCCGCGCCTGTTGTTGTGACGCAGGCGCGATTGTAACATCGGCATTCCAACCGCTACCGGAATGCAGGGGCCATGTACGAAGGATTCAGGAAGATCGAAGTCCAGACGTCGGACCCGGACGTGAAGATCGTGGGGCGCACCGGCGGCAAGGGGCCGGCGGTGCTGCTGCTCCACGGCAACCCGCTCACGCACGTGCACTGGCACCTGGTCGCGCCGCGCCTCGCGCGGGATTTCACGGTCGTCGCGACGGACCTGCGCGGCTACGGCGACAGCGGCAAGCCGCGCGGGAAGGAGGACCACAGCAACTACTCGTTCCGGCGCATGGCGCAGGACCAGGTGGACGTGATGGCGTACCTCGGGTTCAAGGAGTTCTTCGTCGCGGGCCATGACCGCGGCGCGCGCACGGCGCACCGCATGGCGCTCGACCACCCGGACAAGGTGAAGAAATTCGCGAGCTTCGACATCCTGCCGACCCACCATGTCCTGACGCACGCGACGTGGCAGTGGGCGCTCG
>JBIOVQ010000360.1:0-12075 GCA_044867805.1 Burkholderiales bacterium | reverse complement strand
CAGCACGTTGCGGCCGTTCATCCGGTGATAGCGGGTGAGCACGTCGCCGATGGTGTAGTTGCGCACGTGCCCCATGTGCAGTTTCCCGGACGGGTAGGGAAACATCGAGAGGCAGTAGTACTTCGGCCTGCCGGGAGACTCCACGGCGCGGAACGCGCCGCTCGCTTCCCAGTACTCCTGGGCTTCGCGCTCGATGGTCTGGGGGTTGTACTTCTGCTGCATGGGCGTGATTAAGTTCACAATTATAGCCGCATCCGCCGCGTAGACTGGCCCGTATCAGGCGGTATCCGTACCGGGGGGGCCACCATGCGAATCGAGTTCGGTGCCTGCGCGCTGCTTGCGCTGCTCGCGGCGCCGGCTGCCGCGCAGACGCTGACCGTGGAAGGCGTGGTGAGTCCCGCGTGGGTCGAGCGCGGCAGCAAGCGCCTGCCGGCTGCCGTCGGCATGCGGCTCGACAACAGCGACCGCGTCGTTACCGGCGCGGGCTCGCGCCTGCTCCTGCGCATGGCGGAAGGCAGCGCGGTCAAGCTTGGCGAGAACGCAACCGTGGCGCTCGACGGGCTGGCCGACAGGAAAGGCGCGGACTCGAAGCGGGTCGTCACGGCGGCGCTCGACGTCGTGCGCGGCGCTTTCCGCTTCACCACCGGCATTTTCGACAAGCGGCCGGCCGGCCGCAGCGTCGATATCCGGGTCGCCACCGTCACCACCGGCATCCGCGGCACCGACCTGTGGGGCAAGTCGGACGAGAAGCGCGACCTGGTGTGCCTGATAGAAGGCAGGATCTCGGTCACTCACCCGCAAACGGGCGAATTCACGATGTCCGAGCCGCTGTCCTTCTTCGTCGCGCCGCGCGACGCGCGGCCGTTGCCGGTTGCGCCGGTGGACCCGAAGCAGCTCGCGCTGTGGGCGGCCGAGACCGAAATCGAGGCGGGCAGCGGCGGCGCGCGCCGCGGCGGCCGGGTGCACGTGGATGCCGCCGTGTCGCCCGACCAGGCGGTCGCGCTCGCGGCCTATGACCGGCTGCACGCTGCCGGCTACCCCGCGGTGATGCGGCGCGCGAAGGCAGCGGGTCGCGTGGAGTATCGCGTGCGCGTACTGAGCTTTCCGACGCAGCGGGACGCCGCCGCGGCGGTGGAAAAGCTCAAGGCACTCGGCCTGGCGGAAGCGACCGTAAGCAAGTGACCCCGCGCGCCGCGCGTTGAACGGCGAGTTTTCGTCCGCTCCAACGCGCGGAGTTGAACCGGAGCATGGCTTCCGGTTCAACTGACTTATAATCAGCGCTGAATTTCCCGGCGCTCGATGTCCCCCGAATTTCTCTCCGGCCTCAACGAACGGCAGCTCGAAGCGGTCACGCTGCCGCATCAATCAGCGCTGATCCTTGCCGGTGCCGGCAGCGGCAAGACGCGCGTGCTCACGACGCGCGTCGCGTGGCTCATCCAGACCGGGCAGGTCAGCCCGACCGGCCTGATCGCGGTCACTTTCACCAACAAGGCGGCGAAGGAGATGCTCACGCGCATCTCGGCGATGCTGCCGATCAACACGCGCGGCATGTGGGTGGGCACCTTTCACGGGCTCGCCAACCGCATGCTGCGCGTGCATCACCGCGAGGCGGGGCTGCCGCAGATGTTCCAGATCCTCGACAGCCAGGACCAGCTCGCCGCGATCAAGCGCCTGCTCAAGGGTCTCAACGCGGACGAGGAGCGCTTTCCGCCGCGGCAGGTGCAGTGGTTCGTGGCCGCGAACAAGGAAGAGGGGCTGCGCGCCCAGCAGGCCGAGGCGCACGACGAGCTCGCGCGGCGCATGAAGGACTTCTACGCCGCCTACGATGAGCAGTGCAACCGCGAGGGCGTCGTGGATTTCGCGGAGCTGCTGCTGCGCTCGTACGAGCTGCTCGCCGGCAACGATGCGTTGCGCGCGCACTACGGCGCCCGCTTCAAGCACATCCTGGTGGATGAGTTCCAGGATACCAACCGATTGCAGTACCGCTGGCTGAAGCTGCTGGCCGGTCAGGACAACGCTATCTTCGCCGTCGGGGACGACGACCAGAGCATCTACGCCTTCCGCGGCGCCTCCAGCGCCAACATGCAGGACCTGCAGCGGGATTTCGCGATCGGGCGGGTCATCAAGCTCGAGCAGAACTATCGCTCGCACGGCCACATTCTGGATGCGGCCAACGCGCTGATCGGGCACAACCGGCGCCGGCTCGGCAAGAACCTGTGGACCGCGGAGGCCAGGGGCGAGCCGCTGCGCGTGTTCGAAGCGGCGACCGATCTCGACGAGGCGGGCTTCATCGTCGACGAAGTGCGCGCGCTGCGCGCCGAGGGCGTGGCGCTTTCCAATATCGCGGTTCTGTACCGCTCCAACGCCCAGTCGCGGGTGCTGGAGCACGCGCTGTTCACCGCGAACATGCCCTACCGGGTCTACGGCGGGCTGCGGTTCTTCGAGCGGCAGGAAGTGAAGCACGCGCTCGCCTACCTGCGGCTGGTGGCGAACCCGGACGACGATGCGGCGTTCGCCCGCATCGTCAATTTTCCGGCGCGCGGCATCGGCAATCGCAGCCTCGAGCAGCTACAGGACGCCGCGCAGGCGGCAGGCAGCAGCCTGTGGGCCGCCGCCAAGACCAAGTCGGAAGTCGGAAGTCGGAAGTCGGAAGGGAAAAACGGCGGAGCCGGAGAACCATCCCCCACCACCCATCACCCATCACCCGCCAAGGGCATTCCTGCCTTCGTTGCCCTGATCGAGCGTATGCGCGGCGCCACCGCCGGAATGCAATTGCCGGAAGTGATCGAGCACGTGATCGACGCGAGCGGGCTCAAGGCGCACTACCAGGCCGAGCGGGAAGGGGCCGACCGGCTGGAGAATCTCTCGGAGCTCATCAACGCCGCCGCCACCTTCGTCGCCGAGCGCGACGTGCAGCCCGCGGGCGAGGCCGCGGGCATGGACGAGCCCGATGAATTGACCGCGTTCCTCGCCCACGCCGCCCTGGAAGGCGGCGAGCACCAGGCGGGCGCCGGCGCCGACGCCTTGCAGCTCATGACCGCGCACTCGGCCAAGGGGCTCGAGTTCCACAGCGTGTTCGTGAGCGGCCTGGAAGAGGGTTTGTTCCCGCACGAGAACAGCCTGACCGAAGTCGACGGCATCGAGGAGGAGCGGCGCCTCATGTACGTGGCGCTGACGCGCGCGCGGCGCCGGATCTACCTCTCCTTCGCGCAAAGCCGGATGCTGCACGGCCAGACGCGCTTCGGCGTAGCCTCGCGTTTCTTCCACGAGATCCCGGACGCGCTCATGAAGCGCGTCGGTTCCGGGTTCCGGGTTCAACGTTCCGGGTTCAAAGTTCAGGGTTCAGGGCCGCCGGTCAACGCGGAGCATGAAACACGGAACTCGGAACTCGGAACTCGGAACGCACAGCACGCAACGGCGTGGCGTGTTGGGCAGAGCGTGGTGCATCCCACCTTCGGCGCCGGGGTCATCGTGAGCGCCGAGGGGCGCGGGGCCGACGCGCGCGTCCAGGTCAACTTCAGGAACGGCGGGCTGAAATGGCTGATGCTCGAGTACGCGAAACTGATTGCCGCCTAAGGGCAGTTGTCAGCCGTCAGCTGTCAGCCGCCAGCTTGAAGCAAGCTTGCTTCTGGTACCGGTGACTGATAGCTGACAACTAGCGGCTGTCGTGGCTGCCGCCTGATTTCTAGGCGGCGGGTTGGGGCGCACTGTCCCCGCGCGCCACGTGCAGCGCGAGCATGTCGCGGAAGTGGGCCGGGTCCTTGGCGTGCGTCAGCTCCCCCGGCCGCGGCAGGTAGAAGTCATAGAGCCGGGATACCCAGAAGCGCAGCGCCCCCGCGCGCAGCATCACCGGCCACGCGCCGCGCTCGTTCGGGGTGAAGCGCCGGACTTTCTGGTAGGCCTCGAGCAGCGCCGCCGCGCCGGCGGTATCGAGCGCCCGGCCGTCCTGGACGCACCAGTCGTTGACCGTGATCGCGACGTCGTAGAGCAGGGCGTCGGTGCACGCGAAATAGAAGTCGATCACGCCCGAGATGCGCCCGTTCTCGAACAGCACGTTGTCGCGGAAGAGATCGGCGTGGATGGCGCCGCGCGGCAGCTCGTCCCGGCGGTGCAGCGCCTGGTAGCGTACTTCCTCGCGCAGGAGCGCGACGTCGTCGGCGCCGAGGAACGGAATGATTTCGGGCATGACCGCCTTCCACCACTTCGGCCCGCGCGGGTTTTCCATGCGGGCGGCGTAGGAGGCCCCCGCGGCGTGAATATGGGCGAGCATCGCGCCGACCTGGGCGCACTGGGTCGCGGTGGGAGCGGCGAGGTCCTTGCCGCGCAGGAAGCTCACGAGCGCGGCCGGCTTGCCGTTCAGCTCCCCGAGAAAGGCTCCGCGCCGATCGGCCACGGGCTGGGGGCAGGGTACGCCCTTGCCCGCCAGGTGGTCCTGCAGATTGAGATAGAACGGCAGCTCCCGGGCCGTAAGCCGCTCGAACAGCGTCAGGACGTAGCGGCCCCGGGCGGTGGTGACGAAGTAGTTGGTGTTCTCGATCCCGGCCGGTATGCCTTCGAGGTCAACCAGCGGTCCGACGGAATAGTTCTTGAGCCAGGCGCCGAGCTGTTCGCGGGTGACGGTGGTGTAGACGGACATTCGTAGCGGTCAGCCGTCAGCGGTCAGCCGTCAGGATAAACCATGAAGGCTCCACCACAAACTGTTCTGACTGCTGTCGGCTGGCAGCCGACGGCTAGAAATTGAAGAGCACCCACGCCGGCGGCCGCAGGCCGGTGTCATAGTCGTCGTAGCGCGCGAATTTGCCGTTCCCGATGTTGTCTACCAGATAGTACGGCTTGCCGTTCCTCGGCGTCACCTTGACCATGTAGAGCCTGCCGTTGAGGCGGTATTCCTCGATGGTTTCCGTGGGACGGATGGTGACGCTCACCTGCGGCTCCTGCGCGGGGTCGGGCTCGTAGCCCGGCGGCGGCGGCGGCGGCGCGGGCAGCGGCTGGAGCGCGGGCGGCTTGGCCTGCTGAGCCGCCACCGGCAGCGCGGCGGCGAGGAACAGTGCGGCCAGCAATGTGCGCGTCTTCACAAGTTATTGGACCTCGAGCCGATGGCGCCGTTTCGGGATCAATTATAGGCGGGTTGAGGATCAAGGATTCGGGGCATGATCGGCCGGCCATGGTCAATGGGAGTTGCCAGGGGTGTTGAATTCCCGACCTCCTCGACCTCGCCCCGAATCCTTAGAGGTTGAGCAGGACCTCGCGCTCCTCGGGCGACGGCTCGAAGCCGCGCTTTTCGTAGTAGTTGAAGATCGCGTCCACCACGGCCCGCGGCTCGTCGTGGATCTGGATCAGGTCCATGTCCGCGGCGTCGATCATGCCTTCGGCCACGAGCGTGCGCCGGAACCAGTCGAGCAGGCCGCGCCAGAACGGCGCGTGCACCAGGATGATCGGCATCCGGCGCGTCTTGCCGGTCTGCACCAGCGTGAGCGCCTCCATCAGCTCGTCGAGCGTGCCGAACCCTCCCGGCATCACCACCCAGGCGGTCGCGTACTTGACGAACATCACCTTGCGCGTGAAGAAATGGCGGAACGTCTGGCTGATGTCCTGGTAGCGGTTGGTCGCCTGCTCGTGCGGCAACTGGATGTTGAGTCCCACGCTCGGGCTGGCGCCGGAGTAGGCGCCCTTGTTGACCGCTTCCATCATGCCGGGGCCGCCGCCGGAGATGACGCTGAAGCCGGCGTCGGAAAGCTGGCGGGCGATGCTCTCGGCGAGGACGTAGTAGGGATGGCCGGGCGGCGTGCGGGCGCTGCCGAATATGCTGACCGCGGGACGGATCGCATTCAGGCGTTCCGTCGCCTCGACGAATTCTGACATAATCCTGAACACCCGCCACGACTCACGCGCCGTCCACCTTTTTTCCACGAGGTCGGGCGACAGGGCGTCGGGAAGCTTGTCTTTCTCGGTCATAAAATTTCCGTGAATCGTAAATAGTGAATGGTGAATCGTGCCGGGGCCGGCGAAACGCGAAGAACATGATACTTCATCGATTCACGATTTACGATTTACCTTTCACGCGGAAGCATGAAGACACTGCTGCTGGTTGACGGCTCGTCGTACCTCTACCGCGCGTTCCACGCGCTGCCGGAGCTGCGCAACGGCAAGGGCGAGCCGACCGGCGCGATCTACGGCATGCTCAACATGCTGCGCCGCCTGCTGAAGGACAATCCGGCTGACCATATCGCCTGCGTGTTCGACGCGAAAGGCAAGACGTTCCGGGACGCGGTCTATCCGCAGTACAAGGCCAACCGCCCGCCAATGCCGGACGACCTGGCCGCGCAGATCGCCCCGCTCAAGGAGGCGATCGTCGCGCTCGGCTGGCCCCTGCTGGAAATCGAGGGGGTGGAGGCCGATGACGTGATCGGGACCCTCGCGCGGCAGGCGGAGCGCGACGGCATGAAAGTCACCATTTCCACCGGGGACAAGGACTTCGCCCAGCTGGTGAACGAGCGGGTGACGCTGGTGAACACGATGTCGAACGAGGTGCTGGACGAGGCGGGCGTGGAGGCGAAGTTCGGCATCGGGCCCGGGCGCTTTACCGATTACCTCGCGCTGGTGGGCGACAGCGTCGACAACGTCCCGGGCATCGAGAAGGTCGGGCCCAAGACCGCGGTCAAATGGCTCGCGCAGTACGGCAGCCTCGATGACGTCGTGAAGCACGCGCCGGAAATCGGGGGGGCGGTGGGCGAAAACCTGCGCAAGAGCCTCGACTGGCTGCCGCGCGGGCGCGAGCTGCTCACCATCAAGTGCGACGTCCCGCTGCCGCTCGGGGTCCGCGACCTCGCTCCGCGGCCGCGCGACACCGCCAAGCTCGCCGGGCTGTTCGACCGCTTCGGCTTCAAGTCCTGGAGGCACGAGTTGGAGGGCGCGCCGGCGGGAATGGAGGAGCCGCAGCGGACAACGAGCGGCGAAGTTGCTGCCGGCGCCGACATACGCGCCCTCCAACTCGCGCCTGAACGAAAATACGAAACAATACTTACGGAAAAACAATTGGACTTCTGGTTACACAAGATCGGCGAAGCCGATCTTGTATCCGTGGATACGGAAACCACCAGCCTCGATCAGCTCACGGCGGAGCTGGTGGGACTCTCCCTCGCTGTCGATGCGGGCACGGCGGTCTACATCCCGCTCGCCCACCGCTACGCCGGCGCGCCCGACCAGCTCGACCGGGCAGCGGTGCTCGCCCGGCTCAAGCCCTGGCTGGAGGACGCGCGCCGCGCGAAGCTCGGCCAGAACACGAAGTACGACATGCACGTTCTCGCCAACCACGGCATCCGTCTCGCCGGCGCCGCCCACGACACCCTGCTGCAGTCGTACGTTCTGGAAAGCCATCAGTCCCACGACCTGGACGACCTCGCCGAGCGCCATCTCGGCCTTAGGACCATCACCTACGACGAGGTGACCGGCAAGGGCGCGGGCCGCATCGGGTTCGAGCAGGTGCCGGTGGAGCGTGCCGCCGAGTACGCGGCGGAGGACGCGGACGTGACGCTGCAGCTGCACCAGGCGCTTTACCCGCGCGTCCAGTCCGACGAAAAGGCCGCGCGCATCTATCGGGACGTGGAGATGCCGCTCGTCGCGGTGCTGTTCAGCATGGAGCGCCACGGCGTGCTGATCGACCGGGAGCAGCTGAAGACGCTGTCGACCCAGTTCGGCGAAAAGATGGGGGAGATCGAGACCCGCGCGCATGAGCAGGCCGGCCAGCCCTTCAACCTGAACTCGCCCAGGCAGATCCAGGAGATCCTGTTCGAGAAGCAGGGATTGAAGCCGCTGCGCAAGACGCCGGGCGGTGCGCCGTCCACGGACGAGGACGCGCTGCAGGAGCTCGCCCTCGACCACCCGCTGCCGCAGCTGATCCTCGACTATCGCGGCCTCGCCAAGCTCAAGTCGACTTACACGGACAAGCTGCCTCAATCCATCAATCCGCGCACCGGCCGCGTGCACACCAACTACGGGCAGGCGGTGGCGGTCACGGGGCGGCTCGCCAGCAACGACCCCAACCTGCAGAACATCCCCATCCGCACCGCGGAAGGGCGCCGCATCCGCGAGGCGTTCATCGCGCCGCCGGGCAGCCGCATCGTCTCCGCCGACTACTCGCAGATCGAGCTGCGCATCATGGCGCACATCTCGCGGGACGAGAACCTGCTGCGCGCTTTCGCGGCGGAAGAGGACGTGCACCGCGCCACCGCCGCGGAGATCTTCGGGATGGAGCCGAAGGACGTGGGCGCGGAGCAGCGGCGCTACGCCAAGGTCATCAACTTCGGGCTGATCTACGGCATGTCCGCGTTCGGGCTTGCGCGCCAGCTGGGCATCGAGCGCGCCGCGGCGCAGCAGTACATGGACCGCTACTTCACGCGCTACCCCGGCGTGGCGGACTACATGAAGCGCACGCGCGAGGCCGCGCGCACGACCGGCTACGTCGAGACCGTGTTCGGCCGCAAGCTATGGCTGCCCGAGATCAAGAGCGGCAGCCCGGCGCGCCGCCAGGGGGCGGAACGCGCCGCGATCAACGCTCCGATGCAGGGGACGGCCGCCGACCTCATCAAGATGGCGATGATCGCCGTGGACCGCTGGCTGGCGGAAGGGCGGATGAAGTCGCGGCTCATCATGCAGGTGCACGACGAGCTGGTGCTGGAAGCGCCCGAGCAGGAGGTCGAGACCGTCAGGCGCGAGCTGCCGCGGCTCATGAGCTCGGTCGCGCAGCTGTCGGTGCCGCTGATCGTGGACGTCGGCGCCGGTCCCAATTGGGACAAGGCGCACTAACCCCCACCCATCCCTCCCCCTTATCGAAGGGGGAGGGCCAGGGAGGGGGTCGAGTGCGGAGTGCTGAGTGCAGAGCGAGGAAGTAATGCAGGGACGCGCTGAAATGCGTCCCTGACCCATTCCCGTATTTCCTGGCGTCCCGGCGATTCAATTATTGTTGCTGTTTTTCCTCCGCGTCCTCCGCGTCCTCTGCGGTGAGAGGTTGGGTCAATCGACAACCGCCGCCAGCAGCAGCGCCAGCAGGGAGCTGAGTCCCACGGGGATGCCGTAGCGCTCCCACGGCGACACCGCGTCGCCCGCGATCACCTCGACCGGCACCGGCGTCAGCTGGAGCACCTTGTTGGTGACCGAGTTCTCGACCAGCCGCGTGAGCGAGTTCTTGCGTGCCGTGCTCATCACGATCTCGTCGCAGCGCAGGCGGCGGACCGCGCCAACGATGGCTTGCGCCCTGTCCCCGACCGCGGTATGCACCGAGTGCGGAACGCCGAAGCCGTCGAGGAGCTGCCGGATCGGGCGCAGCGCTTTTTCGGACTCGTCACGGTGGAAGTCGTGCAGCGTCTTCCTGCTCACGAAGCGCGAGATATAGCCGCCGAACGACGGCTGGACGTTCAGCAAGTGAACCTCCATCGCCGAATTGTTCATGAACCGCTGAACGACGTGCCTCACCGCGAATTCGCAATTGCGAGAACCGTCAACCGGGATGAGCACCTTGAGCATGGCAGTTCCTCCTGTGCCGGAGCGCGCGCCCGCGGCAAGTGAAAGGCGATGTTGGCCCGCGGGCGCCGGCTCCGGCGCGGCGCCGGCCTGGCTGGCCCGCCGGCGGAAGTGCAGCTTGAGCAGCTCCATGGCGATCGGCGAAGCGAAGAAGAAGGGGAGCATGAGCAGCCAATCGTCCAGCGTGAGCGGCACCGTGTCGAAGAACGGCCGCAGGAACGGCAGGTACACCACCGCGAGGACCAGCGAGAACGACACCAGCACCGCCCAATTCATCCATTTGTTCGAGAACATGCCGATCGCGAGCACGCTGTGGTACTCGGAGCGCGCGGTGTAGGCCCGGATCAGCTCGGAAGTGCACAGCGTGACGAAGGCGATGGTCTGGGCCGCCTCGAGATGGCCGGGGTAGCGCTGCAAACCGAGATAAAAGGCGGTCAGGATGGCGATGGCGTCGACCACGGCGATGACCCCGATGCCGATCGCCATGTCGCGGTTGATGACCGGCTCCCTGGGCGGACGCGGCGCATGCTTCATGATGTCGGGGTCGCCCTTTTCCATGCCGAGCGCAAGGGCGGGGGCGCCGTCGCTCACCAGGTTCAGCCACAGCAGGTGGACCGGCCGCAGCGGGATGGGCAGCCCGAACAGCATCGAGCCGAAGATAATCAGGATCTCGCCGGCATTGCAGGCGAGCAGGAAATAGACGAACTTGCGGATGTTGGAGTAGATGATCCGCCCCTGCTCGATCGCCGACACGATGCTGGCGAAATTGTCGTCGGTGAGGACCATGTCGGCCGTTTGCTTGGACACGTCCGTTCCGGTGATGCCCATCGCGACGCCGATGCTCGCGCGCTTCAGCGCCGGGGCATCGTTCACGCCGTCGCCGGTCATCGCCACGACGTGGTCGCGCGCCTTCATGGCGTCGACGATACGTGTCTTGTGCTGGGGCGATACGCGGCAGCACACCTGCAGCCGGTCGGCCTTCGCCGCCAGCTCCGCGTCGGAGAGCTTCTCGATCTCGGGACCGGTGAGCACCAGGCCGCCCTTGGTCAGGATCCCGATTTCCCGGGCGATCGCCTCGGCCGTTTCCTTGTGATCGCCGGTGACCATCACGCTCTTCAGCCCGGCTCCGGTCGCTACTTTCACGGCCTCGGTCACCTCCGGCCGGGCGGGATCTATCATCCCGAGCAGCCCGACGAAGGTCAGGTCCCTCTCGACAGTCTCGGGCGTGCAGCTATCAGGTACGCCATCCAGGGGGCGATAGGCCACTCCCAGCACTCGCAGGGCGTTGCTGGCGAGACCACTGTTCTGCCCAAGCACCTCCTTGCGCTTGTCGGCGGTCAGGGGAATCGATTGCCCGCCCTGCTGGATATGGCCGCACAGGTCGAGGATCACGTCGGGCGCACCCTTCACGAACGCGACGAACGGGGGATAGCGGAAGCCCGCTGGACCCTGGGCGCCTTTCGTGTCGTGCAACGTCGTCATGCGCTTGCGGTCCGAGTCGAAGGGAATCTCCTGCACCCGGGGCAGCGTCTTTTCCAGCTCCTCGCGCCGGTAGCCGCCCTTGATCGCAACCACAGCCATGGCGCCCTCGGTGGGGTCGCCGATGATGCGCCAGGCGCGCTTGCCTGCCTCGTCGGCCTGCTCGTCCAGCTTGGCGTCGTTGCAGAGCAACGCCCCGTGCAGGAGCAGCGCCGCGTCCGGATCATTGCGGGCGTCGAAGGCCTTGCCGTCGACCGAGAACTGTCCGCTGGGGTTGTAGCCCTCGCCCGAGACGCGGAAGCGCTTGTTGCCGGTCCATCCCTGGACCACCGTCATCTCGTTCTGCGTCAGCGTGCCGGTCTTGTCGGAGCAGATCACCGTGGCGCAGCCCAGCGTTTCCACCGCAGGCAGTTTCCGGATCAGCGCATGCCGCTTGACCATCTGCTGCATCCCCAGCGCAAGACATATGGTTACGATTGCCGGCAAGCCCTCGGGGACGGCCGCGATGGCGAGGCTCACCGCCGTCATGAATAGATTGATGATGTCCTTCTGCTCGCCCTGTAGGTAGTTGAGGAACCCGATGGTGAAGATGTCGGTGAGCTTGGTGTCCCGCACCAGGCCGTAGATGAACACGAACGCGCAGATGGCGATGCAGATCGTACCCAGCACCTTGCCGAGGTGCTCGAGCTTCTGCTGCAACGGCGTGTCCTCGTCCTCGTAGGACTGGATCATCTCGGCGATGAGCCCGATCTGGGTGTGCATGCCGGTGCCCGTGACCAGGCCCTTGCCGCGGCCGTAGGTCACCATCGTGCTCATGAAGGCGGAATTCCTGCGGTCACCGAGCGGGATATCCTTGTCCAGCACCGCCGCGGCGTTCTTCTCCACCGGCACCGATTCTCCGGTCAGCGAGGCTTCTTCGACCTTGAGATTGACGGTCGTGACCAGGCGCATGTCGGCCGGCACGTAATTGCCGGCTTCGAGCAGGACGATGTCGCCCGGAACGAGCTCCCGGCCCGGCACCGTTGTCTGCCGTCCGTCGCGGATGACCTGGGCATTGGGCGCCGACATCTTCTTGAG
>JBIOVQ010000359.1:0-6621 GCA_044867805.1 Burkholderiales bacterium | reverse complement strand
CCAGCGGCTGAGCGCGACCGGCGCGTCAGGGATGCGCGCCGGTCTGCCTGAGCCGCGCCAGCTCGCCGAGGCAGAGATGAGTAAACGCGAGCGCGCTCAGGATCGGCACGACCAGGTTGAAGACCGGTATGGCGTAGAAAAAGGCAAGCACCAGACCCAGCAGGAACAGCCGCCCGCGCGCGCCGCGCACGACGGTTTCGTACTCCGCCGCGCTCGCGTGCTCCGCCAGTGCGTCGTAACGGAACATGCGCTGATTGAAATACGCCGACAAAAATGGCGGCAGGAACAGCGCGCCGACGCCGGTCAGCCATAACGGCAGCGTGGACAGCCACAGCACCGCGAAGATCAGGACGGTCACGAGCGCATGCCACGCGCTGCCGGCGACGGTCCCGCCCTTGCGCCGCTCGAGCCGCGGGTAGTGAAGCTCCCCGACCATCGGCACGATCACAGGCATGGCGATGATCCCGGTCACGACGAGCGCGGTGATCAGCGCGACCGGGATCAGGGCCGCAACGGCAGCGATCCCTCCCGCCCAGACGAAGATCGAGCCCAGGCCCCACTCGCGCACCCACGCGAGCCAGCTTGCGCCGGCGATCCAGTCCGCAACGAGCCGGGCCCAGTCGGCGGCATAGGCCCAGACGAGCGTGGCACAGAGCGCGATCGCCACGATCGGCGGCAGCAGCGCGAGCGCGAGCACTCGCCCTTCGCGCAAGTCGCGAAACGCGCCCCCCAGAGCCTGAAGCACGGCGTTCACCAAGCCCTCGATCCCTCTCGGGAGGGATTCTAGCTTGTCTCAAAAACGTCGAAGCCCCGCGGGAGCCGCCGATGAACGCCGATACACGCCGATAAAACTCAAAAATAGCCGCCAAGACGCCAAGGCCGCCAAGAAATTCAATACAAGAATGAGAACCAAACCGCCCCCTGAATCGCTTGGTAGCGTCGCAACCTGCGATGTCGCCGCTGTCTGTATTAGCGAGCCCATTTTCGTATTCCTTGGCGTTCTTGGCGCCTTGGCGGCTAATTTCCGGTCTTGATCTGCGTTCATCTGCGTTTATCTGCGGTTCCATTCGGCCTTTACTCAACGGCGGCGCGCTTATCCGGGTAGAATCCTTCCAGGTTACCTCCCCGATCCGATCGGAATGCCGTCCGCCCGCTCCGCCCTTCCCGCCTGGCGGAAACTCACCGAGCATCACGGCGCCACCTCCCGCCAGCACCTGCGCGAGCTTTTCGCGCAGGACCCCGGGCGCTTCGGGAAATTCTCGCTTGCGCTGGGAGGGCTGCTCGTCGACTACTCCAAGCAGCGCGTCACCGGGGAAACGATGCGGCTGCTGGCCGACCTCGCGCGCGAATGCGGGGTCGAGGCGTGGCGCGCGCGCATGCTGGCGGGCGAGCCCGTCAACGTCACGGAAGGCCGCGCGGCGCTGCACGTGGCGCTGCGCGCCGCTACGCCGGTCCGGGTGGACGGCAAGGACGTCACGCGGGAAGTCGCCGCCCAGCTCGCGGCCATGCGGCGCTTCGTGCGCGGAGTGCGCGCCGGCCGCATCCGCGGCGCCACCCGCCGCGCCTTCACCGACGTGGTCAACCTCGGCATCGGCGGCTCCGACCTCGGACCGCGGCTCGCCTGCGCAGCGCTCGACCGCGGCCGGGGCGGACCGCGGCCGCATTTCGTCTCCAACGTGGACGGCAGCGCGATATCGGGAGTGCTCGCGAGACTCGAGCCCGCCACCACGCTCGTGGTCGTCGCCTCCAAGACCTTCGCCACGCAGGAAACGCTCGCCAATGCGCGTACCGCGCAAGCCTGGCTCGAGCGCGGCCTGCGCGGCAAGGCCGCGGGCCATCTTTGCGCGGTCACGGCCGAGGCCGCGCGCGCGGTCGAATTCGGCGTTCCGCCGGACCGCGTGTTCCGCATCTGGGACTGGGTCGGCGGCCGCTATTCGCTGTGCTCCGCGGTGGGGCTTCCCTTTGCCCTGGCGGCCGGGATGGAGCGCTTCGACGAGCTGCGCGACGGGGCGCGCGCCATGGACGAGCACTTCGCGCGCGCGCCGCTGGAGAAGAACCTGCCGGTCGTGCTGGGCCTGCTCGAGGTGTGGAACGCCAACTTCCTCGGATGCGGCAGCCGCGCGGTGCTGCCGTACGACGAGCGGCTGCGGCTGCTGCCGGCCTACCTGCAGCAGCTGGAAATGGAGTCGAGCGGCAAGAGCGTCACCCGCGAGGGCGACCGCGTCGGCCACGCCACCGCCCCGATCACCTGGGGCAGCACCGGCACCGACGCGCAGCACGCCTACTTCCAGTGGCTCCACCAGGGCACCGCGCCGGTCGCGGCGGACTTCATCGCGTGCTGCCGCCCCCCGCACCGGTTGCCCGGGCACCACGCCATGCTGCTCTCCAACTTCTTCGCCCAGACCGAGGCGCTGGCCCGCGGCATGAGCGAGAGCGAGGCGGCGGCGGAAATGCGCAAGCAGGGCCTGGCGGATGGGGAGATCGCGAAGCTGCTCCCGCATCGGACTTTCGACGGCAACCGGCCGTCCACCTCGATCCTGATGGACGAACTCACGCCGCACGCGCTGGGCGCGCTGATCGCGCTCTATGAGCACAAGGTGCTCGTGCAGAGCGTGATCTGGGACGTCAACCCCTTCGACCAATGGGGCGTGGAGCTGGGGAAGACCCTCGCGGGGCGCATCCTGCCGGAGCTCGGCGCGAGCGGAGCCGTCTCGACGCACGACGCCTCGACCAACGGGCTGATCAACCACTACAAATCGAACCGCTAGGCGCTGCCGCAAGCGGTTCGATAAATGAAATTCCGGCCATAGAAGTTCACAGGGACACAAAGGTTGGCACCCCCGAGCCAGGTACCGTGGCTCCAGGCGTGCGACAATTCGCTAGGTACATTGCGGTAGACCGGGATTGCCGGAACTCGCCGAGCAGCTGATCGGCAGGGGGGATGGTACTTTTCCCGGCCGTCCGGCCGGAATTATTTTTTTTCCGGTACCTCGCGCGTGTGACTGATCAACGATGTCGGAGGACAAAAAATGAACGACGAAGCGCTCAACATGAGCATCCGCAAGTTCCTCAAGACCGTGGGCGTCAACTCCCAGCTCGCCATCGAGAAAGCGGTGCAGAAGGCGGTGGCCGAGGGCAAGCTGAGGGGCAACGAGGCGTTTCCGGCCGCGATGTCGCTGTCGATAGGCAAGCTCAACCTGAACGTCAAGTTCGACGGCGAAATCCGCCTTGAGTGATGAAGCGTGGCCGCCCTGCTACCGGTTTGTCCCGCGTCTCATTGGCCACGCTTCATGAATTCAGGACCTTTCCGAGCGAGTGCCCACGGCAGCGGGTGGGTTGCGGGACATGTCCGACGCCGCCCATCCCCGTTTGGTCCCCATCATGAAGCGTGGCCGCGTAGAGTTCGATCCGACCGGCACGTCGACGGCCGCGCTTCATCGCTCAAGGCGGATTGAGCCGCTCACATTTTCTCAAACTCATCAGAGTTTGAGAAAATGTTCGCGGTAGTACTTCAGCTCCTCGATGGACTCGTAGATGTCGGCGAGCGCCTCGTGCTTGCCGTGCTTGGTCAGGCCCGCCATGATCTCCGGCTTCCAGCGCCTGGCCAGCTCCTTCAGCGTGCTCACGTCGAGATTGCGATAGAGAAAGTAGGCTTCCAGCGCCGGCATGTGACGCGCGAGAAAGCGGCGGTCCTGGTGCACCGAATTGCCGCACATCGGAGACATCTTGGGCGGGACGTGATCGGCGAGAAACGCGAGCATCCGCGCCTCGACGTCCGCTTCGGACAGCGTGGCGGCCTTTACCTTCTCGATCAGCCCGGTCTTGGCATGCGTGGACTTGTTCCAGACATCCATGGTGTCGAGCACCGCGTGCGGCTGGCGGACCACCAGCACCGGCGCTTCCGCCACGGTGTTCAGCTGCGGATCGGTCACCACCAGGGCCACTTCGAGGATGCGGTCGGTATCGGGATCGAGCCCGCTCATCTCCATGTCGATCCAGATGAGGTTGTTGGCTTCGGGCGGCATGGCTAGAGCCTATCTCAACTATAGTCGCGTGATGCGTTGTGGCCAGGACGGGATGGATGCTAGGCGCACGGCGCAGGCCCTATGTCGATAGGGTCAAGCCGGGCAACGACGCAGACGGCGCGCCGGAGCGTTGAGCAGGGGCCCCGCTTGGGGGGATGCGACCGCGGAGGCGCGCATGGGCACGCGGATTCAATCCGGCGCGCTTGGCCCGCTGCGGGGTCGCACCTACGCCCACGGGCGCAGGCACTGCTCCGCCCTCCGCGTGCCCGTCCTGGCCGCAACCCGGAGGGACGGGGCGATCTGGGCGCATCTTGTTGTCGGGAGCCCTTGCAATATCGACATATTGCTGCGGACTCTCCTCCTAAATCTGCATCCCACATCGCCTCCGTCGCACACGTGACTATAGTTGAGATAGGCTCTATATTGGTTCGGAAATTCCTGCTCGATATTGTGTCACATCCCGCGCTCACCCGGCGGCCCGCCTGATGCACGCATTCGGCATCGTCTTCCTCGCCGCGCTCGCGCTCGCGACCGCCACGCGCCTGTGGCTCGCCGCGCGTCACCTGGCCCACGTCCGCGCGCATCGTCACAGCGTCCCGGTGGAATTCTCGAGCGAGATCGGCCTCGAGGCGCACCAGAAAGCCGCCGACTACACGTGCGCCAAGACGCGCCTCGCGCTGGTCGAGGTCGTCACCGATGCGGTCATCCTGCTCGCGCTGACGTTCGGCGGCGTCCTGCAATGGCTGCACGGCGTCTCCGCGGCCTGGCTGGCGGAGGGCATCGGCCGCGGGCTCGTGCTGCTGGCCCTGGTCGGAGCATTGATGACGCTGCTCGACCTGCCGTTCGGTCTCTACCGGACCTTCGTGATCGAACAGCGCTTCGGCTTCAACAAGATGACGCCCGCCATGTACTTTCTGGATCTCGCGAAGGCCACGCTCCTCGCGCTGGTTCTCGGTCTGCCGCTGGCGGCGGTCGTGCTGTGGCTGATGGCGACGGCCGGCGACTACTGGTGGCTCTACGCCTGGGTCACCTGGGTCGGCTTCAATCTCTTCACGATCGCCGTCTATCCGACCTGGATAGCGCCGCTCTTCAACAAGTTCTCGCCGATGCAGGATGCCGAGCTGAAGGAACGCGTCGAGCGCCTGCTCGCGCGCTGCGGCTTCAAGGTGAAGGGCCTGATGGTGATGGACGGCTCGCGTCGCAGCACCCATGGCAACGCCTATTTCACCGGCTTCGGGGCCTCCAAGCGAATCGTGTTCTTCGACACGCTGCTCGCGCGCCTCGACCCGGGCGAGGTCGAGGCGGTGCTGGCCCACGAGCTGGGTCACTTCAGGCTGCGCCACGTCGTGAAGCGCATGGCCTGGCTGGCCGCGGCGAGCCTGGGCTTCCTGTGGCTGCTCGGCTGGATCATGCAGCAGCCGTGGTTCTTCCACGCCCTCAACGTCCAGTCGCCGTCGACCGCCATGGCGCTGGTGCTGTTCGCGATCGTGCTGCCGCAGTTCACGATCCTGCTGCAGCCGATCGGCGCGATGGTCTCGCGCCGGCACGAGTTCGAAGCCGACGAGTACGCCGCGCGGCACGCCTCCGCCCGCGACCTCGCGTCGGCGCTGATCAAGCTCTACCGCGAGAACGCGTCCACGCTCACGCCC
Organism: Burkholderiales bacterium; assembly: GCA_044867805.1. GTDB lineage: Bacteria > Pseudomonadota > Gammaproteobacteria > Burkholderiales > SG8-41 > SG8-41. The sequence continues at coordinate 947 of JBIOVQ010000359.1, read as the reverse complement.
GATCCGCTGCACTCCGCCTTCTACGACTCCCACCCCCCGGCAATCGCGCGGATCGCACGACTGCAGAAAGCGTGATTCGTGATTGGTGATTCGTGAATCGAGGTCTTTCGTGCAATCCTCTGCCCGGCACCAGGAGTGGGAAAATGCGAACTAGCAATCGAATCACGACTCACGATTCACGATTCACGCTTTTGGGAGAATAGAAATGGCCAAGACCGTTACCGATCTCGCCTCCGGGAAATGCAAGCCGTGCGAGGGCGGCGTCGCGCCACTCAAGGATGCCGAGGTCCGCAACCTGCTCAAGCAGCTCGATGGCTGGGAATGCGCCAACGGGCGCATCGCCAAGACTTATTCATTCAAGAACTACTACCAGGCGACGGCGTTCGTGAACGCAACCGCCTGGATTTCCCACCGCGAGGACCACCACCCGGACATCCTGCTCGGCTACAACAAGTGCCGCGTCGAGTACATGACCCATGCCATCAACGGACTCTCGGACAACGACTTCATCTGCGCGGCAAAGCTCGACAAGCTGTTCGACTTGTAACCTGTGAAGCGGCGTGCGCCCCGGAGTAAGTCGGCGGCCTCCGAATCGAGATCGCGAGATTCCGATCACGTAGTGTCGGCCGCCCGGCGCGCCGCCGGGGGTCAGATCCCCGAATCCCTTCGGGGCCCCTCTTCCGCCCCTCGACGCGCCACCACTCATCACGCTTCGCCGCAGCTGGAATGCCGGATTGTCGCCAGCTACGGCCGGCGCTACCTGGTCGAGCTTGCCGACTCCACCACGCTCGATTGCGTGACGCGCGCAAGGCGCGGGGCGCTCGCGTGCGGCGACCGGGTGACGGTGGCGCGCAGCGCCCCCGGCCAGGGGGTGATCGAGGCGGCGGCCCCGCGCTCGACGCTGCTCTACCGGTCCGACCGCGCCCGCCACAAGCTGATCGCCGCCA
>JBIOVQ010000358.1:0-6680 GCA_044867805.1 Burkholderiales bacterium | reverse complement strand
TCGACCGCTACCTCTGAGGCGCCTGAAAGGAGCCCGCCATGAAGGACGGCCTGCGCTTCGTCGACTCCGACATGCACATCATGGAGCCGCCCGACCTGTTCGACCGCTACCTCGATCCGAAATACCGGCACCGCATCAGCGTGCAGGTGGGCGCCGACGGCCAGCCCGTGCGGGGCGCGGCCGGGCTCCTCTACATCGACCACGAGCCCATCTCGGACATGGACCTCCAGCAGTACCGGAAGCGGATCAAGCGCGGGGCCACCCAGAGCACCCAGCTCTTGTCGGGCTCGCGGCTGTTCGACACCGGCCGCCTCGACTTCGCGGTGGCGCGGGACTACGACCCGGTGGCCCAGGTGGAGGGCATGGCCATGGAGGGCGTGGACATCGCGGTGAACTACCCGACCATGGGCCTGGTGCTGATGGGCCGCAACGGGATGGACCCCCAGCTGTCGCTGGCCATCTGCCAGGCCTACAACAACTGGATCCACGAGTTCTGCCGCTACAGCCCCGAGCGCCTGAAGTTCGTGGCGATGCTGCCCATGCACGACGTGCACCTCGCCTGCCGGGAGCTCGTGAGGTGCGTGAGGGAGCTCGGCGCCGTGGGCTCCTTCATCCGGCCGAACAAGCTGAAGAACCACTACTGGCACTCGAACTACTGGGACCCGCTCTACAGCATCCACGAGGAGCTGAACGTGACGTGGGGGTTCCACGAAGGCGTGAGCGCCTTCTACTCCCACATGATCGAGCTCTACGGCGAGAACCGCTTCTACCGCCACGTCGCCGCCCACTGGATCGAGATGCAGCAGGCGCTGATCGCGATGATGATCGGCGGCGTGTTCGAGTTCCATCCCAGGCTGCGGGTGGCCTTCCTCGAATGCCAGAATTCCTGGGTGCCCGGGCTCCTGTCGCGCATCGAGTGGGACTATCCCCAGTACCGCGAGTCGCATGCGCCGTATCTCACCCTCACGCCGAAGGAGTATTTCCGGCGCAACTGCTGGGCCGGGGTCGAGGGCAGCGAGCCCGAGATCGAGGCCACCGCCTCCCTGATGGGCGCCGACCGGATGGTGGTGTCCACCGACTACCCGCACTTCGACTCCAACTTCCCGAACGTGGCGAACAACCTGCTCAAGGGCTGCTCGCGCGACACCGCCGCGAAGATCATGATGGGCGGGGCGCATCTTTACGGGTTCACCGAGGCCGACTTCCAGAAGGCGGACAAGGCGGCGGGCGCGAAAATGCCGAAGGCGGCCTGAACACGAGCCGTCAGCCGCCAGCCGTCAGCCGCCAGAGGCTGGAACGGCGTGATTCGTGAGTCGTGATTTGTGATTCGATTCCCCTCCTGCCCGAGGGTGAGCCGGGGTACTCCCCTCCTGTCCGAGGAGGGGTGGCGCGGAAGGTGACGGGGTGGTGGAAGAAGGTGCCCGCGCACCTTCGAGCCGCCGAACGCCAGCCGCTTCTGGTGGCTGGCCGGGCGGGGTGACCTGAAAAGACTTCGGGGGGTGGTGGGAGAACTTCCCGCTAAAGCCTGAAGCTTTCATTCCATGGCCAGCGAATTCCGGGTGATGACCTCGGGCGCCTTTACGGCCGCGCACCTGGCGTTGATCCCGCAGCTCGAGCGCCTGACGAGCAAAAAGATCGTTACCGCCTCGACTTCCATCGGCTCGGGGGAGACCTCGATCCCGAACCGGCTCAGGCGCGGCGAAGTCGTGGACATCGTCATCGTTGCGCAGCACCTGCTGCGCCAGTTCATCGATGACGGCCTGGTATTGGCCGGGGGCGAGAGAATGGTTGCCCGGTCGAGCATCGCCCTGGCGGTCCGGGCGGGAGCGCCCAGGCCGGACATCAGCACGGTCGATGCGCTGAAAAACACCCTGCTGCAGGCGAAATCCATCGGGTATTCCGCCAGCGAAAGCGGCAGGTACTTCAGCACCGTGCTCGTTCAGCGCCTCGGAATTGCCGATCGCGTGCTCGGCAAGAGCCGGCTCGTCGACCGCGGCGAGCGCGTGGGCGCCGTCGTTGCGCGCGGCGAAGTGGAGATCGGGCTGCAGCAGCTGAGCGAGCTGCTGCCCGTGCCGGGCATCGCGCACATCACGCTCCTGCCCGCGGAAGCGCAGAAAGTCTCGACATTCGCGGCCGGCGTCGCCGCGACCTCGCCGGACAAGGCGCTCGCCCGGCTGGTCATCGAGTTCCTGGCTTCGCCGCAGTCGGCGCGAGCCATTGCGGAGAGCGGGCTGGAACCGCCCTGAGTCAAGAGGTACGGATGTCATGAGCCGATCGACGCATGGAGGAGGCGTCGTCTTCAGGCTGACGAGCGAAGGGCCGCGCTATCTCCTCGTCGAGGCCAGCGGCACGCGCGACCGGTGGGTCTTTCCGAAAGGGCACGTCGAGGACGGCGAAACCGCCGCCGCTGCCGCGCTGCGCGAAGTCTGGGAGGAGGCGGGCGTGCGCGCGCGGGCGATCCGGCGCCTGCGCCGCGTCGAGCAGAAGAAGGAAGGCGACTGGATCACGGTCGTGTACTACCTGATGGCCTACGCCGGCCGCAAGACGCCGCTCGAGGACCGCAGGGTCCGCTGGCTGAGCTTCGACGATGCGCTCGAGGAGCTCGATCTCGGGAAGAGCCGGCGCGTGCTGCGCTCGGCCGATCGGCTGATCTCGCTTGCGACCGGGGAGGCGCCGCGGCGCCATCGCTTCGGCCGCGCCGCATCGCATGTTGCCGAGTGGCTCGTGCTCGGAGCGCTGGTGCTCGTGCCCATGGCGCCCGCTTCGCTCCTCCTCGCGGCGCTGCTCGCGCTGCCCGTCGGCATGCTCGCGAGCCTCGCCATGCGGACGCTCGTGCGTCCCCTCGAGCGCCTTGCCACGGGCGTCGCAGGGATCGCGCTTCCTGCCAGGGGCGATCGTCTCCGGCTGCTCGTCGGAGGAACGGAATGGATGAAGAGGACCGACTATCTCGGCGGTCCGGTTCGCGTCGCGGCCGCGCTCGCCGTCCTTTTGCCGGGGGTCCCGGCGAGCGGCGCATGGTGGGTGGCGCCGGCCGGGCTCGCGCTCGCCGCGCTGCTTTCGTGGATCATGACGGGGAAGCGCCGCCGCCGGGCGCGTTCGAGGGCCGCCGTGCTCATCGCTCCCGCCCCCTGGCTCGCGCTCGCGCTGGCCGCGCACTCGATTGCCACATTCGACAGCCCATTCGAGCTCGGGGCCGCGCTCGCGCTCGCCGCGGCGTCCGCGGCCGCCTGGTGGTGGCTCGAGCGCCGCCGCGCCGCTGTTTTCGCGGCGGTCGGGGGCAGCCGCGCATAGTAGAAGTCGAAAGTCGGAAGTCGAAAGTCGGAAGGAAAAGCTTTACCGCGAAGAGGCTGATGGCAAGAGCAAAATCAACAAGTGCAGCTCGCGAAGAAACGCGCCAAGTGTGGTTTACCGAAGCACCAGGACATTGGTAATTCTCAGGGTGTAGTCCATTGCCATACTTGGCGCAGTTCTTGGCGGGCTATGGGCTTGGGTTTTGGTTTTATTGTCTATTCCTTGGCGGCGAGGCTTTACGTCCAGGGCGAAAGGACTCCGTCTGACAGCTTTTACTTCCGCCTTTCGACTTCCGACTTCCGCCTTGCCCTTGACACCCCGCCGCGCCGGGACGGATGATGGTCCGCGTATGGACACCCTGGAACGGGCCGACATGGCCGAGCGCGCGATGATCCAGGAGCTGGATCGCGCGATGGTGATGAAGTCGGTGATCTACAACTCGGGCGAGCGGGATCCGAGGCGGGGGATCAAGCGCCCGCCGGACAACGGCAAGTACTACGTGATGGGGAACGATCCGCGCCTGCCCCAAATGCCCGACCGGCCGACGTTGTTCGACTACTTCAAGTATCGCTTCGCGCCGGCCAACCACGTGATGCAGAGCGCGCGGCTCGCCCGGAAGAGCGGCGCCAACGAGAAGGTCGTCCTCGCCTGCCTGCTGCACGACATCGCCGTGATGAGCCTCATCCGCGGCGACCACGGCTACTGGGGCGCGCAGCTCGTGGAGCCGTACGTGGACGAGGAGGTGAGCTGGGCGATCCGCTACCACCAGGCGCTGCGGTTCTACCCCGACGAGTCGGTCGGCTACGGCTATCCCGAGGCCTACGTGAAGCTCTTCGGCCCGGATTACAAGCCCGAGCCGTACATCGAGCGCGACTACCAGTACGCGCGCAAGCACAAGTGGTACATGACCTCGCGCCTCATCTGCGTGAACGATCTCTACGCGTTCGATCCGGACGTGCGGGTGGAGCTCGAGGAGTTCACGGACATCGTCGGCCGCCACTTCCGGCAGCCGAAGGAAGGCCTGGGCTTCGACGCAAGCCCGTCGGCGCACATGTGGCGCACGATCATGTGGCCGACGAAGTATCTTTAGAAGACGTCAGACGTCAGACGTCAGACGTCAGTCATCAGACGCCAGCTACAAGTCCGAACGCATGAAAGGGTCCTGACACCTTTTCTTCAGCCCGCAAGAAAAAGAACGGTCGTGCCCCCGAGAGGGGCGAACGAAGCCAAGAGGAGGAGACATGAAAACGACAGCGCTTCGCCGTTACCTGGTTCTCGCAGTCGCTGCGGTCGCGGCGGCCGCCGCCCCGACGGCGTTCGCCCAGAGCTTCCCGTCGCGCCCGCTCGAGTTGGCGTCGCACAACTCGCCGGGCGGCGGCACCGACATCATCGCCCGGCTGGTGGCCGACATCCTGACGCGCGAGAAGCTCGTCAACGTGCCGGTCAACGTCATCAACAAGCCGGGCGGCGGCGGCGCCATCGCCTACACCTACCTCAAGAGCAAGCGCGGCGATCCCCACACCATCATGTCGGTCGGCACCATGGCCATGCTGAGCCAGGTGGTGCGGCCGGAGCTGGGGCTCGGGTTCGAGAACTACACGCCGCTCGCCTTTCTCGCGCAGGACCCGCAGGGAGTCATGGTGCTTGCCGAGTCGCCCTTCAGGACGTTCCAGGACCTCGTCGACGCCGCGAAGCGCGACCCCAACAGCCTGGTCGCGAGCGTCGCGTCCGCCGGCGGGACCGCTCGCATGCTGGTATGGATGATCGAGCGCGAGACCGGCGCCAAGGTGAAGGTCGTGACGAACAAGGGCGGCGGCGACGCGATCATGCAGGTGATGGGCGGGCACACGCATTTCAGCACCGAGAACATCGCCGAGGGCTATTCCGCGGTGGAGGGGAAGAAGCTGCGGGTGCTCGCGGTATCCGGCCACAAGCGGCTGCCGATGGTCCCCGACACGCCCACGCTGAAGGAGCTGGGTCTCAACATCGCCGTCGGCACCGGCCGCGGCTTCGCGATGGCTGCCGATGTGCCGAAGGAGGCCGTGGAGCACATGGAAGGGGTGCTGAAGGCCGTGTACAACAGCGCGCAGTGGAAGGCGCATGCCGAGCGCAATATGTACGAGAACATCTGGCTCGGCAGCGCCGACTACGCGAAGCACCTGCGCGAGCGGCTCGTCGAGGTGCAGGAATTCCAGCGGGCGATCGGGCTGCTCAGAAGCAAGTAGGAAGGCGGAAGGCGAAAGCCGTCTTATCTGAGACGCTTTATCTGAAACGCCTTATCTGGGACGCTTCATCTGGGACGCTTTATCTGGGACGCCCTTCTGCCTTCGCCTTCCGCCTTGCCTTTCGAACACGCCCTGGATGAAGACCGTGCGGCCGGCATCGGTATTGCGGGCCGACGTGCTCATCTTGAGCGCCGCTTGGTCACCCATCACCAGGTGCATGCCGAGCGGCGGTAATTCACCAGGCTTCCCCGCCGGCGCCTTGGCCTGCTGGGCCTTGCGCGCCGCGACGATGTCCGCGGTGACTTCGCGCCATTCCCGCTCGCCCAGGCCCGCGCCGCGTATCAGGCCGCGCAGCGCTTCCGGATCGGCGAGGTGGTTGTGCTCCGCGCGCGTCGCCCACGGCACCGGGAGATCGATCGGCACGCCGTTGCCCGCGCAGATTTCCTGGCAGACGAACAGCCCGCGGGGCTTCAGCACGCGGGCGAAGCCGGCGTAGAGGCGCCGCTTGTCCGCGATGTTCATCTGCATCTGTATCGTCCACACGACGTCGAAGCTCGCGCCGGCGAACGGCAGCTCCAGCGCGTCGCCGGGCTGGAAGCGGGTGCGGCCGTCGAGGCGGGTCAGGCGCGACAGCTCGTTGGCCACCCTGCAGAATTCCGGCGTGAGGTCTACGCCCGTCACGTCGCAGCCGTAAGTGGCGGCAAGAAAGCGCGCCGGGCCGCCGAGGCCGCTGCCCACGTCCAGCACCCGCGATCCGGGCGGAATGCGCGCCAGCTCCGCCAGCGAGCGCGTCGCGGCGCGGCCGGCGGAGTGGAACTCGTCGGCCGGCGCGAGATCCTCGTGCGTCAGGGTATCGAGGTCCTTGCCGAGCGCCTTCAGTCCCGCCAGGATTCTTTCCAGCAGCCCGCGCTGCTCGTAGTGGCGCTGTATCTCGTCACGCATTGTGACTCGAGCCGTCAGCCCTCAGTCGTCAGCCGTCAGTGCATGGTTCTGAACGCTGAGGGCTGAGGGCTGAAGGCTGACAGCTGACGGCTGCCGCCAGCTGCGCTGGCGGCCGTCAGTCGCGGCCCACCCAGCCGCCGTGCACCGGGTAGTGCGAGCAGATGAACTCGAGAAAGGCCGGCCGGCCCTTCGCGTTCTCGTCGAATGCGCGCCTGATCGCGG
>JBIOVQ010000357.1:0-24027 GCA_044867805.1 Burkholderiales bacterium | reverse complement strand
GGTTACCTAGACTAACGGGCTGCCATGCGACTCAACATAAACGGATCAAGAACCGTAGTTGTAGATCCTGCTCTGTATTTCTCGCCATCCGATATCGAAGTGATGGCGGGGGAAACTTATGCGTTCGAGGCCCGCGGAAAATGGCGGGATGCAAGTAACGTTTGCGGCCCGGAGGGCTGGTGCAAGGGCCTCTTCTTTCTTGGTCTACCCTTTACCCGGCTCCGCTTCAAGAATTACTTTGCTTTGTGTGGAAATCTGGATAGGAACGAGAGCACTAATTTCTACATTGGCGTCAGAGCCACGGACTGGCAACCACCACCCTCGATACCACCTGGGACGGCGGCACATCTGTTCCTCTTCGCGAATGATTGGCGTTCGAAGTATGACAACAATTTTTCCGTTTCCCAAGAGCAAGGTGGTCCGTTGACTTTAACTGTAACAAGAACGTCTTAATGCGACGTAAGTCCTCGGGAAACGGAATTTGCACTGAAACCGGGAGGGAATATGTCCATGACGAATATCGTGCTGTGCTCCGACGGCACCGGCAACACCGACACGGAGGGCCGCGGGACGAATGTGTTCAAGCTCTACGAAGCGATCGACATTCATGGCTATCGCTCGGACTCGAGCATTCCCAGGCAGATCGCTTTCTATGATGACGGGGTCGGCACGGAGAACTTCGCGCTGCTGAAGATGATCGGGGCCGCGTTCGGGTACGGCTTCGCGCAGAACGTGAAGGACCTCTACACCGAGCTCGTCCACGTCTACGAGCCCGACGACAAGCTCTTTCTGTTTGGTTTCAGCCGCGGCGCGTACACCATCCGCGCGTTGTCCGGGATGATCCAGTACTGCGGCGTGCTGGATCGTGGAGCGCTCGGAACCGAGGCAAAGCTAAAGGAGCGGGTCGAGCTGTGCTGGAAGGAATTCGAGAAAGTTGCGTTTCCGCGGTTCATCACCCCCGGCGCGGATCGGCTGCGGCGCGACGCTGTTCCGCAGAGCGACGGCAAGGCGGACGCGGAAGCGTCCGAGCGCAGGAAAAGGCTGGGCAGCCATCCGCAGCCGGCGGAAATCGAGTTCGTCGGCGTGTGGGACACCGTCGGTGCCGTCGGCATGCCCATCGACGCTCTGAAGCCTCTGGTGAACTGGATCTGCCCGAGAAAATTCGACGAGTTGACGCCCGGGAAAGTGAAGCGCGCTTGCCACGCACTCTCGATCGACGACGAGCGCGCGACTTTTCGCCCCGAGCTGTGGAACGAGCGCGGCGCGGAGAAGGGGCAGGTCGAGCAGGTGTGGTTCGCGGGCGTGCATTCCAACGTCGGCGGGGGCTATCCGAAGCACGGGATGTCGCTCGTGTCGCTCGACTGGATGATGAGCGAAGCCGGTAAGCGCGACCTGCGGTTCATCAAGGCGGCGAGGGAGTACGTGCAGGCGCAGCAGGACGTTCATAGCAAGCTCTACGACTCGCGGTCCGGCGTCGCCGTCTATTACCGATGGAAGCCAAGGGACATCGTCCGGATTTGCGGCGACCACGGCATCGACAAGCCGAAGGTGCATGCGAGCGCGTTCGAGCGGATTGCAAACAGGACGGACGGCTATGCCCCCGGGAACATTCCCGCCAAGATCGAGATCGTCGGCGCGCGTTGGAGCCCGGGCCGGGACCGGGAGGTCGGCGACCTGATCCGGGAGGAACTCGGGAAGCTCGGCATCTCGTCTCTCTACCAGCTTGGCGAGGTGAGGCGCTGGGTGGCGCTTGGCAAGCTGAGCTACTACGGTTTCCTGACGCTGTCGGTGATTGCCCTCGGCTGGGGCCTCTACCAGACGACACCGGTTCCGGCGGGAGCCACGTGGTGGGACCACGTCGTCGCCATCCTGAAAGCGCTGCCGGGCGTCGTGTCCTCGTCCGAAGCGCTGTGGAACCTGGTGGCGACGGTCGCCTTGACCTGGTGGTTCCTACCCGGACTGGTCGCCTGCTACATCCTGGGAACGCTGGTCGACTGGGCACTGGAGGCACGCTTCTCGGGCTTCTGGCACGACCTGCGGGCGCGACTGCAGGTACGGGATGCCGGCCCCGGTAAGAGATGACCTCAACCTCTGTACCTGCGGAGCGACGCCATGCCCACCACCCTTACCGGGACGACGGGTTGATGCGGAAAGAAAGCGTCTGGACGTGCTGGGCTCCCGCGTTCGCGGCGGGGGGTGTGCGAGGCGGCACAGGGGTTGAGCGCCGGGCAGGGGGGCCCGCGGGCATGGCTTGATTTGTGGATTACGGGCTGGAGTACCATTTCCATCTGGCTCGAACACCAGCTCGACGAAACGGCTATGGAACAGCAACACTTCACACCCCGCGACATCGCGCACCACGGAAAGGGAACGCGCGTCTACTGGGCCGTCACCCCCTTGCGCAAGGCGGTGGTGTTCGTGCATGGTTTCGGAGGAGACCCCATACAGACCTGGGAGAATTTTCACGGCCTCCTGCACTCGAACGCGGCGAGTTCCGGCGTTGATCTGATCTATTACGGATACGACGCGCTCTATACCCGCTCCCGCATCAGCGCGGTGGATCTCAAGAATTTCCTCGTGAGCCTGCTGGAGCAACCCGCGGCGTTGGGCTACCCGCAGCGGCCCCAAGGGTTCGAGTTCGATAACGTTACCATCGTTGCCCATTCCCTGGGCTCGATCGTGTCGCGCCAGGCGCTGCTCGATGCCCGATCCGAAAACCGGGCGTGGCTCGGCAAGATCAAGCTCGTGCTGTTCGCTCCCGCGCACATGGGTGCCGATGTGATCCGGCTCGCGGGAGAAGCGATCTTCGGGCTCGGCCCCCTCGGCTCGATCGCCGCAGCAGTGAGCAAGGGGTACTGGCAGGTGCTTCAGGATCTCGAGCCCAACAGTCAGACGCTGACTCTCCTGCAGTCGGAATGCGCGCAAGCAATTGCGGGAGGCGTCGGTTGCCTCGTTGCCCGCAAGGTCATTCTCGGGAAGAAGGACAGGGTGGTCAGTCCCAACCGATTCTGCCAGGATCCGGTCCCGGTTGTGGTCGAGGGGAAAGGCCACGTTGACGTCTGCAAGCCGGACGCGGCGTACCTGCTTCCCATCGTGGAAGTTGCGGGGGTGCAATGAGCGATCTCCGGCAGGTCAATCTCGCCGACCTGAAGCAGATATATCTGCTCGGAACGGAGGCGGCGCAGGCGGCGCGGGTGCTCGAAGGGCGCGGTGCCGACATGTCGTATATGACGCGTCTTCTCAGGCACCATGCGGTAGCCGTGACGGACCCGGAAGAAATCAACCTGCGAGAGAGCTTTGATCAGTTCATGGAGTTCTGCTCGATCCTCGAGATCGCGGCCATTTCTTCCTACGTCCCTCCTGTCAGCGAGTGGCCGCGACAGCAGCGCGAGAGCGTGCTCCAGGCCTTGCAGCATCCAGCGGTGCGAACGTTCTACGAGAAGCACTATCCCCTTGTGTTACCGCAGCTGCTGCGCGGGCGCTTGCAGGGCGAGGCTGCCCTGGTGGAGAGTGGCCAGGACGCCCCGGGGCTGTATGTCCGGCTGTTGGACCTCAACGTTGCGATGCGGCCGGACGTCGAGCTGACGACTTTTTTCCGCATGCTCGACCAGTTCACCATCGGCGGATACAGGATCAGCGATGTGAACGAGCTGCTTAAGGACCCGGACAGTTTTTTTGAGCACCTCGCATGCCCGCCTTCCAAGCGCACGCCGCTCCAGCATGGATTGCGTGGTCTCGGCCGTTTCCTCGTCTTCTGCGATCGTCTTGGCGATTGGTTGAAGGCAAGTAGCAAATTCCCGTTCCTGCAATCGGCGGGATGGCACTTGTACGGATACTGGTTTGGGATCATGCGAGAATCCCTGGCTCGGGAACTCATGGGCGCATTGGATGAGTTCCAGGAATGGGAGCGCGGTAACCCGGGCGGCGAGGGCAAATTCGTGTCCATCGGGCCGTCGCTGAAGGAGCGGCGTGCGAACCTCGAACGCCTCATGAGCGACGGATACCGGAAACCCCTGGAGGAAGCCATGAAACCGCCCCGTCGGCGTCCCCAGGGCCCAGGATTGATTCACTAAACAAGCAAGTTAGCGGGGTCTGACCCCATCAAAACGGCCGTCTGCTGATTTCGCCCGCTCGTGCGGCCGCTCAACCCGGACGTTTAGGCCACAGCTGACTGACCCGCTAGCCGGAGGAGGAATCATGTCATTCGAGCGTTGGGGCTCCCTTTCTGTGGACGACCACATCGATAGTGAGTCGCTGGCCGCAAACATTCTCTGTACGACCGTCTGGTAATTCCGGTCATGACAGACCAACCCGATCGAGATGAACGAGCCTACTGGGTTTCGAAGGGTTGGAATCCGGAACTCCAAGCGGAGCGTTTGGACCAGCTCGGAACTCTCGCCGTCCCTCGGACTTGGAACAAGGCGCGAAGATCAGTTTATCGAACACGTGTTGAGGAACTAAGAGCGGAACAAAGCGACGCCGCTCGAATCGACCACAAGCACGTGACTCGCGTAATTTTGGCCCAAGAGAAGGTGATCAACAAGCCGCCAGGAGTCGAAGGTGTGGCCGTTGTTGCTGCGTATAATTCACTCGCGGCGCTTGCGGAGGATTTTCCTATAGCAGACGCGAAGAATCACCTCGCTGCCCAAGCATATCTTCTCTCCAGGCGGTTGGCGGTGCCCGATCTCCCCCTCGACGTCTTGATCCGCGAGAGCGTCAAGCTTTCCGGCGATGAGGAATTTCGCCGGCGCCGCTCCGAGCTCTTCGAATGGCAGGAACTCGCGGTAGCCAGGCGGTGGTCACCCGAGGAGACTGTGCAGCGGATCAGCAGCATGGCGGACCGGTACAACACCAAAGTGGAAGAAGCCGTCGGAACGGTCCGCTGGCGGTTCGCATTCACGCTATTTGGCATCGCGCTTGGCTTTGCCACGGGCGGTCCCTTGGGTGCAGGAGCCGCGGCGACCCTTTCGCTGGTGCAGTTCGTCAAGCTCGATCGAAAACCGGCAATTGAGGCAGGCAGCAGCCAGCCCGCCGCTATGTTTCATGATGTCGAAACTCGCCTTGGGATGAGGTTGCTGTGAGCGTGAGGCGCGTCGGATTGGCTAGCTGACACCGGCTTGCAGCCGACAGTGGCCGTTGATCCTGAACCGCTGCGGCTGAAGTCGCAACGCTAGGCCGGCTCTACAGGTTGGGAGGCAGGATGAGATTGAGAAAAGACCCCGCGTCAGAAGATCTCGTATGGGACATCTATAAGAGTCTTACAGAGCAATGTGAGCATTTCAATAGCCTGGAATCTACATATCGGACCTTGGCTTCTACCTGGCTCTTGGCCGCTTTTGCGGGGATCGGCTTCATCTTGAAGGATATCGACTCCCAACATGGACCCTTGTTCATCGCTGCCGTCGCCGGCGCAGCCGCAGTCGGCATATTTCTCCTGTGGTTGCTGGACATCATGGTTTACCACCGCTTGCTTGGCGCGGCCTTCGCTGAGCAAATGGCCCTGGAGAAGCGCCACAAATGGCTCCCGCAAGTGGCGCATGGGATGATGGGTGCGCATGGCGGATCCGGCGTAGTTCCAAAAGTAGTGTGGTTCTATATCGCTTCGTACACTCTCCTCATTGGCATAGGGTCCGTGGCGCTAGTTCTTGGTGCCGTGCCAGATTGGGACTTGTCGACGCAACTCCTGGGTATGGTCGGCTGCTTCGTCCTTTTCGGCAGTACCGTAGCGCTCTACATGCATTCGTCGGCGACGTCTCGGACGAAAGAGCACGAGGAGTACGAGGCACGAAGTAACGATAAGGCAGCCTAACCAAGCGGCTGGAGGCCGACTTTCTCCAGCGGCTTCGCCCACTGGATCAGTGACTCAACCGCGACGTTAGGCGTCAGGTTGGTGTCTCCGTGCTGGGCCCGATCTCGCGAGCGCGCCCTCTTGTGGCCTTAGCGACTTTGTCGTACGCGTTCCATGATGCGGCTCCCGCCTTCGGCGATGAGGCTTCTCCACGCGTTCGGGGCAGGGTAATCTCCTGGCATCGTGAAGCGGACTCGACCCCCAATCCTGGCTGCGATCGCGGCGGCGGCCATGCTCGTTGCACCGACCGTCGCGGCGCAGTACCCCGCCAAGCCCATCCGCGTGATCGTCCCGTTCGCGCCGGGTGGCCCTTCCGATCTTCTCGCCCGCGCGGTCGGCCAGAAGCTGGCGGAGTCCTGGGGCCAGCAGGTGATCATCGACAACCGGCCGGGGGCGAACGGCATCGTGGGCGGAGCCACCCCACGCGCCATCGTCGAGCGGCTCAACACGGAGGTGGTGAGGATCCTGCGGCTGCCCGACGTGGCGCAGCGCCTGCAGGCCGAGGCTTTCGAGATCCCGGCGGAAACGCCCGATCAATTCGCCGCCGTCATCCGCGCGGAAATCGCGAAGTGGGCGCCGATCGTGAAGGAAAGTGGAATCAGGCCTGAGTGACCGAAAGAAAAAGCTTTACCGCGAAGGGAACAATAACAAGATCAACACCAAAACCCAGTCCGCAAAGAAACGCGCCAAGCGTGGCATACAGGGAGCGCTTCCGGTCCGCTGGCCAATCCAGATTCCACTCTTGGCGCCGTCCTTGGCGGGCTAAGGGGGTCGGTTCTGATTTTTATTGTCAATTCTTAGCGGTAAAGCTTTTCCGTCACTGCGTCACTTCGTCACCGTCACTTCCCATCGTGGGATGAGATCGCCACGACGGCCGGCTTGGTGGAGCGGTTGGCCCACGCGTGATTGGCGCCGCGCAATATCGCGATCTCCCCGGCCTTGAGCTTCACTTCCTGCGTGTCCAGCACCAGCACGATCTCGCCTTTCAGCACGACGCAGAAATCGAGGGTGCGCGTCTTCTGCATGTAGGGGTGCGGCGCCAGCGGGGAGTAGGTGGAGGCCCCCGGCGATCCCATGGCGCGGAAGAACGCCTGGACCTCGGGCGCGCCCACTTTGCCTTTCCACGTCCTGTCCGGCGGGTAGGTGACGACCCGGCAGACCGTGCCCCGCGCCGGGGGCTCGAGGGTGTGCGGCAGGTGCAGCGTCTCGAATACGATCTTCGCGGGAGTGCTGTCGGTGACCCATAAGCGCGCGCTGGCATAGCCCGGACGCGCCGGATCGGTGCGCACGTCGGGCGCGGGGCCGTCGCTGACGAGCGAAGACTTGCCCGGCTCGCGGTCTATGGTGACGATGCGCCGCACGGGCTTTACCCCTTTCGGCAGCTTGGGCACGGTGCGGAGCGGCGCGTCGTTCCCCTGCGCCAGTCCCTGCGGCCCGTCCACGAAGCGCGCACCGATCATGTCGAAAGCCATGATGGCGCCCTTTGGCATGCTCCACAGGTGCCAGGCCCCGACCTGGATGACGACGTCGCCCGGCTTCATCACGAGCGTGCGGTCGTCGAGGACCAGCTTGCGCTCGCCCGCCAGCACGATCCCGTAGTCCACGGTCTCGGTCTTGTGCATCGCGGACGAGAACGCGTTGTTGCCGCCCCGGTCCCAGGTTCCGCGGCTGTTGGGACGCGGCCGCGGCGGATGAGGCGCCACGGCGCTCTGGTCTTTTTTCGGGTCGTAGCGCGCCGGGCGCGGCCGCGCCTGCACGACGCGGAAGTGCCCGCCGTCGGGCGGGCCCGCGAAGTCGTACTTCAGGTTGCCGTCGTCGCTGTCGCCGGCAAGCGGGGCAGGGGACTCGTTCCATACCCAGAGATCGATGTGGCCGCGGCCGCTACCCATCGAGGCTTCGTGCGCATTGGGCGCGGGACCATCCCATACGATCTTCGACCGGCCGCGCGCGTCGTTGCCGGTCACCACGCGCCGGATCGGTTTCAGTCCTGCTGCTGTCATGCGATCGAGCTCTCCATCAGAGGCGGGATCCAATATGTCGCCACGCGGCTACACGCGCGGCGGTTGCTGGTAGTGCGGGAGGACTAAGTCGCGGCGTCATGAGTAGTCTGGAAGGTCTATTCAATCATCGTATTTTTGATGATACCGCCATTTTGGTTGACAGGTTTTTGCGTCGGCGCCTAGTATCGCGC
Organism: Burkholderiales bacterium; assembly: GCA_044867805.1. Taxonomy (GTDB): domain Bacteria; phylum Pseudomonadota; class Gammaproteobacteria; order Burkholderiales; family SG8-41; genus SG8-41. The sequence goes on along the minus strand of JBIOVQ010000357.1, from coordinate 15,988 downwards.
CAGTTGAAGCCCTCGCCCGTTGGTCAAGTCAAGGGGGCTCGATTCGCAGGGGGATTCGACCTCGCGGCGCCGCGCCGTCGAGGAAGGAGGAACCGCTTGCAAGTCGTGCTCTCGAAGCGGGTGGCTTCAGCACTTCTCGCTTTCCCCCTGGTTGCTGTCGCCGCAGACCCCATCTCGACCGTTACGCTGCTCGAGGGCGAAGCCGCCATCGTGCGCGGCGCGACGCGCTACGCGCTGGCGGAGGGAGTCAGGATCCAGCCCGGCGACATCATCGAGGTCGACGACAGGGGGCTGGCCCAGATCGAGTTCGCCGACGGCGCCGCGCTGGCGATGGGCGCGAGGACGCGCCTGCTCACTGTCTCCGCGTTGAGCGGCAAGCCGGCGCGCGCCGAGTACTACGTGATACGGGGCGCGCTGAAGCTCACCGGCGTGAAGCAGGACGCGCACTTTCGCTTCGCAACCCCGGTCTTCACGGTGCTGCCCGGCGAGGGCGACGTCGTGCTGGTAGTGGGCGGCGGCGACGGCTCGGTGTTCGTGGAGAGCGGGGAGACGCGCGTCACCGTGGGACCCTCGACCGTCCGCCTCAGGGGCGGCGATTTCTACACTCGCAGGGACGGGCGCAAGGGCGCGGTGGCGCCGCGTCCGTCGAAGGCCTTCGTCGCGGCGCTGCCAAGGCTTTTCCTCGACCCCCTGCCCTCGCGCATGGCGCGCTACGAGAACCGCCTGGTCGAGCCGCGGCGGGTGGAGGAAGTGAGCTATGCCGCGGTCGAGGCCTGGCTCAAAGCTCCGCCTGCCATCCGCCGCCCGCTGGTCGCGCGCTTCGAGCCGCGGGCGTCCGATCCCGCGTTCCGCGCGGCCCTCGTCAAGAACCTCAAGTACCACCCCGAGTGGGACCCGATCCTGAACCCCCCCGTGAAGGAGCAGCCGAAGCTGCCCGAGGCGGGCAACGCCAGCCTGGCGCGCGAGCCCGCGTCGGTCCCCGCCAGGGAGCCGGACGTGGGGAACCCCGGCGTCGCGCGGAGCAATTCCGCGCCGGTCAAGCCCGTCGCCATACCGTAGCGGCCATCCTCTGCGAGAAGGAGTGTCGTCATGAAGCTCATCATCAAGTTCAACCTGGTGTTCATCGTGGTGTTCCTGCTCGGGCTCGCCACGGCGGCCACCGTCTCGCACCAGCTCCTGCAGCAGCACGCGCGCGACGAAATCGTGCAGAACGCGCGCCTGCTGATGGAATCGGCGCTGGCGACGCGCGCCTACACTTCGACCCAGGTGGGGCCGCTCCTCCAGACCCAGATGAAGTACAACTTCCTGCCGCAGTCGGTGCCCGCTTACTCGGCGACCGAGGTGTTCAACGGCGTGCGCAAGTCGTTCCCGGAGTACACCTACAAGGAGGCGACGATCAACCCCACCAACCCGCGCAATCGCGCCAACGACTGGGAAGCGGACATCGTCAACCAGTTCCGCAACGGATCGGACTGGACGGAGGTGGTCGGCGAGCGCGACACGCCGAACGGCAGGTCGTTCTACATCGCGCGCCCGATCGAGATAACGGCGGAATCCTGCCTGGGCTGCCACTCGACCGTCGGCTCCGCGCCGCGGACGCTGGTCGACAGGTACGGCCCGGCCAACGGCTTCGGATGGAAGATGAACGAGGTCATCGGCGCGCAGATCGTGTCGGTGCCGACAGAGGTGCCGATCTCGCGCGCCAACGCGGCGTTCCGGACTTTCATGGTGTCGCTTACCCTGGTGTTTGTCACGATCTTCGTCGCGCTGGACCTCATGCTCTGGCACATGGTGATCCGGCCGGTGACGCAGCTCTCGAGGCTCGCGGACCGGTTGAGCCAGGGCGAGCACCTGGAGGCGCCCGACTTCGAGGTGACGAGCAACGACGAGATCGGGGTGCTCGCCGAGTCGTTCAACCGCATGAAGAAGAGCCTGGTGCAGGCGATGAAGATGATCGAGGGGTGACACGCTTCGATCCCGCAGGCTCCGCATGGCGACCGGCTCCTCGCTGACCGCTCCCCGGCAGCTCGGCAAGTACACGATTTCCGAAGTGCTCGGCAAGGGCGCGATGGGGCTCGTCTACAAAGGCTTCGATCCGCACTTCCGGCGCACCGTCGCGCTGAAAACCATCCGCAAGAAGCTGGTCGAAGGCGACCGCGGCACCGCGCTGCTTGCCCGCTTCAGGAGCGAGGCGCACGCGGCCGGAAGGCTGTCGCACCCCGGGAACGTCGCCGTTTACGAGTGGGGCGAGGCCGGCGAGCTCGCTTTTCTCGCGATGGAGTACGTCCAGGGCGTGAGCCTGCGCGAGTCCTTCGACGGCGGCAGGCGCTTCGCCGTGGGCGGTGTCGTGAGCATCATGGTGCAGCTGCTCGACGCCCTGCACTACGCGCACGAGCAGGGCGTATGGCACCGCGTAATCGAGCCGGCCAATATCATCCTCATGAGCGACGGCAAGCTGAAGGTCGCGGACTTCGGCATCGATCGCAACGGCTCTTCCGTCCCCGGGCAGGGCTACCTGGCGCCCGAGCAGCACAACGGCGGCGCCGTCGACTCGCGCGCCGAAATCTTCTCGGCCGGCGTAGTGCTGTACCAGCTGCTGACGGGCCACCATCCCTTCGAGGGTGATCCCGGGGCGATCGCCCGCGGGATCCGCCCCGAGGCCCCGCTGCCGCCTTCCCGGGCTGACCCTGAACGCTGCGCCGCCCGGTTCGATGCCGTGGTAATGAAGGCGCTTTCCAGGAAGCCCGCGGAGCGCTACCAGAGCGCTCAGGCGTTCCGCGACGAATTGGTTGCGGCCTATGCGGCGCCGGTCGGCCCCGCCGCGGCCGAAGAGACGATCGCCGACAGGGCCGTCACGCCCCCGGCTCGTGACAGGTTGTCCAGCCCTCCGCAGCCGCCGAAGCCGATACTGGTACGCGCGACGTTCCCGGAGCTACCCGGCACGCATACGGACCCGGTCCCTGACGAGCCGACCCATTCTGCGGAACCCTCGCAATCGTCGATCCCCGAGCCGTCACACTCGACGCCTTCGCAGTCCACCGAGACGCACGCGGCGCTGGCTCACTACGAGTCGCCCGAGCTTGCAGAGCCGTTGCCGCCGCCGCACCGGGAACCCTCCGGGTGGTTTCCGGAACCGGAGCGCCACGAAACGCATCAACCTCCCGGGACGCCGCAAGCCTGGTACGCGGCACCGCTGCCACGCTCCGGGTCCTGTCCGGACCCCGCGCACCCGCGCACGAATACGGCTCCGCCGCCCGGATGGGACGAGGCGGTCCTCAAGCAGATCGGGCGGCAACTCGCGCGCCTCGTCGGACCGATCGCCACGTTGATGGTCAAACGCGGCGCGGCCGGCACGACCGACGTCGACACGCTCTACCGCGTGCTTGCCGAACAACTGACCGACAGGGCCGAGCGCGCGGCGTTCCTCTATGGTCGCAACCGGCTGCAGGGGGTTCCCCCGCGCGAGAGCAATACGGCCACGGGACCGCAGGCGGCCGGCGCGCCGTTCCAGCCGGGGGGCACGCCGTCGTCACACCCGGAGCCGTCCCAACCGTGGGGCACACTGCCGTTACACCTGGAGCCGTCGCACCCCTCCCCGCCGCATTTGGACCACGCGCAGCCCGATACGAGTGCGGTTTCCGCGCCCGGATGGGACGCCGCGGTCCTGAAGCAGGTCGAGCGGCAGCTCGCACGCATCGTCGGTCCGGTCGCCAAACTGATGGTCAGGCGCGCTGCGGCCATCACGGCCGACGTCGACGAGCTCTATCGCATACTCGCCGACAAGCTGACCGAAAGGGACCTGCGCAGGGTGCTCCTCAACGGATGGAACAGGACGCCGGAATTCCGCCCGCGCGAGCTGGGGGCGACAACGTCGGGACCGCAGGCGGAGGACCAGGCGCGGGCAATCGGCCCGGCGGTACAGTCGAAGCCGGACGCGAGTGCGATTTGGCCACCCGGATGGGATGCCGCAGTCCTTACGCAGGTCGAGCGGCAGCTCGTGTGCTTCGTCGGTCCGGTAGCCAGATTGCTGGTGAGGCGCGGCGCGGCCGGCACGACTGACATCGACGAACTCTACGGCGTGCTCGCCGGGAAGCTCACCGCCGGGCATGAGCGCGCGGCTTTCCTCGACGGGCGGAACAGGCTTCAGGGGCTCCCGCCGCGCGGGATCGACGAGACCTCCGAATCGGAGACGGCAGACCAGGCAACTCACTCCGATCACGTGACGTCCCGCCGCACCACTGACGGGCAATAGCAGGAAGCTGCGGTTGCGGGCCGGCAGCGCGTGCCGGAGCCGGGCATCTGTTTCCGCCGGCCGCGCGCGGGATACAATCCGTCTGAAGTCGAAAGTCGGAAGGCGGAAGGCGGAAGTGTGAGCGAAAGCCCGGACTCGTCACTCGACACTCGTCACTCGTTACCGCGAGTGCAGCGACGGGCGCTGCTGCTGGCCGGCGTGCTCACCGCCGCGCTCGCCGCGCCGGCGCTTGCGTACGAGGCGGTCCTCTACGAGAAGACTTCGCCCTACGCCAGTATCGTGGTCACCGATGAGGGCGACGGCCTGCGTGCCCTGCGCTTTGGACGCAACGGGGTGCGGCAGAGCCTCGTCAAGCCGGGCGATCCGGAGTTCCTGGGGCTGCCCTACACACGGGTCGCCCTGACCGGGCTGGCCCTGTGCGAGGAGCCGCGCCGCATGCTGGTCGTCGGGCTCGGCGGGGGCACGCTGCCGGCCTTTCTGCGCCGTCACTATCCCGACGCGGTGATCGACGCCGTGGACATCGATCCGGAGGTCGCCTTCGTGGCGCGGGAGTACTTCGGCTTCCGCGAGGACGATCGCATGCGCATCCACGTGGCGGACGGGCGGAAATTCATCGAGAGCGTACGGCAGCCTTATGACGCGATTTTCCTCGATGCCTTCGGCTCCGACTCCGTGCCGGCGCACCTGACGACGCGGGAATTCCTGCGCGCCGTGCGCCGGGCCGTGAGCCCGGGCGGCGTCGTGATCGGCAATATCTGGGATCGCGCCTATAACCGGCTTTATGACTCCATGGTCCGGACCTACCGGGAAGTATTCGACGAGCTCTTCGTGGTGGGCGTCGGCGACTCGGGCAACCGGATCCTGTTCGCATTGCCCCGCCGGCAGCCGCTCGCGCGCGATGACCTGGCGCGGCTCGTCCGGGATTCGCAGGCGGCAAAGCGCTTCCGCTTCGACATGGGCGAGCTGGTGCAGCGCGGCCTCCTTCCCGCGGACGCGGATGGCGGCGGAGTCGTCCTGCGCGACGCGGCGCTCAAGAAGAAAAGTGACGACTGACGGCTGATGACTGACGACTCCCATCACCTATCAGCGGTATGAAATACGAGCTCTTCTACTGGCCCCACATACAAGGCCGCGGCGAATACGTCCGCCTCGCGCTGGAGGAAGGCGCAGCCGACTACGTCGACGTCGCCCGGCTGCCGGAAAGCGAGGGAGGAGGACGGGCCGCGGTGAGCCGCCTGCTCGAGGATGCCGGCGATGGGCGAACCCCCTTCGCGCCGCCCATCCTCAGGGCCGGCAAGCTGCTCGTTTCGCAGACCGCCAACATCCTGCATTACCTCGGGCCGCGCCTGGGGCTGGCGCCGAAGGCGGAGGCGGACCGGCTGTGGGCGCACCAGCTCCAGCTCACGATCGCCGACCTCGTCGTCGAGGGGCACGACACGCACCACCCGATCGCCAAGAGCCTCTACTACGAGGAGCAGAAGGCGGAGGCTGTGCGGCGCTCCGGGGATTTCAGGGCGCTGAGGCTGCCCAAATTCCTCGGCTACTTCGAGCGCGTGCTCAGGGCCAACCCGGCGGGAGACGGCTACCTGGTCGGGAAGTCGCTGAGCTACGCCGACCTCTCGATGTTCCAGGTGGTGTCCGGGCTCAACTACGCTTTCCCGCGGGCGATGGCCCGCGTGCTGTCCGGGTGCCCCCGGCTGTCGGCGCTCCACCAGCGGGTGCAGGAGCGTCCGCGCATCGCCGCCTACCTGAAATCGAGCCGCCGGCTGCCGTTCAATGACCACGGCATTTTCCGGCGCTATCCCGAACTCGACGCCGACGCGTGAGCGTCGTGCGTCGAGAGTAGTCAGTTTGCAGTTTGCAGTTTGCAGTTTGCAGTTGGCAGTAACTGCCTACCTGTCCACTGTCTGCTGCCCGCTGACCACTTGCTCTTAGTTATCCACATGCCGTTGTCGTGATGTCGTGAAACAGCGACACATGGCGCAAAACGTTCTCCCGTTGCGAGTGTCTCAATTTCACCTCAGGAATCCAGGGCAAATTGGGTAATAAGTCCTCCCGCACCTGATTTTCCCGAGCAGGTTGCCACTGCTTGTTCTATCGTACTGGGCACTGTTGCAGGGGAGCATGAGGGCCGTATCCCCTCGTTTGCTAGCGTTTCGAAGGAGAGTATCCAATGACAATGAATAACTGGCTGATCTGGCCGGACAACGCCGTGCTGTCCGTCCTGGTGCTGCTCCTCATCGCGATGATCCTGCTCTATGCGGCGCGCGTGCCCATGCACGGGCTGATCCGCAGCCTCGGTCATGCGCTTGGCGGCCCGCTGCGCCTGGGGGCGCGCTGGCTGTTCGGCGCGGCGGAGGAGATGAAGAAGCGCAACAAGGAGGTGCTGCTCGCGCAGGGACGCCGGGAAACGGGCCAGCGCATCGAGCGCGAGTTCGAGCGCCTCAGCATCCTCGTCAAGCGCGACCTGCAGGGCTACCCGGTGCTGCAGCGCCGGCTGCTCGAGGAGGTCACGCGCATCGAGGAAGACTACAAGAAGTGCGGCGAAGTGCCGCCGCCGCCGCCCGACTGGGTGGAGGCGGTTTCCGCCATGGCGCAGATCAAGACCGGCGGCGGCGAGGTGGTGCAGAAGATCCTCGAGGACATCCGCGTGACGATAGAGAAAATCCACGACAAGGCCATCGGCGAGTATCGGACCTCGTTCGAGGAGCGGCACGACATCCTGGAGGGGACGATGCCGTACTGGAGGTCGGTCGACCAGCTCCTGAAACAGGTGGACAAGAAGATCTCGGGGCTGCAGGACGGCGCGGCGGCGGTGGACGCGCAGATGGTGAAGTACCAGCAGATCGCCGCGAAGGCCGACCAGGCGGAGACGACCCTCACGAATTCCGCTTTCACCCAGTTCGCCATCGCCACCCTCGTGCTGGCGGTGGCGCTGGGCGGCGCTTTCGTCAACTTCAAGCTGATCGCGCTGCCCATGTCGGAGATGGTCGGCGCGGCCGATTACATCACGGCCTCGCTGCGCACCTCGGAGGTGGCCGCGCTCGTCATCATCCTGGTCGAGGCGTCGATGGGCCTGTTCCTGATGGAGTCGCTGCGCATTACGCACCTGTTCCCGCGCATAGCGGAGCTGAGCGACCGCACGCGCCGCCGCATGATCTGGATCTCGCTGGTGCTGCTGGTGACGCTGGCGGGCATCGAGGCCGCCCTGGCGCTGATGCGGGACATGCTGATCGCCGACAAGCAGGCGCTGCTGCAATCGCTCGCCGCCTCGCAGCCGGTGATCAGCGAAGGCTGGATCGGGCGCATCCCCACCGCGGGCCAGATGATACTGGGCTTCATCCTCCCGTTCGCGCTGGCTTTCGTGGCGATCCCGCTCGAGTCTTTCATCCATTCGGCGCGGACGGTGAGCGGGGTAGTCCTCGTCAACCTGACCCGCGTGCTGGCATTCACGCTGCGGGTGCTCGGCAACCTGTCGCGGCACGCGAGCCGCGTGCTGCTGCACTTCTACGATCTGGTCGTCGTGGTGCCGCTGATGATCGAGCACCTGGTGAAGTCGCTGCGCGTCCGCGGCGCGGACGAGAAGACGCCTTCGCTGGATGCTCCCGCGCCGAAGTCCAAGTCCCTGTTGAGCGGAGGCCGGTCATGATCAGGCGAACATTCCTGGCATCGTTCATCATTGCCGCCCTGGCGGCGAGCACCGCGGGTTGCGTCGATCAACGTACCCAGTCCCACGCGGTGTACATGCTGGTGGATACCTCCGGCAGCTACGCCCAGGAAGCGGCCAAGGCCCAGCTCATCATCAGCTACCTGCTGGGCACGCTCCAGCCGGGGGACTCGCTGGCGGTGGCGCGGGTGAAGAGCCGCAGCTTTACCGAGAAGGACATCGTCGCCAAGGTCACGTTTGACACGCGCCCGACCCAGGCGAACGCGCAGAAGCGCGCCTTCCGAGAAAAGACGGGGGCGTTTCTCGACACCGTGAAGGGCAGCGTCTACACCGACATCACCGGCGGCATCATCCAGGGCGCGGAATTCCTGAGGGAGACCGGCGCCGGGAAGAAGACGATCCTGATCTTCTCGGACATGCAGGAGGAAATCGACAAGGTGGCGATCCGCAACTTCCCCATCAACCTGAAGGAAATCCGGGTGGTGGCGGTCAACGTGACCAAGCTCAACACGGACAACATCGACCCGCGGCGCTATCTCGGCCGGCTGGATGCCTGGGGGAAGCGCGTCAAGGGCGCCGGCGCGGTGGAATGGCGGGTCATCAACGACCTCGAGCGGCTCGACTCCATCTTCGGGCGGGGTTAGGCAGGGCGAAGACCGGATACACCGGTCACAGGGAGCCAAGAAAACGGCGGCTACGGCCGCCGTTTCATTTTCTGCTTGGACCTCAGCTCCAAGCGTCAAGCTCCAAGCCTCAAGCTGACTGGCTTGCTTGAAGCTTGCAGCCTGCAGCTTGAAGCTTGCGGCGGGCGGCTACAATCTGCCGGTGCCAGCCCCGCCGTACTCCCGCCTCACCCCCGACCGCGCGCTCGACGCGCTCGCGGCCCTCGGCTTTCGTCCCGACGGGCGCCTGCTCGCGCTGAACAGCTACGAGAACCGCGTCTACCAGGCGTGGATGGACGAGGGCCCGCCGCTGGTGGCCAAGTTCTACCGCCCGTGTCGCTGGAGCGACGCGCAAATCCTGGAAGAGCACGCTTTCACGCGCGAGCTCGCGGAGCGCGAGATACCGGTCGTCGCGCCGCTCGTGATCAACGGCGCGACGCTGCATGCGTTCGAGGACCTGCGCTATTCCGTCTTCCCGCGGCGCGGCGGCCGCCCGCCCGAGCTGGAAGACCGCAAGACGCTGGAATGGATCGGACGCTTCGTCGGCCGCATCCACGCCGTGGGCGCGACGCGGCCCTTCGAGGCGCGGCCCGCGCTCGATGCCGTGAGCCACGGCACCGAGCCGCGCGATTGGCTGCTCGCGAGCGGCCTGGTTCCCGCCGACCTGCTGGAAGCGTGGAAGAGCGCAGCAGCGCTCGCGCTGGACGGCGTCCGCCGGTGCCACGAGCGCGCCGGGGAGGTGAGGCGGATCCGCCTCCACGGTGATTGCCACTCGGGCAACATCCTGTGGACGGACGCAGGGCCCCATTTCGTCGATTTCGACGACGCCCGCTCGGGCCCGGCGGTGCAGGACCTCTGGATGCTGCTCTCGGGCGACCGGGCGGCGATGATGCAGCAGCTCGCCGACGTGATCGCCGGCTACCGCGATTTCAACGAGTTCGATCCGCGCGAGCTGCAGCTCGTCGAGGCGCTGCGCACGCTGCGCCTCATCCACTATTCCGCCTGGATCGCGCGGCGCTGGGACGACCCCGCCTTTCCCGCGGCCTTCCCCTGGTTCGGCACGCAGCGCTACTGGCAGGACCGCATACTCGAATTGCGCGAGCAGATCGCGGCGATGGATGACGCGCCCTTGGCGCTTGAAGGGTGAGGGATGAGGGAAACCCAAGCACCAAATTCCAAACACCAAAACTCAAACAAGCACCAAATTCCAAAACATCAAGCACCAAACCTCAAGAAGAGCTCTTGTTTGGGCCTTGTAGTTTGTGATTTGGAATTTGTTTGTAATTTGGGATTTGGAGCTTGGGATTTGGCTTTCCCCTCGACCCCCGACCTTCGTCCCCGTCGTCTATAATGCGTTTCCCTTTGCAAACCAGCAGGAGCCCGATATGGCCATCTCGATGTACCTGGCGAGCGCGCCGCGTTTCGCCAACACGCTGAAGAACCTGTCCGCGATCCTCGACAAGGCGCAGGCCCACGTCGAGGCGAAGAAGCTCGATGCCGCGGCGTTGACGACCTACCGGCTGTTTCCCGACATGTTTCCAATGACGCGCCAGGTGCAGGCGGCGTGCGACACGGCGAAGGGCGCCGTGGCGCGCCTCGCCGGAGTCGAGGTTCCCAAGCACGAGGACACCGAGCAGGCCTTTGCCGATCTGAAGGCCCGCATCGCCAAGACCATCGATTTCATCAACACCGTCAAGCCCGGGCAGGTGGAAGGCAGCGAAGAAAAGGAGATCGTGCTCAAGATGCGCAGCGGCGAGGTGAAGTTCAAAGGCATGCAGTACCTGCTGGGCCACGCGCTGCCCAACTTCTACTTCCACGTCACCACCGCCTACAACATCCTGCGCCACAACGGCGTGGAGCTGGGGAAGCGCGACTACATCGGCACGCCGTGACCACCCCTCTCGCTTCGCTCCCTCCCCTCCTTGTCAAGGAGGGGAAGAACGAAGTGAGGGGTGGTTACTTGACCGCCAGGTCAAGGATGCCTGACTTGGGCGTGAAGCCCAGCCCCGGCGCCTGCGGCAGCGTCACCCAGCCCTTCACCGGCTGGGGCGTGCCGTCGAACAGTGCATCGCCGATGCGCCAGCCGCCGAGATGGAATTCGATGCGGCCGCCGTTGGGCACGCCGGCGTGCAGGTGCATGTTGAGGTGGGGGAAGTTGCCGCCCATCTCCAGCTGGATGTTGAATGCCTGCGCCAGCCCCGCCGCGTGCAGTGCGCCGGTGAAGCCGCCGATGTCGCGCACGTTGGGCTGGGCGATGTCGATCGCCTCGTTGATGAAGTACTCGCGCAGGTAGGCCAGGTCGTAGGTGCCGCTGCTGCCGGCGGCGATGGGTATCGTCGTTTCGCGGCGCAGCTTCGCCATCAGGCGCGGGTCGGCCTTCAGCACCGGGTCCTCGAACCAGGCGAGATCGCAGGACTCGACCAGCTTGGCAAGGCGTATGGCCTGCGGCAGCCGGGCGTTCTTGTTGGCGTCGATCATGAGCGTGACCTTGTCGCCGAGCGTTTCGCGCACGTGGCGGATGCGCGCCGCGTCCTCGAGGATGTCGTCGTCGGTGGGCTCGCCGTACATGTGCGCCGTCGGGTTGGCGCTCGCCGCGATCGCCATCTTGAGCTGGGTATGGCCCTGGGCAATCAGCTGCTTCGCCACTTCCACGAGCTCCGCCTTGCTGTAGCGGGGCAGGCCCCACGTGATGTAGATCGGGCATTTCTCGCGTGCACCGCCCATCAGCTTCCAGATCGGCTGCTTGAGGGCCTTGCCGCGGATGTCCCACAGGGCGACGTCGATCATGCTGGCGGCGCAGGACCAGGTGCCCATGTAGTGCTTGTTGGAAAGTTTCCAATACAAAGTGCTGCGCACCGCCTCGGGGCAGAGCGGATCCATGCCCGCGATCGCCGGACCCGCCTCGCGGTTGATGAAATCCGAGATGCTGTAGCGCAGCGGGTAGGCCGAGAAGGCGTGGCCTTTCAGCCCCTCGTCGGTCTCGATCTCGACGAAGGTCACGAGCGAGTGCTGCGTCTCCTTGATGAGCGGGAATTGAAACGGCACGCGCAGCGTATGCGCCGTCGTCCGGGCGATCTTCATGGGGGCCTTTCAGGCAGTAATCAGTGGACAGTGGGCAGTATTCCCGGCTACTTTTTCTCTTCCGCCAGACGCTTCGCGTCGGCTTCATCCATGCACTGGTAGCTGGTCGTGCATTGGGTCAGGGAACAGGCGCGGGTGGTTTCAACCGCGGTCTGGTCCCGCTGCCGGCATATTCCTTCGGCGTTGTTCCTGACGGCCGCCGCCGCGGCGTCCGTGAACGGGTGATCGTAAGTGAGATAGTTTCCCTCGATGACGTGCGGTTGAGGCCCGCAGCCGGCGCACAGCGCGGCGGCAACGACGGCCGCCGCCGCGCCATGGCGGATGGCGAATGGCGAATGGCGGAAGTCTTTCCCTTCCGCCTTCTGCCTTCTTCCTTCTGCCTTCATCCTTGTCCCTTGGCGGGCTCGTGGCCCTTGTCCTCGAGCACGCGCGCGGAATCTGGCGAGAGCAGGAAATCCAGGAATGCCTTCGCGGCCGCCGGTTCCCTGGCGTCGGCGAAAATGCCCGCCGAGGATTTCGTGATCAGCTGCACCTCCTTCGGGAAGGGGCCTGCGAGCTGGACGCCAGGAACAGCCATCAGCTCGGGGATCTGCTGCACGGCCATCTCGGCCTTGCCCGCGGCGACGAGCTCGCCGATGAGGCCGCCCGGCCGCCGCACGGCCTTGGCCCTCACCGGGCCGGCTATGCCGAGGTCCTCGATCAGCTTCGAGAAATAGATGCCGCTCGCGCCCTGCTCGGTATAAGCGATCGACTTTGCGGCCAGCAGCGCGCGCTTGAATCCGTCCACCGTGCCGATGTCCGGCTTGGGCGCGCGCGCGCCCACCGCTACGCCGATTCCGCAGCTCGCGACCGGGCGCGTGCTGCCGGCCGCGACCTTGCCGAGCTTCTCGAGGTCCCCGATGGCGGAGCCGCCGAGGATCGCAAGATCGGCCGATTCACCCTTGCGGATGCGCTCCATCATTACTTTGGCGGGATCGTAGCTGATCGAGACCTCGTGCCCGGTCGACTTGCTGAACCTCGGCACGAGCTCTTCCACGACGCCGCGCATGCTGTTGGAGACGAAGAGGCGGATCACGGCCATGTTTCTAGAACCTATCTCAAAAGCCAAAAACAAGAATTAACCGCGGATAAACGCCGATGAACGCCGATATAAAAAATAGAAAAATCAGTAGCTTGGTCTTGACTCTGAGGTCATTGTGCACGCGAGCGCTTGATCGCACCCCAGATTCGCGCCGGAGTGAATGGCATATCCAAATGTTTGATCCCGAGCGGTCGCAGCGCGTCGATCGTGGCGTTGACGAGCGCGGGCAGCGAGCCGCTGCACCCGGATTCCCCCACCCCTTTCGCGCCGAGCGCGTTGGTGGGGGTCGGCACGGGATGATCGTGCACCTCGATGTCGCGCAACAACCCGGCGCGCGGCATGACGTAGTCCATGAAGCTGCCGGTGAGGAGCTGGCCGGTGTCGGCGTCGTAGACTGCGTGTTCGCCGAAGACCTGCCCCGCGCCCTGCGCGACGCCGCCCTGCACCTGGCCCTCGACGAGCGCGTGATTGATGACGTTGCCGAGGTCGTCGACCGCCGTGTAGCGCTCGATCGAGGCAGCGCCGGTAGCGGGATCGATTTCGACCTCGGCGATGTGGCAGCCGTTGGGATAGCTCGTGCCGTAGGTGCCTTCCGCCGTTGTGTTGAGCGGGTGCGGCTTCGAGCCGGCGAGGGCGCGGGCGAGCTCGACGAAGCCGACCGAGCGGCGGCCGGCATGAAATTTGCCCTTGGAGTATCTCAACTCGCCGGGCTCGACCTTGAGCTTCGCCGCCGCATGCGGGCGCGCCAGCCCGATCAGCTTGTCGGCCAGCATGCGGAACGCGCTGCCGGTACCGAGCACGCCGCGCGAGCCGCCGGTGCCGTTGCCGACGAGATCAGCGGTCGGCGGCGTGGGCTGGAAGCGGATGTGCGCGGGGTCGATGCCGAGCGCCTCGGCTACGATCTGCGGGAAAGTGGTCTCGTGTCCCTGGCCCGAGGAGTGGGTGACCGCGAATAGCGTCATCGCGCCCCTGGCGTCGAATTCCACCGCAACCTGGTCCTTGGGGGCCGCGCCGCCGCCACCGGCCTCGAGATAGGTCGCGATGCCGATGCCGCGCAGCCGCCCGGCACGCTGCGCCGATGCGCGCCGCTTGGGGAAGCCTCTCCAGTCCGCGCGTTTCAGGGCATCGTCCATCACGCCCTCGAAGTCGCCGGAATCGTATGTCCCGGCGTTCGCGGTCTTGTACGGCATCGCGTCGCGCGGGATGAGGTTCTTGCGCCGCAGCGCGATCGGGTCGAAGCCGTGCTCGTAAGCCGCGTGGTCCACCAGCCGCTCGATGGCGTAGGCGATGTCCGGGCGGCCCGCCCCGCGGTACGCCGAGACCGGCGCCGTATTGGAGTACGCGAGCCGCGTCCGCGCATAGAGCGCCGGGACGCGGTAGACGCCCCCTATGGTGAGGGTCAGGTTGCGGGTCGCGATGAAGGACCCGAAATTCGCTCCATAGGCGCCCAGGTCCGCGCGATCGTCGAAGCGGATGGCAAGGATCCTTCCGTCCGCATCGAGCGCAATCTCGCCCGTAAGCGACAGCGCGCGCCCCTGGTAGTCGCTCATGAAGGATTCGCCGCGGCTGCCGACCCATTTCACGGGGCGCCCGAGCTTCTGCGCGGCGATCATCGCCGCGAAGTACTCGCCATAAGCGGACCCGCGCACGCCAAAGCTGCCGCCGACGTCCTGCGTCGCGATCGCGATCTTTTCCGGCGGCACGCCGGAGACTACCGCGATATTGCCGCGCATGCCGCCGACGCCCTGCAGCGGCACGTGGAAGGTGTAGCGCCCGCTGCCGGGCTCGAACGCGACCAGGCAGGCGCGCGGCTCCATCATGTTGCCGACCAGGCGCTGGCTGTCCATGGTGAGCCTGCTCACGTGCTTCGCGCGCCCGAACGCGGCGGCGACTGCCTGCGCATCGCCGGATTCGTACTCGAACGCGAGGTTGCCGGGAACATCGGCGTGCAGCTGCGGCGCGCCCGGCGCCACTGCGGCGTCGAAGCCCGCGACGGAAGGCAGGTCGCGGTATTCGACCTCGATCAGGTCGCGCGCGTCCTCCGCGATCGCCGCCGTGTCCGCCACGACCATCGCGACGGATTCGCCGACATAGCGCACGCGGCCCATCGCGAGCACGGGGAAGAAAGGCTTCTTGATCTGCTGCCCGTCCTTGCCCGGGTACGAAACGATGTTGGGCAGCGACTTGAACCCGGCCGCGCGCGCGTCCTCGCCGGTCAGCACCGCCTTGACACCGGGATGCGCCAGGGCGCGGCTCGCGTCGAGCCGCACGATCTCGGCGTGCGCGCGGTCCGCCCGCAGCACGGCGGCATGGAGCTGGCCCGGGAGATTCCAGTCGGAGGTGTAACGGCCCTCGCCGGAAACGAGGCGCAAGTCTTCGCGGCGCAGCATGACAGCGGGGATGATACCGAACCGGAGTGACCAATGACGAGCATTCCGGATGATGGATACGGGATACGAGGTGCGAGTTACGAGATACGAGATAAGACCCTGGGCCTTTCATCCCGCATCCCGTATCCCGCATCGTGCTCCGATACCCTTGCTATCATCCCGCACTCATCACTCTCACACACCACTCCCAGGAGGAAGATGTCATGCGCCAGAAGCCCGCACTCACCGCCGTCGACGTGCAGAAGATGGCCGCCGCCTGCAAGGCCGAGGCAGCGAAGAACAAGTGGACCGTGACGATCGCCATTGTGGACGACGCCGGCTACCCGCTCTACCTGGAGCGCCCGGACGGGGCCGGTCCTTTCACTTCCAGGATGGCGCTGGGGAAGGCCGAGAGCTCCGCCATATCCCGGCGTCCGACCAAGTTCTGGGAAGACCGGATCAAGGATCGTCCCGCGTTCGCCAAGGCGCCCGTCAGCACGCCGATCCAGGGCGGGGTGCCGATCATGGTCCAGGGCGACTGCGTGGGCGCCATCGGGGTTTCTGGCGTCCAGTCGCACGAGGACGAGCAGGTTGCCAGCGCCGGCGTCGCGGCGCTCGGCGCCTGAGCGCTGGCAGACGTCAGCCCTCAGACGTCAGCCCTCAGCCCTCAGCAGTTTCAGGCCTCAAGCGCCAAGCTTCGAGCAGTTTGCGCTGACGGCTGACGGCTGAAGGCTGACGGCCAGGTTCAATCCTGCTTCTCGATCCCCTTCAGCTCGACCAGCCGCTTCCAGCGGGCTATCTCGCGTTCGACGCGCGCGCGCATTTCCTCCGGCGTGGACGGCGTCGGCAGGCCGCCCAGGTCGGCGATCCGCTGAC
>JBIOVQ010000356.1:0-4617 GCA_044867805.1 Burkholderiales bacterium | reverse complement strand
CTAGGCGTGACTGATAGAGCGGGTGAGCCTTCCGCTCAGACCGTATCCAGCTAAGCCGCCAGTCGTCAGCTGTAAGCTACAGGGGTTGAAGCTTGCGCTTGCAGCTCGTGGCTGAGGGCTGACAGCTTACGGCAGTTCGATGGGCTCATCGACAAAAACTCGGTAGGTCTGCGTCCTGGGCTTGTCCGCGTCCTCGGGCCTGAGGTAGCGGATCGAGCTCTTCCCTCTTATCTCCCGCGGCAGGATCATGACGCGGCCGAACGCGGTGCGCTCGGTCTTCGAGGCCAGCGCCAGCACCGGGTCCGGACCCGCTTCGAACCAGGCGCCGCCCGGCGCGATATCGTGCCCCGTGCCGTTTACTTCGATGCGGGCTCCTCCCGCGAGCAGGCAGCGGATCCCGGGACCACGGTGGACGTGCAGATAGGCGATTCCGCCCACCGGGAAGTCGACGCGATCGCAGCGCATCAGGTAACCGCCCGGGTCGCTAAGCTCGACTCCGCGCGCGAGCGTGAGCGATGAGTCGGCTCCCGGCGACGACAACTCTCCCGCCGCCGACCCGGCGCCGGCGATTTCCCAGCGCAGCAAGGTCGCGCCGGCCGTGCCCGCGCTGACCGCGACCGGTCCGGCCCCGTGCCACGCGCTGTCGGCGGCAAGCCCGGCCGCCTGGCCGCCGCCGCGGACCTGCGCGTCGCCTTCGCGCACGTAGATGACGCGGTTGCACGCCGGTAATTTCGCCTCCGCCCTGGGGGCGAGGCGGTCGGTGAATAAGCGAAGCGTGTATTGCGGCATGAGCCGAGGGATGAGGGACGAGTGCCCAGTTGTCAGCCGCCAGCCGTCAGCCGCCAGTGCTGAGTGCTGAGTGCCGAGTAAATTCCCCTCCTGTCTGAGGAGGGGTGGCACGTAGTGCCGGGGTGGTGGAAGCTCGCTTCATCGCGTCACGCTTCACAGTGTCACGCCGCGTCGTGTCACGCCTCACCGCGGCTATTGCCGCGGAATCTTCGCGGTCTCGATGACCTTCCGCCACTTGGCAATCTCGGCGGCGATGTGCTTGCGGTAGGCCTCCGGGGTGCTGGGGAAGGTGTCCACGGCCAGCTCCTGGAAGCGCTGCTTCACGTCGGGCGCGGCAAGCGTCTCGGCCATTGCCCGGTTGAGGCGATCGACGATCGGCCGCGGCGTCTTGGCCGGCACCCCGATGCCGTTCCAGGACGTGACTTCGAAGCCCGGCACACCGGACTCGTGCACGGTCGGGACATCCGGGAGGCCGGAGAAGCGGGTGCGCGTGGTGACCGCGAGCGCCCGGAACTGGCCGGCTTTCACCATGCCGACGACCGGCGCGATGAACTCGAACGCAACCTGCACGCTGTTGCTGCGCAGCCCCGTCACGAGCAGGCCGGTGTTGGTATAGGGAACGTGCACCCAGTCGGTTCCGGTCATGGACTTGAACAGCTCCGTGGACAGGTGCTGGGTCGCGCCGATCTGGATCGTGCCGACGTTGAGCTTGCCCGGGTTGGCCCTGGCCGACGCGATCAGGTCCTTCACGGACTTCAGCGGGGAATCCGGGCTCACCATCAGCACGAGGCTGAAGGTCGCGAGCGAGGATACCGGCGCGAAGTCCCGGAGCGTGTCGTAAGGAAGCGACTTGAACAGCGACATGCTGATCGCGTGCGCGTTGTTGAGCAGCAGCATCGTATAGCCGTCGGGCTCCGCCTTCGCCACGATCTCGCTGGCGACGATGCCGCCGGCGCCGGGACGGTTGTCTATGACCACCTGCTGGCCCAGCGCGGCGCTCATCTTCTGGGCGGCCACGCGCGCCGTGATGTCGCCGACGCCGCCCGGCCCGAACGGAACCAGGAACCGGATCGGCCGCTGGGGATAGGCCTGCGCCCAGGCCGGCACCGCCGCTACGCACAGGGCCACTAACAGGATTCTTGTCACGATTCTCATCGGTATCCCCTCGCTATTATCGTTCTTGGCGCGGCGGTGGCGGAAGTTTGCAGTTTGCAGTGGACAGTTTGCAGTTGCTGCCAACTGATAACTGCCAACTGCCCACTCCTAGCGGCAACTTAGCCCAGGGTCCGATGGGGGTCAATCTGCGGATCTATGCCAGGGGTCGCCTGCGCGGCAGGTCCATGGCATAGAATTGGCGTGAAGGCAGACCGTCCGCCGCTACCTTGACCGCGCCGGATGGAACGGACGTCATACGCCTACGCCGTTCATCCAGCGCAATTACAAACAGCAGACTTCATACCTGCCGACGACAATCCATGGCGACACAGCCGCAGGTCCTTGTCGTGGGTGCCGGACCGGTAGGCCTGCTGACGGCGCTCGCACTGGCGAAGCAGGACATCTCCGTGCTCGTGCTCGAGGCGGAGCCCGGCCTGACCGTGGATCTGCGCGCGGGGACCTACCACCCGCCATCGCTCGAGATGATGGCGCCGTACGGTATCACCGACGAGATGCTCAAGACCGCGATCAAGGTGCCGCGCTGGCAGATCCGCGACCGGAAGGAGGGCGTCATCGTCGAGTGGGACGTGTCGCTCATCAAGGACCTGACGCCGTACCCGTACCGGCTGCACCTCGAGCAGCACCGGCTCACGCCGATCATCCTCGACAAGCTCAAGGAATGCCGCAACGCCGAGGTGCGCTTCGCGCACGAGGTCACCGATTACACGCAGACCGCCGACCGGGTGACCGTGGCTGTGGAGACGCCCAGCGGCGCGGAGCGCTTCTCGGCGCGCTGGCTGGTGGGCGCGGACGGCGGGCGCAGCACGGTGCGCAAGTGCATGGGGGTGGGGTTCGAAGGCTACACCTGGCCCGACCGCTTCCTGGTCGCGAGCACGGACCATGATTTCGAGCCGCACGGCTACACATTGAACGCCTATGTGGCCGACCCGGTGGACTGGGGCGCCATGTTCAAGATGCCCGGAGACGGCCCAAAGGGGCTGTGGCGCGTGCTGTTCCCGGTCCAGCCCGGCGCGGACGAGGAAGCGGCGCTGGCCGAAGACAACATCGAGCGGCTGATGCAGGGCTTCCAGCCGAAGCGCGGGCGCTACTGGATCCTGTACAAGAGCATCTACAAGGTGCACCAGCGGGTGGCCAGCGAGTTTCGCGCGGGACGCGTGCTGCTTGCCGGGGACGCCGCGCATCTCAACAACCCGATCGGCGCCTTCGGTCTGAACGGCGGCATTCACGATGCGATCAACCTCGCGGAGAAGCTCGGCAAGGTGTGCCGCCGCGAGGCCGACAGCGAGCTGCTCGATCTCTACGTGCGCCAGCGCCGCACGGTGAACCTCGAATACGTGCAGGAATACTCGGTCCGCAACTTGAAGCGCCTGATCGCGAAGTCCGAGGAGGACCGCAGGAAAAACTACGAAGAGCTGCGGCTGGCCGCCTCGACGCCGCAGGGCACGCGGGAATTCCTGCTCATTTCCAGCATGATCGCGAGCGTGCAGCGGGCCAACGCCATCACTTGACGGCGAGTTGGCAGTTGGCAGCCGTCAGTTGGCAGTTACTGCAAACTGCCCACTGCAAACTGCAAACTTGCCGCCAGGCTCACCTGACGAGGTAGACGACGTCGTGCTCCCGCGCGTGCTGGCTCACCTTCAGCCCGAAATCATCGTTGGGCCCCACCTCCGGGACCGGCTTGTGCTCGACCTGGAGTGAATCGATGCGCTGCTTGAAGTCGGTGGTATGGCCGCGGATGTGGATGGTGTCGCCGACGCGGAGACGCCCCGATTCGATCTTCACCACCGCGACGGAGATGTTGCTGAAGTAGTGGGTCACGATGCCGATGCGCTCGCCCGGCGGCGGCAGGGCGACCGGGGTCACCGGGGCCGGTTTTGCCCGGGCCGGCCGCGCGGCCGGTTTCCTTGCCTTCGGCGCGGCGCGCCTGACCGGCGCCTTTTTCGCCGGTTTCTTCGCGACCTTCTTGCGCGCCGCCGGCCGCTTGGCCGGCGCTTTCCTGGGCTTGGCTTTCGCTTTCTTCTTCCGGGCAGCCATCGTCAGCCTCCTTTGGCGGGACTCCCGCCCCAAGTCGCTACATGCTATTCCTGCGGGGCGCCGCCAGCAATCGGGCGGAGGAGATGCCAGACGCCAGATGCCAGTTCCCACCTACTGACGGCTGGCGGCTGACAGCTGACGGCTCCGCTGTGACCGCTCGTCACAGCGGTATGGCAAGCAGGGTATCGAACCGCCGGCTGTCGCATACCACGACCTTCTCCTCGAACCGGGCCGCCGCGCCGCCGCCGTCGAGGCGGATGACGTCGAGATAGCGCCCGGTCGCGAACAGCACGGATTCCCCGGTGCTCATGATGCGCACCGCCTGGAAGTGCGATACGGCGCGCGCCCTGTCGGGCCCCTGCCGCTCGACCAGCGTGGACGAGACCGTATGGCGGTAGCGCTGCGCCTCGTAGATGTTGGCGTGCCGCAGCGCGGTCACGCGGTCGCGCAGCATGGCGCGCGAGTCGGCGTAAACGACGGACAGCGGCAGCCCGCGCTCGTGGTTCTCGGCGGTGGTGATGCGATAGCGCCCCGATTCGACGAAGAATTCCGGCCAGTCCTCCAGCCGGCCCTCGTCCAGGGCGTGCACGTAGCGGGCGAGCAGGTTCTCAACCGCGA
>JBIOVQ010000355.1:0-3192 GCA_044867805.1 Burkholderiales bacterium | reverse complement strand
TCACCCCCCTCACCACGGATTCCATTGCCGCCTTCTCCGCCATCTCCTGGTGATAGCCCAGCCGGTTCAGGAGCAGCGCCGCCGCCACGGCGATGACGGCGATCGCGACCGCGAGCTCGACCAGCGTAAACCCGGCGCCCCGCTGCTCCAGGCCCCGGGCGCTGGAACCTTGGAAAATGGAACCGCAAATACACGCAGATACGCGCAGATAGCAATACCCACCCCCTTGATTAGCAGGGAATTTCATCCGCGTTTATCTGCGTTTATCCGCGGCTAAACTTCTATTTCTTGCCCAGCGCCGCGGTGCCGAGGTCCCAGATCGGGAGAAACACGCCGAGCGCCAGCACCAGCACCACCACGCCCAGGCTCACGACCAGCACCGGCTCGATCTGCGAGGCGAGCGACTTGAGGTCATACTCGACCTCGCGCTGGTACATGTCGGCGATCTCGGACATGAGCTCGTCGAGCGCCCCGGTCTCCTCGCCCACCGCCACCATCTGCAGCACGATGGGCGTGAAGATGCCGGTTTCCACCGCGGTGCGCAGCACGGATTCCCCGCGCTCCACGCCGCCGCGCATCGCCTCGATCTTGCGCGCGACGTGCACGTTGTCGACCGTTCCGGCGACGATGGTAAGCGCCTGCACCGCGGGCACGCCGCTGCGGACCGCGAGCGCGAAGCTGCGCGCGAAGCGCGACAGCGTGGCCTTGAGCACAATCGGGCCCGCGACCGGGATCTTCATCTTGAATTCGTCCCAGGCCATCCGCCCCGGCGGGCTGCGCACCCAGCCGCGCACGCCCAGCACCAGCAGCACCAGCAGCACCAGCAGCGCCGGCCACCACGCCACCATGAAATCCGAGAAGGCGATCAGGAACTTCGTCATCGCCGGCAGTTCGGCCTTGAAGCCCTTGTAGACCTTGGCGAAGGCGGGGATCACGAAGAGGTTGATGATCACGATCGCGATCGCCATGGTCGCCAGCACGAAGGTGGGATAGCGCACCGCCGAGCGCACCTGGTCGCGCATGAATTTCTCGAACTCCATGTGGTGAAACAGGCGCAGGAACACCTCCTCCAGCTTGCCGGTCATCTCGCCCACGCGCACCATCGACACGTAAAACGGGTCGAAGGCCGCCGGGTGGCGGGCAAGCGAGGCCGACAGCTCGCGCCCGCT
Source organism: Burkholderiales bacterium (assembly GCA_044867805.1). Classification (GTDB taxonomy): domain Bacteria; phylum Pseudomonadota; class Gammaproteobacteria; order Burkholderiales; family SG8-41; genus SG8-41. The sequence continues at coordinate 2,023 of JBIOVQ010000355.1, read as the reverse complement.
GTCGAGGCTCTCGCGGACGTCGTGGATGGTGCGCGACAGCGTCTTGTTTTCGGCGGTTTCCTCGAGGCCCTTCAGCGCGCCCATGATCGGCACGCCGGACTTGAGCAGCGTGTACATGTGGCGGCAGAACAGGAGGATCTCGGTGTGCCCGATCCTTGCCTCGCGCAGCCCCGCGAGGATCCCGGGCGCGGCGCCCGCCGGAGCCGCCGAAGGGGCGATCTCGGTCGGGGTGACGCCGCTGCCGTAGAGCTGGCTGGCGACCGCGCCGCTGTCGGGCCCTTCCAGCACCCCCTCCACCAGCCGGCCTCCCTGGTCGCGGCCCTTGTAGGCGAAATGCGGCATTCGGGCTGCCGGCTCAATCCTCTAGCTGGCTGCTGATGCGCATCGCCTCGTCGACGGTCGTCGTGCCGGCGACGGCGAGCTGCGCGGCATGGCGCCGCAGCGTGTTGCCGGCCATCTGCTCACGCGCGGCCTCCATGAAGCGCTGGACATTCTCCTGGTTGGCCGCCGCGATGACGGGGGCGGCCATCTCCAGCATCTCGTAGACGCCCGTGCGCCCCGCGTAGCCGGTGCCGTTGCAGTGCGTGCAGCCCTTCCCGCGCCTGCAGCGCTGCTCGTCCACCAGGTCCAGCAGCTCCAGGCGCAGCCATTCGCGCTCGTGCGGCGCGAGCTCGTGGAGCGCCGCGCAGCTCTCGCAATTCACGCGCACCAGGCGCTGCGCGATCACCAGCTGCAGCGACAGCGCCACCATGTAGCGCGGCGCGCCCATGTCCAGCAGGCGCACCGGCGTCGACACCGCGTCGTTGGTGTGCAGGGTGGAGAACACCATGTGGCCGGTCATCGCGGCGCGCAGCCCCGTTTCGACGGTCTCCTGGTCGCGCATCTCGCCCACCAGGATCACGTCCGGGTCCTGCCGCAATCCCGAACGCAGAACGCGCGCGAAGGTGAGTTCGATCTTCTCGTTCACCTGCACCTGGTTGATGCCGGGAAGGCGGTACTCCACCGGGTCTTCCACGGTGATGATCTTGCGCTCGGGGGTGTTGAGCTCCCCCAGGGCGGAGTAAAGGGTGGTGGTCTTGCCGCTGCCGGTGGGTCCGGTCACGAGCACCATGCCGCTCGGGCGGTGGATCACGTCGCGCAGCTTGGCGAGCATCGCCTCGGGCATGCCGATCCGGTCGAGCCCCAGCACGCCGCCCGCCTGGTTGAGCAGGCGCATCACCACCGACTCGCCGTACTGGGTCGGCATGGTCGAGATCCGCACGTCGATCTGGTTCGCGCGCACCTTGACGTTGAAGCGCCCGTCCTGCGGCAGCCGCTTCTCGGAGATGTCGAGGCCGGACATCAGCTTGAGCCGCAGCACCACCGCGGACGCGATCTTGGGATCGGACTCGGTCTGCAAGTGCAGCACGCCGTCGATGCGAAAGCGGATCTGCAACCGCTTCTCCTGCGGCTCGATGTGGATGTCGGACGCCCGCGCCTGCACCGCGTCCTCGAACACGGTCTGCAGCAGCTTGACGACCGGGGCTTCCTCGAGCCCTGGTGTCAGCGCCAGCGCGCCAAAATCCACGACCCCGGCGGCGTCGCCCATTTCCACCTCGAGCTCGCGGGCGAGGCCGGTGATCTCCTCGGTGCGGCGGTAGGTGCGATCGACGATGCGCAGGAGCTCCGTTTCCGTGACCACCGCGAGCTCGATGTCGCGCTTGAGGAGCCGCACGATCTCGTCGTACGCCGTGAGATCGGTGGGGTCGGCCATCGCGACCCGGTAGGTGCGGCCGATGTCTTCCAGGACGAGGGCGCGGAAACGGCGCGCCTGCGCCTCCGTGAGCTTGAGCGTGATTTCCCGCTTGATGTTGTACTGCTTGAGATTGATGTAGGGGACGCCGAGCTGCCGCGCCAGTGCCTGCGAGATCTGCTCCTCCGAGGCGTAGCCCCGGTCGATCACCACGCGGCCGAGGCGCAGGCCGGATTTCTTCTGCTCCTCGAGGGCCGCCCGCAGTTGCTCAGCGTTCAGCAGCTTCTGCTG
>JBIOVQ010000354.1:0-16965 GCA_044867805.1 Burkholderiales bacterium | reverse complement strand
AGGTCTGCAGCGCGCTCACCAGCACGTCCTCGAACTTGAATGTGTCGAACAGCTTGAAGCCCTCCGGGCCGGCGTCAACCGCGCTGATCTCGACGGACTTCAGATGCACGCCCTTACCCGCCGTCTCGACCAGCTTCGCCACCGCCTGGCTCGAGCCCAGCGTCACGAATACGTCCTCGGCCGAGACCTTGCCGGAGAAGGACCCGCTCTTGCTGCCGGACGTGACGGGAACGGCAAGCCCCATGCTGAACGAATCGAGCTCCACCCAGTCCTTCGTCACCCCCTCCACACGCATGAAGTACTGCAGGTCCTCGCCGGGCGGAATGTCAGGCGCTACCTTGCCGCTGCCGCCGCCCGGTTCCGCCACGTTGGCGATGGAGATACTGACCGTCGCAGCCTTGGAATCGGCGAGGCTGTCGCTAGCTTTGTAGGTGAAGCTGTCGGCGCCGAAGAAGTTGGCGGCCGGCGTGTAGGTGAACGAACCGTTGCTGTTGAACGCCAGGGAGCCGTGCGTCGGGTTGCTCAACAGGACTGCGCTCAGAGTGTCGCCATCTGCGTCAGTGTCGTTTGCGAGCACCCCGGCCGCCGTCGAGACGACCAGCGTGGTGTCCTCGTTCATCGAATAGGAATTGTTCGCGGCCACCGGCGCGTGGTTGACGGCCGACCCGGAAAGCGAGACGGTGGCGAGGTTCGATTGGAGAGCGCTGTCGCTCGCCCGGTAGGTGAACTCATCGGTTCCATCGAAAGTGGCGTCGGGCGTGTAGGTGAACGAGCCATCGGGGTTAAGCGTGAGCACGCCATGCGCGGGGCCGGCTCCCAGAATGGCGCTCAGCGCGTCGCCGTCGACGTCGTCATCGTTGGCAAGCAGCCCGTTCAGGTTGTTGACCGTCAGGACGCCGTCGACTTGATAGACGTCGTCCAGGGCGACCGGCGCGTCGTTCACGCCGGCAACGGTGAGCGTCACGGTGGCGGTATCGGAGCCACCGAAGGGATCTTCCATGGTGTAGGTGAAACTGTCGGTGTAGATCACACCTCCAGCGAGGTGCTGTAGTGCGGCTACCGGGTCGTAGAGCACGTTGCCGCTTGCGTCGAGGAATACCGACGCGCCGAGCGTGCTGGTGCCCGAGACCGCAACGATCGAAAGCACGTCGCTCAGATCAGGGTCGGTGTCATTCGCGAGCAGGGTGGCGGCGCCGATAGTCAGCGCCGTATCTTCGTTGGTCGCCGCGTCGTCCCCGCCCGAATCGCCCGCCGCCCAGGTGACTGCCTGCTCGAAAATCTGGTCGAGCACGCCGGAGCGCAACCAGTTGGTTCCGAAGATGGCAGGATCCGCCACGTACGGCGCCCCTAGGTAGGCAGTGAGACCGAGCCCCACCTCGTCGTATGCAATGGCAAGATTCGGGTTGACAAGTGGGTTTGGCCTTGCCAACAGCGTTGCGCTTAAGTCGATCCCTTGCGTCAGTTCGTGCAACGGCGGCGGCGAGTCGCTGGGGACCATGTAACTTGAGATGCCGCCCGCGATCGGATGCGTCGGGTCGAGTATCGTGATCTCTGCATTTACTCCCACGAACGAGGCAGTCGGGAAGACGGCGGAGGGAGTTATGTAGTCAGCATCAGCGGCAACCGCGCTGGACATCTGGCCCATGGTAAATGCGAACCATCCAGTGGTGATTACCCCGCCGCCGGCATCGACGAAGTCGCGCAACGCCGCAAAAACCTGCGAGTCGCCGTAGACGTTGTCGTAACCGCCTTGGTCGTCCCCGATGACGACTACGTCGTAGCCCGCGAGCGCATTCGTCCAATCAGCCTTGGTCGAATGGGCAGAAGCCAGGATTGCATCGGCGTCGATGCTGAAGGCAGTGCTGTCCTCCAACTGTGCCGCCGCGTCCACGTGGGAAGTGAGGTTCGCTCCGATCACCAGCACGCGCAGCGCGCCTCCCCCAGCGCCGCCGATCGTGTCATCCACGGCGTCCGGCGTGTCGTTCGCGCCGCGCACCGTGACGGTGGCGGTGGACGAAGAAGACGCCGCGTGGTTATCGGACATCGTGTAGTTGATGACGACCTCCGCGCTCTCGCCCTGCGCGAGGAATTGATAGGCGCCGCCCGGATCGTAGAAGACCTCGTTGTCGACGATGGTGGCTGTGCCGAGACCACTCGTGATCGACGCAAGATCGACCGTGTGCGTGTCGCTGACATCGACGTCGGTGTCGTTGGCGAGCACGTCTATGGCGATGGCAAGGTCCTCGAAGGTGACGACGCCATCCGGATTCGCCACGGGTCCGTCGTTTACGCCGGTCACGGTGATGGCGGCGGTGGCGGCTGACGTCGCGTCGTGCTCATCCGTCGCGAGGTACAGGAAGTGGTCGGTTGCCGATTCTCCGACCGCCAGGGCCTGCAGCGCCGGCGCGTCGGTCGGATCGTAGGTGTAGCTGCCGTCGAGATTGACCACTACGGCCGCGCCCAGGTCGCTTATCGAGTCTGCTGCCGCCACGCTCAGCGCGGCCCCGTGGTCCACATCGGTGTCGTTGGCGAGAAGGCCACTTGCCGTCGCTACCGCAAGCAGGGTGTCTTCGTCGGTTGAGCCGGAATCCTCCACGGCCACCGGCGCGTCGTTGGTGCCGGTAAGGGCGAGGCTCAAGGTTTCAGTGTCTATCGCCCCATGCTCGTCGGTCACGGTGTAGCCGAAGACGTCCGTCGCCCCCTCGTCCTGTGCAAGCGCGTCGGTGTCGGGGTCGGTGTTGTCGAGTACGTAGGTCCAATCGCCATCCGCCTCGAGCACGAGCGTGCCGTAGGTACCAATCCGCTCGCCGGCGTCTGCCACCGAGAGCACCGCGCCGTGGTCAACATCAGTGTCGTTGGCAAGCACGTTGCCTGCGGCGTCGGGGTCGCCGGGGAACGGGGTATCACCGGGATTGACGCCGGACTCAGTGATCGCATCGTCGCCGTTGCTGTCGGGCGCGGCCACCGGGGCGTCGTTGACCCCGACAACCGTGATAACCGCCGTCGCGGAAGCAGTTACTCCTGCGAGATCGGCGATCGTGTAGCCGAAGCTGTCGGTCGCGGACTCTCCCACCGCGAGGCTCTGCAGTCCCGAATCTGAAGTGGGATCGTAGCTGTAGCTACCTTCGGCGTTGACGTGGACCGCCGCCCCGAGCGCGCTCGTCGCATCAAAGCCGGTGACCCGCAGAACGTCCAGGTGATCCGGATCGGTGTCGTTCGCGAGCAGACCGGTCGCTGCCGGTACGGCGAGGATAGTGTCTTCGTCCGTCGCGCCCGAGTCGGCGTTTGCCGTGGGGGCGTTGTTGACGAGCTCTATCTCGAGCGCCTCGAAGTTCTTCGCGTCGAGATCGAAACTGGTGAATTCGAAGGTGCGCCCGTGGTCCTTGTGGGGGCTCGCATTGGTCGTGAGAAATGCCAGGAAACTCTGGATGTCGTGCTGCACCGCGGGGAGCAGTGCTTCGCCGTAGGTGAGCTGCAACTGCAGGGTGTCGAAGCCTTTACCGCCGTCGTAGAAGTCGAGCGCGCCCAGGTCCTGGAATTCCGGGCCCGGGCCGAGGTTGCCGGCCATGCTGTAGATGGCGAGATCATTGCCGCTGCCGGCGGAGAGCTTATCGTTGCCGGCGCCCCCGTCGAGGACGTCGTTGTCCTTGCCACCCTCGAGCCGGTCGTTCCCGGCCCCGCCGATCAGCTGGTCGTTACCTTTGCCGCCGGAGACCTTGTCGTTGCCGCTGCCGCCGTCGAGGAGGTCGTCGCCTTTGCCGCCCTTCAGCTTGTCGTCGCCGTCGCCGCCAAAGAGCTGGTCGTTGTCTTTACCGCCGTAGAGCTTGTCGTTGCCCGCGCCGCCGTCGAGGAGGTCGTTGCCCTTGCCGCCCTCGAGCTTGTCGTTACCGTCACCGCTGAAGAGCTGGTCGTTGCCCTTGCGGCCGTCGAGGCGGTCATCGAGCGGAGTGCCGACTAGGATGTCGTCGCCCGCTGTACCCTTCTTGTTGATCCCCTTGGACGGATGATGATCGTCATGACGATCGTGGTCGCGCTTACCCATGTGAAGTCCCCTGTCGCGCTAACGCTACTATTGTTGTTTTCTTCGAACGGCTAACCCATGCATTATGCACCTCGCATTATTGCAGCGGCAGTGCACTTTGCCCGGTTGCGTGAGCTATCGTATCGCGCTGGCCGGCAGGTCGGCGATCGCCTTTATGGGCACGCCGGGTCTTCCAGCAACCTATTGAAAACACTGACTTTTGGTAGCTCGAGCCAAACAAGGCTGGCACCTCGGCGTCAATGAAGCCGGCAATACCTGACCGCGTCGACTTGCTCGTCATCGGCGGCGGCATCAACGGCGCCGGAATTGCCCGCGACGCGGCAGGGAGGGGGCTGTCGGTATTGCTGGTCGAGAAGGACGACCTGGGTGCGCATACCAGCTCCGCGAGCAGCAAGCTCATACACGGCGGGCTGCGGTATCTGGAGCAGTATGAATTCCGCCTGGTCGCGGAATCGCTCTCGGAGCGCGAGGTGCTGCTCAGGATCGCGGCGCACCTGGTGCGCCCGATGCGCTTCATCATGCCCCACATGCCGCAGCTGCGGCCGCGGTGGGTGATCCGGGCCGGCCTCTTCCTCTATGACCGCCTCGGACGCAGAACGCGGCTGCCAGGCTCGCATGCGGTGCGCCTCGACCGCCCGCCGTATTCGAGCGGCCTCAAGCCCGAATACCGGCACGGCTTCATCTATTCCGACTGCTGCGTGGACGACGCGCGCCTCGTGGTGGCCAATGCGCGCGACGCGGTGGCCCGCGGCGCCAGGGTGGCGACGCGCACCGAATGCCTGGATGCGAAGCGCGACGGCGCGGCCTGGCGCGTGCGGCTGCGGGGCGGGCAAGGCGAGCGGGAAGTGACGGCGCGGGCGATCGTCAATGCCGCCGGGCCGTGGGTGAAGGCGGTGCTGAACGAGCGGCTGCGGCAACCCTCGGCCGATAACGTGCGTCTGGTGAGAGGCAGCCACATCGTGCTGCCGCAACTCTACGCGGGCGATCACGCCTTCATCCTGCAAAACGACGACCGGCGCGTGGTCTTCATGATTCCCTACGGGGAAGGCCACACGCTCGTGGGCACCACCGACGTTCCCCACGAAGGCGATCCGTCGCGGCCCGAAGCGAGCGCCGCGGAAGTCGCCTATCTTTGCCGGGCCGCCAGCCGCTATCTCGAGAACCCGGTCGACGCGTCCGATGTCGTGTGGCAGTACGCCGGCGTCCGCCCGCTCTACGATGACGGCACCGTGAATCCGTCGGCGGTAACGCGCGATTACGTGCTGCGGCTCGACACCGACCAGGAGCGCGCGCCGGTGCTGTCCGTGTTCGGGGGCAAGATCACGACCTACCGCCGCCTGGCCGAGCACGCGCTCGAGAAGCTCGCGCCGTGGTTTCGCCGGCTGGGCATGGGGCCGAGCTGGACTGCGGATGCCGCGCTCCCCGGGGCGACTATCCCGCGCGGCGATCGGGCGTACTTCGAGCAGCACCTGGCGCAGCGTTACCCGCGGCAGCCGCGGCCGTTGCTGCATGCGCTCGCGGGACGCCACGGCGCGCTGGCCTACGACGTGCTGGGAAATGCCGCCACGGTCGCGGAACTGGGCGAGTCTTTCGGAGCGGAACTTTACGCGCGCGAAATCGACTATCTCGTCGAGCACGAATGGGCGATGAGCGCGGAGGACGTGCTGTGGCGCCGCACCAAGGCCGGCCTCCATATGACGCCGGCACAGCGGGCGGCCGTTGCGCGCTACATGAAAAATCGGCAACAGCACTAGGGGATATGCCCTTCGCGGTCGGCAGCGTCAACGACGAGGCCATTCCAAAAACAGACTCCAGAAGAGGCGGTAACAGCACTAGGGGATAGGCCCTTCGCGGTCTCTAACTTCAAGGGTTAGGCCACGCAGAAAACAGTCGACAAATTCAAAAGAGTCTCTAAGTTCATGTTTGTGCGATAATTTCCAGATGGCTGCCGGACTCAATGTCGTGATCCTTGCCGCGGGCCAGGGCAAGCGCATGCACTCGCGCCTGCCCAAGGTCCTGCATCCCCTAGGCGGCCGGCCGCTCATCGCGCACGTGGTGGATGTCGCGCGCGGGCTCAAGCCGGCGCGCATCTGCGTCGTGTACGGGCACGGCGGTGAGCAGGTGCCGCAGGCGCTCAAGGCCGATGACCTCGCGTTCGTCAAGCAGCAGCCCCAGCTTGGCACCGGGCACGCGCTGGCGCAGGCGCAGAAGCACCTGAGCCAGGGGGAGCGCACGCTGGTGCTGTACGGCGATGTGCCGCTCGTCGGCGAAGAGACACTGGCGGCGATGATCGCGGCGGGCGGCGACCGCCTGACCCTGCTCACCGCCGAACTCGACGACCCTGCCGCCTACGGCCGCATCGTGCGCAATCGCCGCGGCACGATCACCGCGATCGTCGAGGAGAAAGATGCGAGCGCGGCGCAGCGCGCCATCCGCGAGATCAATTCCGGCATCATGGCGCTGCCCACGGCGCGCCTCCCGGAATGGCTGGCGAAGCTCGGCAACAGCAATGCGCAGCGCGAGTACTACCTCACCGATGTCGTGCCGCTCGCGCTCGCCGACCGGGTGGCTGTCGCGGCCGTACGCGCGCGAGCGAGCTGGGAGATCCTCGGGGCCAACAGCAAGCAGCAGCTCGCGCAGCTCGAGCGCATCTACCAGTGGCGGCAGGCGACGCGGTTGATGGAGGCGGGCGTCACGCTCGCCGACCCCATGCGCCTCGACGTGCGCGGCAGCCTGGCCTGCGGCGCCGACGTGCGTATCGATGTCAATTGCGTGTTCGAGGGCGAGGTGCGCCTCGGCGAGGGCGTCGACATCGGCGCCCACTGCGTGCTCAAGGACGTGGAAATCGGCCGCGGCACGCGCATCGAGCCGTTCACCCTTGTCGATAGCGCGAAGATCGGGGCGAATTGCCGAGTCGGTCCCTACGCGCGCATCCGCCCGGGGACGCGCCTCGCGGAAGAGGTGCATATCGGTAACTTCGTCGAGGTCAAGGCCGCCGAGATCGGTCCGCGCTCCAAGGCCAATCACCTCGCCTATATCGGCGACTCGAGCGTGGGCCGCGACGTGAATATCGGCGCCGGCACCATCACCTGCAACTACGACGGCGCGAACAAGCACCGCACCGTCATCGAGGACGATGTCCAGGTGGGCTCCGACGTGCAGCTCGTCGCGCCGGTGACCGTGGGCGCGGGGGCGACCATCGGCGCGGGAGCGACCATCACGGAGGACGTGCCTCCGGGCGTGCTGGCGCTGACCGAGAAGAAGCAGGTGGTCAAGCCGGACTGGAAGCGACCCACGAAAAAATAATGATGAGTGCAGAGTGCAGAGTGCAGAACCACCCCTCGATCCCCTCCTTGTCAAGGAGGGGAGGGAGCGAAGCGGAAGGGGTGGTAATTCATCATTCATCATTCATCATTCATCATTAGAGCCATGTGCGGCATCGTCGCAGCGGCCTCGACGCGCAACGTGGTCGATCTCCTGATCGAAGGCATCCGCAAGCTCGAGTACCGCGGCTACGACTCGACCGGCATCGCCTACGTCAAGGACGGCCGTCTCGAGCGGCTGCGTTCCACCGGGCGCGTCGCGCAACTCGACGAGCTGGCGCGCGGCCAGGGCGTGCGCGCGAGCACGGGGCTGTCGCACACGCGCTGGGCGACGCATGGGGCCCCGACGGTGGCCAATGCCCATCCTCACTTATCGGCGCGCAACGGACTCGAGATCGCCATCGTCCACAACGGCATCGTCGAGAACTATGAGCCGATACGGATGCGCATGAAGGCGCTCGGCTACGACTTCGCGTCCGATACCGACACCGAAGCCATGGTCCACCACGTGCATTCGCTCGTCGCCCGCGGCACGTCCTTGTTCGAGGCGGTGCGGGAAGCGAGCCGGGAATGGGAAGGAGCGTTCGCGGTCGGCCTCATTTCGGGCCGCGAGCCGGACGTGGTGGTCGGGGCGCGCAAGGGCTCGCCGCTGCTGGTGGGAGTCGGCCGTGGCGAGAACTTCCTCGCATCCGACGCGTCAGCGCTGCTGGGCCGCACCCGCAATGTGATCTACCTCGAGGATGGAGACGTGGTCGAGATGCGGCCGGAAGCCATCACCGTCCGCGATGCGGGCGGCCATCCGGTGGAGCGACCGGTGCTCAAGAGCGAGCTCGCCGCAGAAGCGGTCGAGATGGGACCGTACACGCACTACATGCAGAAGGAGATTTTCGAGCAGCCCGGGGCAGTGGCGAATACGCTGGAGATGGTAGCGAACGCCCGGTCGCTGATGCCCAATCTCTTCGGCACGGAGGCGAATGAGGCATTTGCCCGCGCCAATCACGTCCTGCTGCTCGCCTGCGGCACGAGCTACCACGCGGGGCTCGTCGCGCGCTACTGGCTCGAGGGCATGGCGGGGCTGCCGGCCACGGTCGAGATTGCGAGCGAATTCCGCTATCGCCAGCCGGTGGCGCTGCCCGGGACGCTGGTGGTGACGGTCTCCCAATCGGGCGAGACCGCCGACACCATCGCGGCCCTCAAGCACGCGCAGGCGTGGGGACTCGCGGATACGCTGGCGATCTGCAACGTGCCCGAATCCGCGCTCTTGCGGCAATCAAAGCTGCGCTTCCTCACCCGGGCCGGCCCCGAGATCGGGGTCGCTTCGACCAAGGCGTTCACTACCCAGCTCGCGGCCCTGTTCGTGCTCGCGCTGGTCCTGGCGAAGGTGCGACGGAAAGTGTCCGCTCCGCAGGAAAAGGATCTCATCACGCAGCTCCGCCATCTTCCCGGCGCGATGGAGGCCGTCCTCTCGGTCGAGCCGCACGTGCGGGCGTGGGCCCAGCAATTCCGCCCGAAGCGTCACGCCCTCTTTCTCGGCCGCGGGGTGCATTTTCCGATCGCGATGGAAGGGGCGCTCAAGCTCAAGGAAATCTCCTACATCCATGCCGAGGCTTACGCCGCAGGGGAGCTGAAGCACGGACCGCTGGCGCTGGTGGACACCGACATGCCGGTCGTGACCGTGGCGCCGAACGACCAGCTGCTGGAGAAGCTCAAGTCGAACATGCAGGAAGTGCGCGCGCGCGGCGGCGAGCTTTACGTCTTCGCCGACCGCGACGCCCAGGTCGCGGAAAGCGCAGGCGTGCACGTCATTCGTCTGGTGGACCACGCCGGTCCACTCTCACCGATACTGCACGTGATACCCCTGCAGCTCCTCGCCTACCACGTCGCTGTGCTGCGCGGCACCGACGTCGACAAGCCGCGCAATCTTGCGAAGAGCGTGACCGTCGAATGACGGCCGCGTACCAAGCACTGACGTCTGGCGGCTTTTCTAGTCGCCGCGCCGGAGCTTGCGCCCCCTGTTCGCCGCGAGCCGGTCGTATAGCCAGTCGGGAAGCAGGCGCATGAGCCGCGCAATGACCGCCATCTGCCAGGGAATGACCGCAAACTCCCGGCCCCGGGCGATCAGCGCCGCGATCTTTCCCGCGGCCTGGTCGGCGCTCATCAGGAACGGCATCGGATAGGGGTTGCTCTCCGTCATCGGCGTGGCAATGTAGCCGGGGCAGATCGTAATCACCTTCACGCCGCTGCCGCGCAGCTCGACGCGCAGGCCTTCGAGAGCGGAGATCACCGCCGCCTTCGACGCCGAGTACGCGCCGGCGCCGGGCAGCCCGCGGTAGCCCGCGACGCTGGCGATGCCGACGAGCGCGCCGCTCCCGCGGCCGCGCATGCAGCCGATGAACGGCTGGAAGGTCTTCACGGTTCCCATGACGTTGATATCGAGCAGCTCCTGGAACACCGCGATGTCCTCGGCCTGCCCGGCCAGCGTGCCGACGCTCACGCCGGCGCTGGCGATGACGATGTCGGGACAACCGTGCCTGGCGATGAAGGCGCGCGCAGCCGCGGCAACAGCGGCGGCATCGCGCACATCCAGGGAATAGATTTCGTGCGGGGCGGCCAATCCTTCCGCAAGCCGCTCCAGCCCGGGCCGGCGCCGGGCGATGAGGCCCAGTGTGGCGCCGGCAGCGGCATAGCGACGCGCGAGCGCCGCGCCGATGCCGCTCGACGCTCCGGTGATGATGACGCGCTGGGAGTGCTGCGCGGCGCTCATGCGCAGCGGTGCCGGCGCTACTTCGCGCCGCGATTCTGCCGCGCGATGCGGATCAGGTCTTCCAGCACCAGCACCATTTCCTGGTAGGTGGACACCATGGACGACGACGTGAGATAGCGGCCGTCCACCACCAGCGACGGCGTGCCCTGGATGTCGTAGGCTTCGCTCAACTGCCTGGCGCGCGCGATCCCGGCTTCGACCTCGGGGGAATTGTAGGCGTTGCGCCAGCGGGCGGCGTCTATGCCGTTGGCGGCGGCCCACCGCTCCATGACGTCGGGCCTGCTCATCGGCAGCTCCTCGACGTGATAGCTGAAATACACCTTCTGGTGCAGACGCCCCACTTCGCCGAGCGCCTCAAGGGTGTAATAGATGCGAGCGTGCTGCGCCCAGCTGTCACGCAGTACGGCCGGAATGCGGCGCAAGGCCACGTCGCCAGGCTTGCGCTCGGCCCAGCGCTCCAGCGCGGGCTGCAGGTTGTTGCAGTGGGGGCAGGCGTACCAGAAGAAGTCGATGACCTCGATTTTGCCCGGGACCTCGACCGGCTGCGGGGCGATCAGCCGGTACTCGATGTTCTGCCGCGCGCGAATCTCCTGCGCCGGGGCGGCAGCGGCGCTGCACGCGAGCACGAGCAGCGCGATGAAGCGGGCGCCGCGCCCTCCCACGGCCTATTTCCCGGCGCGCTCCTTGCGCGCCTTGGCGATCACCTGGTCGAGCAGCCGGGCAAAGCGCTCGTAGTCGACGCTCTTGTCGGGCTTCAGAGCGTTGGACAGCATGATGAGGTACTTGCCGTCGATCACCACCGCGGGCGTTCCTGGGATGTCGTAGCTCTTCGTCATTTCGATGGAGCGGTTGGTGCGGCTGCGCACTCCAAAGGAATTGTAGACGTCGGTGAACTGCTTGCGGTCCACTCCCTGCTTCGCCACCCAGTCGAAAAGCGGCTTCTGGTCGCGCAGCAATCCCTTGGGGTCCAGGCTGCGCTGCTCATGGATGGCGCTGAACAGCTCGTAGTGGAGCTTGGCTTCGAGCCCCATCGCCTCGAGCGTGTGAAAGGCGGTCGTGAGCGGCAGCCATCCGTCCTGAAATACCGCCGGCTCGCGCCGGAAGGCGACGTCCGCGGGCTTGCGCTTGAGCCAGGTCCGCAGCGCGGGCTGCAGATCGTTGCAGTAGGGGCAGCCATAGTAGAAGAACTCGATGACCTCGATCTGCTTGCCGCTCGTCGTGGGTTGCGGCGGATCGATGACGCGATAGTCCTTGCCCGGCGCGAGCTGCGCCGAGGCCGCGGCGCTCAGGGTCAAGGCAAGCACGCAGGCAGCCGCGCGCCAGGACGATTTCAGCGATTTCATCGGTTCTCCGGGAAAAAGAGGGCGCTACTCACGCACCCTGATGAGGGTGGTCTCGACGCCGTTCTGCTTCAGAGTGTCGCGCGTCCGCGCGAGTTCCTCCACGCTGGTGTAGGGGCCGATGCGGACGCGGTGCCACACCCCCTTGTCGGGCAGCGCCGTGGCCTGGACCGAGGCTTCCACCCCCATCAACGCCAGCCGGGCTTTCAGGCTTGCGGCGTCGGGAGCGTTCTGGAACGAGCCGGCCTGGAGGAAAAACGCCTCTTTCGCTACGGCGGTTGACTTCTTCTGGACGTCGCGCGGCTTAGGCTCTACCGCGGGTTCCTCGGGCAGCATCTTGTAGAAATCGAAGCGCGGCTTGGGTTCCGGGGTTTTCCGGACGGCGATCTCGCCCCGTGCCGGCGCGGATTCCGCGCCCTTGAGCGGCTCGAGCGGCGGCCGCGTGGCGAACGGGCTGGGCATCTTGTTGACGTACCACGCGACGCCGAGCGCGATGCCGAGTCCCAGAACCAGCCCGATGAAGATGCCGAGGACCAGCGAACTGCCGCTGCCGCGCGGTTTCTGCTCGGGCAATTTGTAGTCCTTCGACATCGCGCTATCTTAGAGCACTTGACGAAACGAGGGGAAACTCCCTCTACATTCTATCCGGCGCCGAAACACCCAGCAGCGCGAGCGCGTTGCGCAGCACCTGTCGCACGGCGGCGACAAGCGCAAGCCGCGCGCGCATGACGCGCTCGTCATCCACCAGGATCCGCGTCGAATTGTAGTAGCTGTGGAATTCCCCGGCGAGCTCCCGCAGGTAGAACGCGATGGCATGCGGCGCCAGCTCGAGCGCCGCGTCTTCGACCTCCTCCGGGTATCGCATGAGACGGGCGATCAGGGTGAGTTCCTGGTCCGCAACGAGCGCGCCGGTATCCTCGGCGGCGAGGCGGTCCTGATTGCCGCCCCATTGGTCGAGCACGCTGCACACCCGCGCATGCGCCATCTGCACGTAGTACACCGGGTTTTCCTCGCTCTTTGCGCGCGCCAGGTCCACGTCGAATACGAATTCGGAGTCCGCCTTGCGCGATACCAGGAAGAAGCGCACGGCGTCGCGCCCCACCCAGTCGATCAGGTCGCGCAGCGTGACGTAGGAGCCGGCGCGCTTCGAGATTCTCACCTCCTGCCCGCCGCGCACCACCTTGACCAGGCTGTGCAGCACGTAGTCGGGGTAATCCGCCGGTATGCCGAGCGCGAGCGCCTGCAGGCCGGCGCGCACGCGCGTCACCGTGCTGTGGTGATCGGTGCCCTGCACGTTGATCACCTTGCGGAATCCGCGCTGCCACTTGGTGACGTGATAGGCGACGTCCGGGACGAAATAGGTGTAGGTGCCGTCGGACTTGCGCATCACGCGATCCTTGTCGTCGCCGTAGTCCGTGGTGCGCAGCCACAATGCGCCGTCCTTCTCGTAGGCCTTGCCGCTCGCGAGCAGCGCTTTCACGGCCGCGTCGACCTTGCCGTCGGTATAGAGGCTCGACTCCAGGTAGTAGACGTCGAATTTGACGCCGAAGGCCAGCAGGTCGGCGTCCTGCTCCGCGCGCAGGTAGGTGACGGCGAATTCGCGGATGGCTTCGAGGTCCTCGACGTCCGCCTTGCCGGCCATGTACTCGCGGGCGATGTCCTCGATGTACTCGCCGTTGTAGCCTTCCTCCGGCCAACCGGCTGCGCCGGGCTTGCGGCCCTTCGCGCGCGCCTGCACCGACAACGCCAGCTTGTCGATCTGGGCGCCGGCGTCGTTGTAGTAGAACTCGCGCGTGACCGGATGACCCTGCGATTCGAGGACGGCCGCGATGGCATCACCGAGCGCCGCCTGGCGTCCGTGGCCGACGTGCAGGGGCCCGGTGGGGTTGGCCGAGACGAACTCGACCTGGACCTTGCCGCGATTGCCGGACGGCCGCGTTCCGTAAGTCGCTCCCCTTTCCAGGATGCGGTTGACGACCTGCTGCTTGAAGCGGCGCGTCAGGAAGAGGTTGATGAAGCCCGCGCCCGCGACCTCCGCTTTCTCGAGATGCGGGGAGGGCGGCAGCGCCGCCGCCAGTTGTGCCGCGACCTCGCGCGGCGCCCGCCGGAGGACCTTCGCGATCTGCAACGCGGCCGGGCACGCGTAGTCGCCGTGCGCGGCCTGCTTCGGCTTCTCCAGGACGACTGCCATGCCCTCCGCCTGCGGCGCCACTTTCCGGATTGCCTCCCCGAACAGCGCGGCGAGGTGTGCGCGCAAATCGAAAGAGGGGACGGCCGGCATCGGGAGGTGGGGAAAAAAGCGGCCTATTATAAGCGACCTCAGAACTCGAGCGGATCGACATCCAGCGCCCAGCGCGCACGCGTCGCGCGCGATTGCCCCAGCGCTTCGCGCCATGCGGCCAGGAAGCGGCGCAGCTCGGTGCGCGAGCCGGATTGCACCAGCAGCTGCGCGCGCTCGTGCCCGGCCCGCCGCGGCAGCGCCGCGGGGACCGGATCGTAAATCGTGACGCGCGCGCCAAGCGCCTTGCCGCTGCGGGCCGCGGCGGCGAGGAATTCGAGCGCGGTCGCCAGTCGCGGCGCCTCCGCGCGCAGCAGCGCCTGGTGGACGAGCGGCGGAAAACCGGCCTCCCTGCGCTCGGCGAGGGCGCCGTCGGCGAACGCGCGGTAATCGTGACGCCCCAGGGCGGCATACAGGGGATGCTGCGGGAACTCGGTCTGGATCAGCACTTCGCCCTGCACGCCGCCGCGGCCGGCACGCCCGCTCACCTGGGTGAGCAGCGCGAACAGGCGCTCGGCAGCGCGAAAATCGCTGCTGTAGAGCTGGCTGTCGGCGTTCAGCACTCCCACCAGGTTGAGGTGCGGAAAGTCGTGCCCCTTGGCGAGGATCTGGGTGCCGACCAGGATGTCGACCTCCCGGCTCTCGATGCGCTGCCGCATGTCATGCCAGGCGCGGCGCCGGCGCGTGGTGTCGCGATCGATGCGCAGAATGCGAGCATCGGGCAGATGCCGCTGCAGCGCCTCTTCCACGCGCTGCGTGCCGTGCCCGATCGGGGCCAGGTCCGGGTTGCCGCAGCCGGGGCAGGCGGCGGGCGGAGGAGAGACATGGCCGCAGTGGTGACAGCGCAGGCGGCGCTCGGGCAGGTGCAGGACGAGTTGCGCCGCGCAACGGGCGCATCCGGACGTCCAGCCGCAGGCACGGCACAACAGCACGGGGGCGTAGCCACGGCGGTTGATGAACACCAGCGACTGCTCGCCGCCCGCGAGCCGCTTGCGCAACGCTTCCACGAGCCGCGGCGAGAGCCCGTCGGCAAGGCGCGCGCCGCGGATGTCTATGCAGTTGATGCGCGGTGGCGCCGCGCCGATGCGGTCCGGCAGCGTCAGCAGGCTGTAGCGGCCGCCGACGGCGTTGGCATAGGTTTCGATCGCTGGCGTGGCCGAGCCCAGCACCACCGGCACTCCCTGCTGGCGGGCGCGCACCACCGCCAGGTCGCGTGCCGAATAACGGAAGCCTTCGGCCTGCTTGAAGGAGGCGTCCTGCTCCTCATCCACGACAACCAGACCCAGTTCGGGCATCGGCGTAAACACGGCCAGCCGCGTTCCGAGCACGATGCGGGCCTCGCCGCTAGCGGCCGCGCGCCAGTGCTCGAGGCGCTCCGTCTCGGCCAGGCCGCTGTGCAGGCTGACTCTGCGCGTGCCGGGGAAGCGGCGTCCGACGAGCGCCTCCAGCTGCGGCGTGAGCGCGATCTCGGGCACGAGCACCAGCGCCTGCTTGCCCGCCTCGAGCGCTGCGGCGACGGCGTGCAGGTAGACCTCCGTCTTGCCGCTGCCGGTGACTCCGAGCAGCAGAAACGGCCGGGACCCGCTAAAACCGCGGCAGATTTCGGCTACTGCCCGCGCTTGTCCCGAGGTCAGCTCAGGCGGCTGGGACGCCGTGCCCGCTGACAGGAGAGGCGCGCCGGGATTCTCGGCGCGCTTGCCCCTGCGGCGGGGCGGTTCCGCGGAGCGCCGGAGGCGCGCCGGCAAGACGCCCATCACCACCGCGCCCAGCGGGTGATGGTAGTAGTCGGCGGCAAACCGCATCAGGCGCAGATCCTGTGGCGCGAGCGGTGGCGATTCGCGCAGGACGCGGGTCGCGCTCTTCAGGCGCTCGCGCGGCACCTCGCTCGATTGAGCGAGCTCCAGGATGATGCCGACCGCTTGCTTGCGGCCGAACGGGACCAGCACGCGCTGCCCGACGTCGGCGGCGGTCGCGTCGGGGGCGAGGTAGTCGAACAACTTCGCCACCGGCACATCGAGCGCAACGCGTATGACCTTCATAGGCATCGTTGCGATGGTACGCGCCGCGCCTGCCCGCGGTAGTGGGTCAATTACCCACTACCCTGCCCGCCGAAGCGGCTTCTGCATAGCGCTGCAACTGGTTTACTCGTTTCGGGTTTTTCGGATTATCAACACGGTGTTGTGGATAACTGTGTTGATAGTGCAGTCCCCGTCGGCCACCCCCGGGGCGATCCCTTGGACTAGCCCCCATGAAGCATCGCCAAAGCACTATAAATAAATTATTATAATCAATGCTTTACAGGAGAGACAAAGCCGCGACACCGTTCGTCTACGCCCCGTAGCGATAGTGAGGCGCAATGTGCATAAGCAGTCCCTTCCTCCCCGGAAAGCCACGGCTGGCGCGGGTCTTCAGTGATACGCGCGGCTCGCTTCGTGTACGGTATCCACCAGGGCGCGCATGCTGTCCACGGGCGTGTGCTGGGAGATCCCGTGGCCCAAGTTGAAAACGTGCCCGCTACCGCTGCCAAAGGCGGCGAGGACGGCGGCAACCCCGGCGCGCACCGCATCCGGGCCGGCGAGCAGCACGTCCGGATCCAGGTTGCCCTGCAGGGCCACGCGATCGCCGACGCGACCGCGTGCCGCCCGCAGATCGACCGCCCAGTCCACGCCGACGGCATCGCAGCCGCTGGCGGCAATGGGCTCGAGCGAGTGGTCCGCTCCCTTCGCGAAGAGAATGCTGGGCACGCGCGCGCCCTGATGCTCGCGCTTCAGGCCCTGCACGACGCGCTTCGCGTAGGCGAGGGAGAATTCCCGGTACTCGGCGGCGCCGAGCATGCCGCCCCAGGTGTCGAAGATCATGACTACCTGCGCCCCCGCCTCGATCTGGCCATTGAGGTAGGCGATGGCGGCGCGACAGTTGACGTCCAGGATGTGATGCAGCAGCTCCGGGCGGTCGCGGAGCATGGCCTTCACGGCGGGGAAATCCCGGCTGCCGCGGCCTTCGACCATGTAGCAGGCGAGCGTGAACGGGCTGCCGCAGAATCCGATCAGGGGAACCTTGCCGTCCAGCGCCTGGCGCGCCTGGCGCACGGTGTCGAGCACGTAGCGCAGTTCTTCGGCCGGGGCGGGCACCCGCAGCTTGCGTATGTCGCGCTCGTCGCGCAGCGGCCGCTCGAAATAGGGTCCCTCGCCCTCGGCAAACGCCAGCCCCAGGCCCAT
>JBIOVQ010000353.1:0-5012 GCA_044867805.1 Burkholderiales bacterium | reverse complement strand
TTCAGGGCTGAATCTGAGCGCAAGGCGCAAGTGGGCCTGAATGAGCGGGATGACTTCAACCTGCTCCTGACGTGGTTCCGCAACGCGCAGAGCCAGTGTGGGTCGGGCCAGACGGCCAGGGCGGTTGAGAACTTCAAAGCCGTCGAGGGGGCTTCCCCGTGCGGCGTGGAGGGTTCTGTAAGGAACCCGAGCCCCCCAGGAGGGAGAAATGGCGCACAGACGACCTCGGAGACGGTTTACGCGCGAGGACAAGGCCCAAGCGGTTCAGCGCCTGATCGAGAGCGGCAGGCCGCTGGCGGACATCGCCGCTGAACTGGATGTCAGCCCGGGGCAGCTGAGCCAGTGGCGCAACGAGCAACTCGCGGCGGGCTCGGCTGAGGCGCTCGCTGCCCGCAAAGCCGAGCAGGCCGCGATGCTGCGCCTCCGGCGTGAGGTCAAGCGGCTCGAAGAGGACGTCGAGATCCTCCGGAAAGCCGCCGCTTTTTTCGCCCGGGGGATCGCGTGACCACGTTCGCCTTTGTGGCGGCGGAGCAAGCCAACCACGCCGTTGCGACGCTGTGCCGGGTCATCGGCGCAAGCGTCTCTGGCTTCTACGCTTGGCTGCGCGCGATCCCGTCCCGACAGAACCGCGCTGAGGCGCAAGCCGCGCTGCGCGGGCGCATCAGCCGGATCTTTGCGGCCAAGCGGCGGGTCTACGGCGCGCCCCGGATCCATGCTGAACTGCGCCGGGAAGGGCGCCGGCACGCGCGACGTCGGATCGAACGGCTGATGCGCGACATGGGGTTGCAGGCCCAAAGAGGGCAGCGACGCCGGCCCCAAACCACGGACAGCCGCCACGACCTCCCGGTGGCGCCGAACTTGCTCGGTCGTTCCTTTGTGGCCGAGCGCCCTGACGCCGTGTGGCTGGCCGACATCTCGTAGATACTGTCGGCGAATTCAGGCGGCCATCCAGCATGGGAGAGATCCATGAGTTTGCGCCCGGAGCCGGCCGGCGAGATCCCTGCTGAGACGGTGCGCGTCGCCCGCGCGGCCTTCCCCAAAGGCACCTTGGTCACGCGGCTGCGGGACGAGTTCAGCGCCCTCTTCCAGGACGAGGACTTCCGCGCGCTCTACCCGGCCCGGGGCCAACCCGGCTTGACTCCGTGGCGACTGGCGCTTGTGACGGTGTTCCAGTTCCTGGAGCACCTTAGCGACCGGCAGGCAGCCGACGCCGTGCGCGCCCGCATCGACTGGAAATATGCCCTCGGGCTCGAGCTCACCGACCCCGGCTTTCACTTCAGCGTGCTCGGCGAGGTCCGCGCCCGCCTCGTCGCGGGCGGGGCCGAGCACCTGCTGCTGGATACCATGCTGGAGCGCTTCAAGGCACGCGGCCTGGTCAGAGCGCGGGGCAAGCAGCGCACCGACAGCACGCACGTGTTGGCTGCCGTGCACGACCTGCACCTGCTCGAACTGGTCGCCGAGACGCTTCGCGCCACGCTGGACGACTTGGCCGCGGTTGTGCCGGGTTGGCTGCACGAGGTCGCCCGGCCCGCCTGGTTCGAGCGGTATGGGCGCCGGGTCGAGGACTATCGCCTGCCCAAGCGCCGAGAGGACCGTGAGACGCTCGCCCTTGAGGTCGGCGCGGACGGGTTCGTCTTGCTCGACGCTCTGGATGCGCCGACAGCTCCGGCAGCAGCGCGCGAGGTGGCGATGGTGAAGACGCTGCGCGATGTGTGGCGGATCCACTATGCCCGTGAGGGGAATGGGCCGCCACGCTGGCGGGCCGGGACGGAGCTGCCGCCTGTGGGCGAGCGGCTGCAGTCGCCCTACGACCCTGAGGCACACTACAGCACCAAGCGGCAGATGGAGTGGTCGGGCTACAAGGGGCACGTCACCGAAACCTGCGATGAGGATGCCGTGCACGTGGTCACCCACGTGAGCACAGGTCCCGCGATGCAGCCCGACATGGCGAGCACGGCCGAGATCCACGAACGCTTGGCCGCCAAAGGCCTGCTGCCCGCCGAGCACTTCGTGGACTCGGCCTATGTCGATGCGGCGCTGCTGGTGGGCAGCCAGCGCGACCACGGCGTCTCGCTGGAAGGGCCGGTTCGGGGCGTGGCGAACCAGCACACCCGCGCGGGGCAGGGCTTTGAGCAGCGCGACTTCACCATCGATTGGGAGCGCGAGCAGGTCATCTGCCCGCAGGGCAAGGTCTCGGTGACCTGGCGCGCTCGGCTCGATGAGGTCGGCAGCCCCCGCATCCAGGCCATGTTCAGCCGCACCGATTGTGGCGCCTGCGCCGCCCGGCCGCTGTGCACGCCAGCGAAGGCCGCACGCCGCTCGGTCTACTTCCACCCACGGGAGGAATACGAGGCGCTGAACGCGGCGCGGGTCCGGATGCACGACCCCGCCTGGAAGCAGCGCTACCGTGTGCGGGCCGGGATTGAGGGCACACTCTCGCAGGGCGTGCGCGCCTTCGGCCTGCGCCGGAGCCGCTACGTGGGCCTGGCTAAGACCGGGCTGCAGCAGGTCTGCACGGCCGCCGCGATGAACGCCTCACGCGTAGTCCGATGGCTGGACGGGGTGCCGCGCGCTCGGACGCGCGTGACGCGCTTCGCCGCCTTAGCCCAGCCAGCCTGAATTCGCCGACAGTATCTCTCGTATATTCCAACCGATGAGGGCTTTTTGTACCTCGCGGCCATCAAGGATCTGGCCACGCGTGAGATCGTGGGCTGGTCGATGGCGGATCACCTCAAGGCTGGCTTGTGCATCGACGCCCTGGTCATGGCTCTCCAGCGCTGCCAGCCGCCGCGGGGGCTCATTCATCATAGCGACCGCGGCGTGCGACCCGGGTTCAAGCGGTCGTCGCAACAGCTATGTGCGCCGATCTCAGCCGCTCGTCAAAGGCCTCGGCCGGTGTTCTCCAGCCCAAGGTTTTGCGTGGCCGGCCATTGAGGGCCGCAGCCACGGCTGCAAGGTCCTCGGCGCTGTGCACGCTGAGGTCGGTGCCCTTTGGAAAGTACTGCCGCAGCAGCCCGTTGGTGTTCGCGTTCGTGCCGCGCTGCCACGGGCTGTGGGGATCGCAGAAGTAGACCGCCACGCCAGCCTCGATCCGGAGTTGGGCGTGCTGGGCCATCTCCGCTCCCCGATCCCACGTCAGCGACCGTCGGAGCTGCTCGGGTAAGGTCGTGATCGTGCGCGCGATCGCACCGCGCACCGCCTCCGCTCCGTGCCCGGCAAGGGCGGGTCCGTTCTTGGTGCGAGCCTCAAACCCGTGGCCGTCCATGCGGGGCAGGTGAAGCAGCATCGTGAACCGCGTCGGGCGCTCCACCAGCGTGCCGATGGCGGAACTGCCCAGGCCCAGGATGAGGTCGCCCTCCCAATGACCCGGCACGGCTCTGTCAGCCGCCTCGGCCGGACGCTGGCTGATCAGGACGGCAGGATCAACAAAGCCCTTGCCCGCCCGGCGGCTGCGCGCCCGCGGCACGCGCAGCGCCCGCCCGGTCCGCAGGCAGGCCGTCAACTCGCGCCGCAGCGCCCCGCGCCCCTGCACGTAAAGCGCCTGATAGATCGCCTCGTGGCTGATGCGCATGGTCTCGTCCCCAGGGAAGTCGATCCGCAGGCGCCGGGAGATTTGCCCCGGGCTCCACGCCTTGGCCCACCGGCGGTGCTGCCGACGTCCGTGCCGGCGGCCCTTCCAGGTCACGGCCGGCCCAACCACAGCGGCCCCGCCCGGGGTGGCGACTGCGCCAGACAGGCGCTCCTGCACATACGTCCGCAGGGCCGCGGTCGTCCGCAGGGCCGCGGTGGTCGCAAGCTTGGCCCTCTTCGGGCGTCGGGCCGCCCGCTCGGCATGCCACTGCGCGGTGCTGGCCCGATACGCCAGCCCGCCGCTGCGCGTGGCGGCGTTGCGGCGCAACTCGCGCGAGATCGTGGACGCCGCACGCCCCAGCCGGCGAGCGATCTCCCGTATGCCCTGGCCCTGTGCGCGACACAGCGCGATCTCCTCGCGTTCAGCGAACACCAGATACCGCTCCGATGGCGGCTTCGCGGATGGCGCAAGTGTCCTCGGTGGCATGCCGCCCGCCTCCCGGAACCAGCCGGCCCCCACCGCGGGCGACACGCCGGCCTCTATGGCCGCGGCCTCGCTCGACCGACCCGCCGCAATCGCCGCCCAGAACCGCCGCCGGTTCTCCCGCTGCGCCACGCCTGGTCGGCCAGGCGACCCCGGCAACACGGCTCGTAGCGCCCGATCCGAGCGCCGTCTCCCAGCCCTCATCGCAACCCCCTCCGTCAAGATGTTGCGACGACCACTTGAACCCGGGCGATACGCCGCTGGGCCGTATCGGGCGGCGCTGGAGCGGCATGGCGTCCAGCCATCGATGAGCCGGCGGGGCGACTGCTTGGACAGCGCGCCCATGGAGAGCTTCTTCGCCGCGCTCAAGACGGAGCGGGTCCATGAGGCTCGGTTGCGCACCCGCGCCGAGGCGAGGGCCGCGGTGTTGGAGTATATCGAGGTGTTCTACAATCGGCAGCGCCTACACTCAGCTCTGGGCTACCGCACCCCAGCGGAGGCCCGCGCCAGCATGGAGGCGCTCACCATGCGCGCTGCGGCGTGATAGTCTGATCTATCCCCTCCACACCAAGGCGCGAGGCCCAAGATTTCGGATCGGACCGGCGAAGCGTCGGCCGAGCGAAGCGAGGCCGACCCGTGACCAAGAGAGATCGCATCGCCGCTGACGCGGTACGCGATGCGAGCGGTTCAGTTGGTCATCCCTGCGCGTCGCTTCGCTCCGCGCAGGCTCGCTCCGCTCGCATGTCCACCTTCCGGTCACGAGATACGAGACCCGGTGCGATGACAATCTCTTTCCCGGACTGGAAATGAGGAGAGCCGGGATGCCGTTGCTCTGGCCTACAGGCTGGTGAAGGGGAACGATCGTCGTAACGGTGCTGCGGCTCGCGTTCCGTGAAGCGGTCGGAAGCAGGTCTCTTCCACCGCCGCTCACTCGAAGCATTGTGGTGAACCAATCCAG
>JBIOVQ010000352.1:0-3056 GCA_044867805.1 Burkholderiales bacterium | reverse complement strand
CCCCCCCCCGCGATGCCGCCCCGGTACCACATGACACCGGTATAGCCGAGACCGATCGCCCGCAGCGCCGCGTTGTAGGAAAGCCAGCATTCCGCATCCACGCACAGGAACACCAGCGGGCGCGCCTTGTCACCGCCGGCGAACTTGGCTATCGCCTCCGCGAAGCGCTTTTCTTCGTCCCGGCTCATGTCCCCGGCCCCCGCGCCGGTCATCCAGAATGCCCCGGCCACGGTGAGGTGCGCCCTTCCGCCAAGCACGTCGATCACGAATGGACGCGGGTCGCGCTCCAGCAAGGCCTTCAACTCGAGGGTCGCCACGATCTTGCCGCCCGGGATCCCGAGCGGGGTGGGCGAGTGGTAGCGCGTGGTGCGGAACTGCGCGGTCGGCGGCACGCCCCAATCGCGGTTTTCCTCGCCGTAGGCGGCCGGCCCGGCCGCCTGGGCGAAAACCGGCCCGCCGTGCAGCGCTGCGCCCGCGGCCATCGCGGCGAGCACGGCGCGGATCCACGCGCGCTTCAAGACAGCGGCCCCGGGTCAGCGCGTAACGGTCGCGTTCTTTTCGCGTGCGCGAGGCAGCGCGGCGCGCAACTGCTTCTTCACCGCCGCGCGCGCGATCAAAGCCTGCACCTTGACGGCCGCATCGCGGCCCGCGGCCTCGCCCGCGGCAATGTTCGCCGCCTTTTGCGTGAAATCCAGCATCCGGGTGCGAACGGTGCGGGGCACGATCACGATGTCGGCGCCCTCCAGCTCCTCCGCCAGGAGCGCGTAACGCCCGCTGCGGCCGTGGCGCGCCAGTTCTCCCTGCGACGGCTCGCGCGCCTGCGCGAACCACGACACGTCCACCGCGACGACGACGTCGGCGCCCATCGCCCGCGCGATCCTCACCGGCACCGGGCTCGAGAGCCCGCCGTCGATGTACTCCTGCCCGTTGATCACCGGCGGCACGAACACGCGCGGCACGCTCGCCGAGGCGCGGACCGCCAGCCCGGTGTTGCCGCGGTTGAATACCACCATGCGCCCGGTGCGGGCCTCGGTCGCGATCGCGGCAAAGGGCCGCGCGAGGCGCTCGATCGGCCGCTCGTCCACCATGCGGTTGACGAATTCCTGCAGCGCCTCCCCGAGCACCCAGCCGCTGCTGAACAGCGTGACGTCCACGAGGTCGCCCTCCTGGAGCTCGATGGCGATCTCCTCCAGCTCGCGGCCGCTGCGGCCACCCGCGTAAAGCGCCGCGACGATGGCGCCCGAGCTGGCCCCGGTCACGATGTCGGCGTGGATGCCGGCGTCCTCGAGGGCCTTGATGACCCCGATGTGCGCGAAGCCGCGCGCGCCGCCGCTGCCGAGCACGAGCGCCACCAGCGGGCGTTCGGCCCGGAGCGGGACGATCGCCGCTTCGCTGGGCGCGCTGCGGTGATCCGGCGGCCGCAGGGAGCAGGAGCCCAGCAGGGCGAGGAGCAGCATCAGCGTGGACCTGGCAAGCATCGCGAAATTGTCTCAAAGCACTGCACCAGCGACAACAACCGCGGGCGCGAGTTCCGGAACGCGGTCCATCCGGTTCCTGCCCGCCGACGGGTTGCGCGCTCCCGTCAAAAACGCCAGAATGAAGCCCCGCTTCACCCTTGGCCGCCTCACACGCGGTACCTTGGTCACATAACAACGCCCTTAGGAGGAATCCGATGACAGTCAGCAAGCTTCCAGTCTGGATACTGACGCTGGCGCTCGGGGGCGCGGCGCAGGCCGTCGCCCAGGAGACCGCCAAGAATTATCCGAGCCGGCCGATACGCCTGATCGTGCCGAATGCGCCAGGCAGCGCGGTGGATACCCTGAGCCGCATCGTTGGCACCGAGCTGGCCAACACGATCGGCCAGCAGGTCGTCATGGACAACCGGGCCGGCGCTGGCGGCATCATCGGCATGGAAATCGCCAAGGAAGCCAACCCCGACGGCTACACCCTGATCAGCGCGACGACGGCGGCGTCCACCATCGCCCGGCTGCTGCAGAAGAATGCCCGTTTCCATCCCGTCAACGATTACGATTACGTCGCGCAATACGCGGTGACGCTCAACGTGCTGGTGGTCCATCCGGCGTTGCCGATCAAATCGGTGAGGGAGCTGATCGCCTATGGCAAGAGCGGGAAAACCCCGTTCAACATGGCATCCGCCGGCGCCGGCTCGCAAAGCCATCTGTCCGGAGCGTATTTCCAGCAGAGGGCCGGCTTCGAATCGCTGCACGTGCCTTACAAAGGCGGCGGTCCGTCGAGCGCTTCGGTGGTCGCCGGCGAGTCGCAATGGACCCTCATTCCCGCGCCGGCCGCGATGGTCCACGTCACCGCCGGTCGCATGCGCGCGCTCGCCCACACCCTGCCCAAGCCGACGCCGCTGCTGCCCAACGTCCCGCCGATCGCCGATACCATTCCAGGCTTCGACTACAGCGGCTGGATGGGTTTCTTCGTGCCCAAGGGCACCCCGAAAGCGATCAACGACAAGCTGCGCGCGGCGGTGGTGAAGGCCATGGATGCGCCCCAGGTGAAGAAGGGCATGGCCTTCCAGGCAACGGAGATCGCAATCCTGGGGCCGCAGGAATTCCGCAAAGTGGTGCAGGAATCGATGGTCACCAACGAAAAACTGGTGAAGTCGCTCGGGCTGACGGCCAACTGATTCCGGGCTGAGAGCGTGATTCGTGACCCCCTCCGGCACCTCCCCCTTGACAAGGGGGAGGGATGGGGTGGGGGTTCGTGATTCGACTTGTAGACGACTCTCAAGGGCGGCCGAGGCCGCCCTTGTTTTTTTCCAGATGAACAGGCAACGCGGCGCCAGTACTGGCAGCGGCGCGCTCGTGCCCGGCGGCGGGCGCGACCTGGAGCGGCTCAAGAGAGAGGTCCAGCGGCGCGCCGACCACAACATGCCCCCGCTCGGCGGCGTCACGCCCGTGGACGCGCGCGCCGCCCTCTCGTCCATCCGCACCCTCGACCGCGAAGAATGGGCGCAGGCCTGGTGCCGGGTGGCAGATGTGCATTGGCAGCAGGCGGCGTCTTCGACCCACCGCGAGCTGGCTCTCAGC
>JBIOVQ010000351.1:0-9199 GCA_044867805.1 Burkholderiales bacterium | reverse complement strand
TCGCCGACTCGGGCCCGGCGACGCCCTCGATCGCGCCCTTGCCGAAGCGCGACGGGTCCTTGGCCATCTTCTTCTCCAGCATGTAGGAGGAGAACGAGGCGATCGCGGGGCCGGTTCCCGGCAGCACCCCGAGAAAGGCGCCGATGCCCGTGCCCCGGAGAATGGGCGCCCAGGACGCCTTCAGGTCGGCAACGGTGGGCATCAGGCCCGACACCTTGCTGGTGAATACCTTGCGCTCCTCGGGGTCGCCCAGGTTGCCGATGATCTCGCCGACGGCGAACACGCCCACCGCAATGACGATGAAGCCGATGCCGTCAGTCAGTTCCGGGATGCCGAAGCTGTAGCGAGCCATGCCGGAGTTGACATCGGTGCCGACGATGCCGAGCAGCAGCCCCACCACGACCATCGCCAGCGCCTTGGTGATGTTGTCCCCGGCCAGCACCGCCGCCGCGACCAGGCCCATCAGCATGAGCGAGAAGTACTCCGGCGCGCCGAACTTGAGGGCGACCTCGGCGAGCGGCGGCCCGAACAGCGCGATGATCATGGTGCAGATCGTCCCCGCGACGAACGAGCCGACCGCCGCGATCGCGAGAGCGGGTCCCGCACGTCCCTGGCGCGCCATCTGGTAGCCGTCCATGCAGGTCACCACGGCGGCGGTTTCCCCGGGGAGATTGACCAGGATGGCCGTGGTGGAGCCGCCGTACTGCGCTCCGTAGTAGATCCCGGCGAGCATGATCAGCGCCGCCACCGGCGGCACGTTGAACGTGAGCGGGAGCAGCATCGCGATCGTCGCGAGCGGACCGATGCCCGGCAGCACGCCGATCAGCGTGCCGAGGAACACGCCGATGAAGCAGAACCACAGGTTCTGCAGGGTCAGGGCGACCGTGAAACCGAATATGAGATTGTTGAAGAGTTCCATCTTAGTAGCCCCAGATGCCCTTGATCAGCTGATACGGCAGGCCCAGTCCCTTGATGAACAACAAGGTCGAAAGGATGGTCAGGCCCACGGTCAGCAACGCGACCTCGACGATCTTGAATTCCTTCCCCGCGGCGGCCGCGAGCGGTACCAGCACGAGCAGCGCGGGGATGAAGCCGGCTTCCTCCATCATGACTCCGAACACGACGGTCGAGAGCGGCAGCACGATCAGGGCGCGAAACGACCAATGGGGCTTCATCTTCTCGTTGTTCTTCACGCCCATCATCATCACGGCGACGCCGAACGCGATCATCATGCCACCCAGCACGGACGGAAAATATCCCGGCCCCATGCGCAGCGCCGAGCCGAACGGGTAGTCGCGGGCCATGAACATGCCCAGCGCGCCGAGAAGTATGTAGAAGAGGCCGGCGAAGAAATCCCGGTTATAGCGCCAGTCGAATTTCATGCTGCGTCTCCCCTCGTTGCTGCACGTGCGGATGCGTGCGGATGACAGGCCGGGCGTGACACGTGCGGCTCCCCCTCTACTGGTGTGATAGGACCCCGGATCCTCTTCGGTCTCACGGCCTTCCCTTCCTCCAGCGCCGGGGCCAAAACGCCACGGACAGACCGCAACCTGTTCTTGGAACCGCGAGCCGCTAGCGCGGTCGCAGTCGACTATTTGCAAGCCGATAATAGCGGAGTTTTCGGGGAATGGCGAGCATTCCGGCCCCTGCAAACGGGGGCGCGCTTGATGCACCGCGGCGGTGCCCAGGACCCAAAAAAAGCCCGGCATGTCCGGGCCTTACAGGGGCAACGATGCGAGGGAATATTCCCCCCGCGCCGTCTGTAGCAGTGCCCTTTTTGCCGTCTTGAAACGTCTCTTACCGCTTCAGCCTGGCATCCAGGAATTGCCGGACCTGGCGCACCAGTTCCCCCTCGAGCCCGGTGAAGAAATGATCGGCGCCGGCGACTCGCATCCGGCCCGAGCCGCGGATGCCGCGTAGCGCCGCGGCGCGCTTCCCTGCGCTTTCGAGCACGCCGGGACGGTCTTTCTCGCCATGGAGATCGAGCACCGGCGTGCGCGATTTTTCGGGCAGCGTGATCTCGCCCGACGGGCCGATGGCGACCCACGCATCGATGTGCGCATCGCCCGCGAGGTGCGCAGGCAAGGCCCTCGGCCGGTGTAGCCAACAGGGCCCATCGCGTTTTGAGTTTTGTGCAGCGCAAGGGTAGTATTCCGGCGCCCAATGGCCGAAACATCGAAATCGGCGGAAGGCCTCCACCAGGAGCACTCCCGCGCGGCGCTGACGTTACTTGCGCTCGGTGTCGTCTTCGGCGACATCGGCACCAGCCCGCTCTACGCCGTCAAGGAAACCTTCAACCCCGACCGCGGCATCCCTTTCACCACCGCCAACATCCTCGGCGGGTTGTCCACGATTTTCTGGGCGCTGGTGATCGTGGTCTCGCTGAAATACGTGCTGCTGGTGATGCGCGCCGACAACCGCGGCGAGGGCGGCACCATCGCGCTGCTGGCGCTGGCCAGCTCGGCGGTCAGGGACCGCCCGCGTCTCAGGCTCTACGTAATGCTCGCAGGCGTGCTGGGGGCGTCGTTGTTCTTCGGCGAAACGGTGCTGACGCCGGCGATCTCGGTCATGTCCGCCGTCGAGGGCCTGAGCGTCGGGACGGCCCTGTTCACACACTGGGTACTGCCGATCACGGTAGTGGTGTTGTTCGGCCTGTTCGCGCTGCAAAGGCTGGGCACGGCGCGGGTGGGCACCCTGTTCGGTCCGATCTGCTTGCTGTGGTTTCTCGCGCTCGGCGCCGCCGGCATCTGGAACATCTGGCTCAACCCGGGCGTGGTCGCGGCGGTGGATCCGCGGCACGCATTCGGCTTCGTCACCGGCCATGGTTTCGCCTCGTTCGTGGTGCTGGGCGCCGTGCTGCTGGCGCTGACCGGGGCTGAAGCGCTCTACGCCGACATGGGCCACTTCGGCAAGTCGCCGATCCGGATATGCTGGTTTGCCCTGGTGCTGCCGGCGCTGGTGCTCAATTACTTCGGGCAGGGCGCGCTGCTCATCGCCAACCCGCAGGCCATCACCAACCCTTTCTACCACGCGTTCCCGTCGTGGGCTCTCTACCCGATGGTGGCGCTCGCGACAGCGGCGACGGTCATCGCCTCGCAGGCCTCGATCACCGGCACTTTCTCGATAACGCGCCAGGCGATCCAGCTCGGGTTCCTGCCGCGCGTGAACATCGTGCAGACGTCGGCGCAGGCCTACGGGCAGGTGTACATCCCGGCCGTGAACTGGTTCCTGCTGGTGATGGTGCTGGGCGCCGTGGTGGGTTTCGGCTCCTCGAGCGAGCTGGCTCACGCGTACGGCGTGGCGCTCACCGGCACGATGCTCGTGACCTCGTTCCTGACTTTTTTCGTGATCCGCTTTGCGTGGGGCTTTCCTCTCTGGCTGTGCATGGCCGCAACCGGGTTCTTTGTCCTCGTCGACCTCGCCTTCTTCTCCTCGGCGATGACGAAGACGCTGGACGGCGGCTGGTTCCCGCTCCTCATCGGCGCCGGAATCTTCACCCTCGCGCTGACGTGGCGGCGCGGGCGCGAGATCCTGTTCGAGCGGCTGCGGGCTTCCACGGTCCCGATCGAGCCTTTCCTTCAATCCCTGTTCCACGACGCGCCCCAGCGCGTGCCGGGCACCGCCGTGTTCCTGACCGCGACCCCGGACGTGGCGCCGCACGCGCTGCTGCACAACCTCTACCACAACAAGGTGCTGCACGAGCGGGTGGTGTTCCTCACCGTGACTGTGAAGGAAGTGCCGACCGTGCCGCCCGAGGAACGCGTCTCGGTGCACGAGCTGCCGCAGCGCTGCTACCGGGTGACGCTCGCGTTCGGCTTCATGGACCGGCCCGACGTGTGGAAGACCCTGAGCGAGCTGTGCCCGCCGAAGGGCCTGACGTTCGACCTGATGCAGACCTCGTTCTTCCTGAGCCGGCAGATCGTAGTGCCGGTCGAGGGGGGAGAGGGCGGCATGGCGCTCTGGCGCGAGCAGATGTTCGCGACGATGACGCGCAATTCAGGCAGCGCCGTCGAGTACTTCAACATTCCCACGAATCGCGTCATCGAACTGGGCACTCAGGTCGAGATCTGAGTGCCCGTGATAGGTGATAAGTGATAGGTGATAGAGCTTGACCCGCGCTCCGCGCGGAGGCCCTTATCACTTATCACGCGTCACTTATCACGCTTCTATTCGTCGGCGATGAGCCGGTAGCCCACCCCGGTCTCCGTGACGAAGTGGCGCGGCCGCACGGGGTCGATCTCGAGCTTGTCGCGCAGCTGCTTCATGTAAATGCGCAGGTAGTGCGTGTCCTTCACGTGCGTCGGTCCCCACACCTCGCCCAGGAGCTGGCGGTGGGTCACGACCATGCCGAGGTGCTGGGCGAGGCAGGCGATGATGCGAAACTCGATCGGGGTGAGATGCACTTCCTTGCCGCCGCGCGTCGCCTTGCGCGCCTCGAGGTCGATGACCGCGTCTTCCAGAGCCAGGATGTTCTTACCGGAGCCGACCCGCACGGCGTGCCGCAGCGCCGCCCGGACGCGGGCCAGCAGCTCGCCGACGCCGAAGGGCTTGGTGACGTAGTCGTTGGCGCCGGCGTCGAGCGCATCGATCTTGGCGCGCTCCTGGACCCGCGCCGACAGGACGAGGATGGGGATCGGCGACCACTCCCGGATGCGCCGGATCACCTCGACGCCGTCGAAGTCGGGCAAGCCGAGATCCACGATGGCGAGGTCGGGCTTGTGCGTTGCCGCGTCGATCGAGCCCCGCCGCGCGGTGGCGGATTCCACGACTTTGTAGCCCTCGGAACCGAGCGAGGAGCGCAGGAAGCGGCGGATTTCCGGCTCGTCCTCGATGACCAGGATGGTGGACCGCGCCTCGGTCATGAGGCTATCTCAAAAACCGACTGGAACCGCAGATGAACGCAGATGAACACGGTTGCTTGGGTTCTTGAGGTCTTGGAGATGTGCTCATGTCAGGCCGCCTCCGGCTCCACGGGCGGGCGCGGCGGCTCCTCGACCGGCAGCGAAAAGCGGAAAGCAATGCCGCCGCCGGCCAGCCGCTCGGCCCAGGCCCGGCCCTGGTGCAAGCGCACGATGGCGCGGCAGATCGCCAGCCCGAGGCCGACGCCGCCGCCCGGCCCTTCGCTCGTGCCGCGCCCGAACTTGGCGAACACCCGCTCGACGTCGCGGTCGTCGATGCCCATGCCCAGATCCTCGACGGAAACCACGAGCTCGTCGCCCGCCTGCTGCGCCCGGATCCGCACCACGGTCCCGGCCGGGGTGTGTCGCGCCGCGTTCTCCACCAGGTTGGCCAGCGCCTGGTCGATGAGGGTTGCGTCCACGCGCACCAGCGGCAGATCCGCGGGGATCTCCACCACCAGTCGATGGCCGGCCAGCCGCTCCGCAAGACGGGACAGCACCGAAGCGGCGATCTCGGGAACCGCCGCCCAATCGCGCTCGAGCTTGATGGCTCCGGTCTCGAGGCGCGTCATCTGCAGGACCTTGGCCACCTGCTCGGACATATCGCGCGCCTGGCCGTAGATGCTTTGCGCCAGCGCCGCGCGCTCCTCCGGCGGCAGGCGCTCGCCGCCCTGGGCGAGAGAAGAGGACGCCCCGGTCATCACCGCGAGCGGGGTGCGCAGGTCGTGCGAAATGGAGGCGAGCAGCGTGCTGCGGATGCGCTCGGTCTCTGCCTCGAGCGCGAGGCCGACGCGCACCTCGGCCTGGCGCCGGCCCCTCTCGATCAGGCCCGAGATGATCAGCGCCACCGCCAGCATGATCGCGAAGGTGAGCAGGTACTGCGCGTCGTGCACCGTGAAGGTTCCCTCCGGCGGCACGAACATGAAATCGAACGCTGCGACGCAGAGTACCGCGCTGAGGGCCGCCGCGCCGCGCGTGAAGCACAGCGAGATCACCACCACCGCCAGCAGGTAGACCATGGCGATGTTGACGACGTCGAAGCGCGGCGCCATCGCCAGGCCGACGACCGTGCACAGAATTGCCGCGCCGGCAGCGCACGCATAGCCGACCCAGGGCGGTGCGTTGATCATGCGGCTAATGTAGCGCAAGGCGCCCGTAAAGATTCCATAAAAAGATGCCGCCGGGCCTGTGCACGCGCTGCGCCGAAGCATAGGCTGCACGCTCCATGAACACGACACAGGCGCATCCCGCGCTTCCCGCCGCGCCGGTTGACCTGCCGCCGGGGCGTGGCGCCCGCGAGGCGAAGCAGTCCACCGCGGCATTGGCCTTACTCGCGCTCGGCATCGTCTACGGCGACATCGGCACCAGCCCGCTCTACGCGGTGAAAGAGACCTTCAATCCCGAGCACGGCATCGCGCTCACCGCGGAGAACATACTGGGCGGCCTGTCGTCCATCTTCTGGGCGCTCATGGTCGTGGTATCGCTGAAATACGTGACGCTCGTGCTGCGCGCCAACAATCGCGGGGAGGGAGGCATCATGGCGCTTCTGGCGGTCGCGACCGCCTCCATCGGCAGCCGCCCGCGCCTGGGCAAGGTGCTGCTCGCGATCGGCGTGTTCGGCGCCTCGCTCTTCTACGGCGAGACGGTGCTGACCCCGGCGATCTCCGTGCTGTCGGCCGTCGAAGGCCTGGAGATCGGCACGGACGTCTTCAAGCCTTATATCGTGCCGCTCGCGACCGGTATCCTGGTCGGTCTCTTCCTTCTACAGAAGCACGGGACGGGCGTGGTGGGGATGATGTTCGGACCGGTTTGCGCGCTGTGGTTTCTCGCGCTGGCCGCTTCCGGCATCTGGAACATCCAGAAAAACCCGGAGATTCTCGAGGCGCTCAACCCCCTTTACGCGATCCGTTTCGCCACCTCCCACGGCTATGCGTCGTTCCTGGTTCTCGGCTCGGTGCTGCTCGCCATCACGGGTGTCGAGACGCTCTACGCGGACATGGGCCACTTCGGCAAGCGCGCCATCCGCGTCGCCTGGTTCAGCGTGGTGGCGCCGGCGCTGGTGCTCAACTACTTCGGGCAGGG
This sequence comes from Burkholderiales bacterium, assembly GCA_044867805.1. Lineage (GTDB taxonomy): Bacteria > Pseudomonadota > Gammaproteobacteria > Burkholderiales > SG8-41 > SG8-41. The sequence continues at coordinate 2,219 of JBIOVQ010000351.1, read as the reverse complement.
AGCGCTCTTGATCGCCAACCCGAAGGCGCTGGAGAACCCGTTCTATCTCGCATTCCCGGAGTGGACGCTCTATCCCATGGTCGCGCTTGCCACCGCTGCCACGGTGATCGCTTCGCAAGCGACTATCACCGGGGCGTATTCGATGACCCGCCAGGCGATTCAGCTCGGATTCCTGCCGCGCATGCCGGTGCTGCACACCTCCTCGACGACCATGGGCCAGATCTACATGCCGACGGTGAACTGGATACTGCTCGCGGCCGTTATCACGGCGGTGATCGGCTTCGGCTCCTCCAGCGGGCTCGCATCGGCCTACGGCCTGGCGGTCATCGGGACCATCATGGTGACGACTTTCCTCAGCTTCTTCGTGATCCGCTACGGCTGGGGCTATCCGCTGTGGCTGTGCCTGCTCGCCACCGGATTCTTCGCGTTGTTCGAGGCGACTTTCCTCGCCGCGGCCCTGCACAAAGTGCTGGAAGGCGGCTGGTTCCCGCTGCTGCTCGGCGCGGCGATATTCGGCGTCATGACGACGTGGCGGCGCGGCCGCACCACGCTGCTCGACCGGATGCGGACCTCCTCCGTGCCGCTGCGTCCGTTTCTCGACTCCTTGTTTCTCGAGCCGCCGCGGCGGGTGCCGGGCACCGCGGCGTTCCTCACCGCGACGCCGGATGCGACGCCGCACGCGCTCTTGCACAGCCTCAAGCACTACCGGGTGCTGCACGAGCGCAACGTGTTCCTCACGGTCGAGTTCCGCGACGTGCCCTGGGTTCGTTTCGAGAACCGCGTCGTGTGCGAGGCGCTTGGGCACGACTGCTGGCGCGTGCTGGTGCGCTACGGCTTCATGGACCGGCCCGACGTGGGCCATGCGCTGGAGCTGTGCGGGCCCGCCGGCCTGCAGCTCGACCCGGCGGAGGTGTCCTACTTCCTTTCGCGGGAGAAGATCGTGCCGTCCATTGCCGCGAAGAGCATGCTGATGCGGTGGCGCGACCGAATCTTCGCGGCCATGGCGCGCAATGCGGGCAGCGTCACCGATTTCTTCAACATTCCGGCCAACCGGGTGGTCGAGCTGGGAACGCGGGTGGAAATCTAGTGTGCAGTGTGCAGTGGACAGTTTGCAGTAACTGCCAACTCACGACTGCCAGTTCCGCCGCGATCACGATACACGCCCTAGCGCGCCTTGAAATCGGGCTTTCTCTTGTTCAAAAACGCGTCGACACCCTCGCGGTAGTCGGCGGTGTCGAAGCAGGCGAAGCCCTCGTCCCGCTCCTTTTCGGTGAGCTGCGCGCGCACGGCGAGGCGCTCGATGAACTGCTTGTGCCAGCGGTTGACGAGCGGCGCGCCCTCCGCGATGCGGCGAGCGGTGGCGTACGCTTCTTCCTCCACTTTGCCGTCGGGCACGACGCGATTCACCAGCCCCTTGCGTAACGCCTCCGCGGCGTCGAACACGCGGCCCTCGAGCAGGATTTCCAGGGCCACGGCGCGCCCGACTAGCGCGAGGAGCCCCATCAGCTCGCCGTAGGCCATGGTGAGGCCGAGCCGGTTGACCGGGATACCGAAGCGGCTGGATTCGCCGCACACGCGCAGGTCGCACATCGCGGCGATCTCGAGCCCGCCGCCGACGCACGCGCCCTTGATCATCGCCACCGTGGGGTGGCGGCAGCGAGCGACTGCCTGCATGGTCTCGTGGATGAGGTTGCCGTAAGGCTTCGCCTGCCTGCCGTTCGCGCGCTCGCTAGCGAATTCCGCGATGTCGGCGCCGGCGGCGAAGGCCTTCTCTCCCGCTCCGCGCACGACGACGCAGCGCAGCGCGTCGTCCGCGGACAGTTCGCGCATGACCTCGCCCAACCGCCTCCACATCGCCTGGTTGAGGGCGTTGAGCCGCTCGGGATTGTTGAGCGCGACGGTCGCGATGGCGCCGTCGCGGGAGACGAGAATTGGCTCCGCCATAAGAAGTTTGCAGTTTGCAGTGGGCAGTTTGCAGTGGGCAGTTTGCAGTTACTGCCAACTGCCAACTGCACACTGTCCACTCGGCGCGATCGCGCCGCTCACCAGTTGATCCAGCTCACCGGCCCGAGGCTGATCCAGGGCACGTACGTCACGAGCACCGTCACCAGCGCGAGCACGAGAGTGAAGGGCCAGCCCACCCGGAACACCTCCCAGAATGAAATCCTGGCGATGGCGGCGGTGGTGAACAGCACGGTCGCGACCGGCGGCGTCTGCTG
>JBIOVQ010000350.1:0-8057 GCA_044867805.1 Burkholderiales bacterium | reverse complement strand
CGCAGGGTATAGGCGAACATGGCGGTTTCCTCCGATGGTAAACAGCGGATCAGACGTCGCCTCCCCACGCGTTGAAGCAAAAAGCTTAGTCCTCCCCGAGAGGTTTTTCAAACAACGGGAGTTGTGTGACCCCCTTGGCACTTCGTGCAGTCCCCTCCTTGGGAAGGAGGGGAAGGAGTGCACAACCCCTTAAATCCCCCGGCGACTGCGAGGGGGTGGTTAGAACGCGAAGCGGCTCATGCCGCCGTCCACCGGCGTGACCGTGCCAGTGATGTAACCGGCGCGCGGAGAGGCGAGGAAGATGGCGAGGTTTGCCAGCTCCTCCGGCTCGCCGAAGCGGCCCATCGGGATGTTCTCCTCCGCGAACTTTCTGCGATCCTCCTCGGTGGGATGGAAGCGCACGATCTGCTCGCTCATGATGCGGCCGGGCTGGATCGAGTTGATGGTGATGCCGTGCTTCGCCATCTCGCGCGACAGTCCCTTGGCCCAGGCGTGTACCGCGGCCTTAGCCGAGTTCGCGGCGTTAAGGCCGCGCGGCTCGGAGGTGCCGGTGATGTTGACGATGCGGCCCCATTTGCGTGCTTTCATCCCGGGGATCACTGCGTGCGAGAGCTCGCGCAGACGCATGAAGTTCACCAACATGCCCTCGGCCCATTGTTCCTTGGTCGCCTCGAAGGGGTAGGGGCGGCTCCCGCCGGCCGCGTTGATGAGTATCTCGATACGGCCCAGCCCCTTTTCCGCCTGCGCGGCGAGCTTTTCAGCGGCGCCCTCCTGGTAGAGGTCCGACTCGAGCACCAGCGGTTCGCCGCTGCGGCCGGAGACGATTTCCCGGGCGAGTTCTTCGAGCAGGTTGACGCGGCGGGCGGCGATCGCGAGCTTCACGCCTTCGTGCGCGAGCCCCAGCGCGATGGCGCGGCCGATGCCGCGCGAGGCGCCGGTGACCAGGGCGGTCTTGCCTGCAAGCTGTAAGTCCATGGAGGCGTGATTTGTGATTCGTGATTCGAGGACCAGCGCGCAGCGGACCGGCTACGGCTGACAGTCTGATAAGATTCGCGTTTCCGGAGAGGTGACCGAGCGGTTGAAGGTGCTCGCCTGGAAAGCGAGTATACGGTCAAAAGCCGTATCGCGGGTTCGAATCCCGCCCTCTCCGCCAAGATGTCAGACGCCATTCGACGGCGGCCGTCGCTTGTATGATCTGAGATCAGCAGCCGCGCCGCCCGACGGATGCAGCTCCACGAACGGAGACGAGAGAGGAGAAGGTCATGGCGAAGGTTGAAGGCTCGAACTTGGCTCAGCCTCCCGGCAGGCCGAGTCCCGTCCGCATCAAGAGGCTGGGCCACATCGTCATCCAGGTCCGAAACCTCGAGCGCTCGATGAAGTTCTACACGGAGGTATTGAACTTCCGCGTTTCCGACCGCTCGCCCGAGGGTGCCGTATTCCTCACCTCCGTCGGCGACCACCATACCGTGGCGCTTTTCCCCTCCGCGGGAGAGGCCGCCGAAACGTCCTCCAAGGGCGCAGTGCGCCTCCATCATTTCGCCATGGAAGTGGGGTCGATCGACGAGCTGTTCCAGGCTCGTGCGTACCTGCGGGAGCGCGGTGTCCCGATCGTCTTCGAAGGAAGGCATCGCCTCGGCGGCCACACGAGCATCGAGTTCCTCGATCCGGACGGCTTCCAGCTCGAGCTCTTCTGCGACATGGACCAACTGGGGTCGGACACCCGCTCCCGCCCTCTGGGGTCGGCGCCGCGCGTGGATACCCTGGAGGCCGCCCGCGACAACCCCAAGCCCGCGACTTGGTAGGAATGGACCTGCAGCTCGCCGGCAAGACCACCCTCTGCGCCAGTCAGGTAGTTGACTCCGCCTGTGGAGACAACACGCTCTATGGGCGTTCGGCGACTATTCCTCGCCCTTCCTGCCTCGCGTCATTTCAGCCCACAGGCCGACTGCACCGACCACGAACGGGAGTATCAACAGGAACAGAAATGACCGGTCGAGCCCGGAGAACCACTGGGCCCAGCGCTGGGGGTCGAATATTTGATCGATGGGCTCGCCGCGGAAGCCCCACAGGCAGGCGATCGCAACGAGTGTCGGGGGAAGCGCCGCCACGAGCAGGCCGAGAGCATTGATGGACTGCTCGGGGAAGGAGTCCTTGAGGATCGCGAACCCCGCGGGATTCGGCGCGTTCGCAATTACGGTGAGGCCGCCCCCGGCCACGGCGCCGGCGACGAGCGCGTACTTGAATTCCTCCGAAACACCCTCGACCAGGGAACCCAGGTAAGTCAGGGCCGCGTTGTCGGTGATCGCCGTGAGAGCCGCGGCGCCAAAAAACAGCGTCGATTCGTCCATACTGGAGAGCACGTCCTCCAGCCACCATTTCTGCTGGCCCCCGAGGACGACCAGGCCGGCGAGAAAGAATGCGACCATGAGGCCTTCGCGCAGCAGAAGGCGGTCATGGTGCCGCTTGTATGCCTCCGCCAGGCCGAGGAAAACCAGGAACAGTCCCATGAATACCTCGGGATCGTGGTTGGAAACGACAACCGCGGACAGCAGTGCGAGGTTCACCAGCAGAAAAGCAACAGGTACTCGCCCAGCGGGGCGCGCGGTATCGGCCGGGACGCGCCCGGCCAGCTCCCGCCGGAACAGCAGCGTCAGCACAAGCGCGTTGACTATCACCGCAAGGGTCGCCTTCCAGCCCATCGAGAGGAACATGTGGGCCGTGCTCCAGTCCCATTTCGCGGCGACCATCAGCACTGGCGGAGCAGCGAAATTCGTGAGGGTGCCGCCAATCGAGACGTTGACGAGAAGGGCGCCGAGGGTCGCGTACTTGAGCCGTGACGATACTCCGCGCGAAAGCACGCGGTCCCTCAGCATCAGGGCGGCGAGCGTCATCGCCGCAGGCTCGGTGATCAGGGAGCCAAGGAGGGGTACTAAAGAGAGGCTGAGAAAGTAGCCGGCGACTCCTGGCGGCGCGGGTATTGTCCGCGCGGCAAGGTCCACCGTACCGGAGGCGAACTGCATGATCGGCCGGCTGGCCGCCATCACCATGATGACGAACACGAACATCGGCTCCACGAAGCGCCGCGAATCGAGGTAGTGCGATGCCGCCGTCCAGCCCTGGGCGAAAGCCATGAAGGCGAGCAGCACCAGTGCCCAGAATCCGAATACCGTTTCGACCTCGCCAAGCAGATGCCACAAACCGGCATGCGCGGTCCGGGTATGGGCCAGGTGCTCGAAGTAGCGGGTCGAGAACGTGTGAGCGACCGCCAGCGCAAACAACGCCGCGCCGACGATTTCAATAGGTCCGATATGCCCCGTCATGCGGGAAAGGTACCGCGGTCGGGGGCTGCCGCGTCAGTCGCAAACGCACGTAAGCAAAAACGCTTACTTGCCTCCCGGCAGGCCCCGTCGCAAGATGCAATTCCGAAATGAAATATCTCAGATACCTCCGCGACGCGGCCGTTTTTGCGCCTTGCTACATCGTGCTCGACTGGGCGAGCTATATCGATCCGGTCGGTCCGTTCAACATCACGCCCTGGAATCCGCAGCCGGCGCTCGCCATCGTGTGGATGATGCTGGGGGGCCTCGCTCATGCCCCGGCGGTTCTGGCGACCATACTGTTGGCCGATATCGTCGTTCGGCACGCGCCCGGCGGTTACGCAATTGCGGTGATGACTTCACTCGTCCTGGCCGGCGGGTACGTGACCATCGCGTGGGCATTGAAGGCCCTGCTGAGAGATACCGGCCTGCGCTCAACCCGGCAACTCACGATCTTCGTGGGCGTCGTCGTGGCGGGGACAAGCGTTGTCGGCGCGGGATTTATCGGGGTGCTGCGCGCAGCGGGGCTGTTGGCCGAAACGCCGTTCGGCAGCGCGTGGTTGCGTTTCTGGATTGGTGACGCTGTGGGCATCCTGGTGACGGCCCCTCTTCTCTTCGCCGCGGCGGACGCGGCGCGCAGGTCGACGCTCCTGGCCCTTGCCGGCAGACCGGAAGCCCTGCTGCAGGGGGCCGCCCTTGCAGCAACGGTTTGGTTGATATTCGAGGGACTTGGCACCGATCCGTCGCGCCACTTTTATCTGCTATTCCTGCCCCTCATCTGGATCGCCGTTCGCTTCGGAATGAACGGTGCGATAGTGGCCACCGCTATCGTTCAGCTTGGGGTCGTGCTTGGCATCCACGGGGAGGCAGGAATTCCGCTGCCTGTCGTCGAGCTGCAGGCCTTGATGGCCGCGCTCACGCTGACGGGTCTGTTCCTGGGCGTGATGGTGGACCAGCGCGAGCGCGCCGAGGAAGGGCTGCGCCAGACGCTCCGCCTTGCCGCGGCAGGTGAAATGGCGGGCGCCATCGCGCACGAGGTGAATCAGCCTCTTACCGCCGTGGCGAACTATGGACGGTCGGCGCAAATGCTGCTCGAGCGGGACTCGAGCGCAACGGCGCAATTGCATGAGATCATCGGCAAGATCCTTTCGGAAGCCGATCGCGCTTCCGAGGTCGTCCGCAGGCTTCGGGACTTCTTCCGGGCCGGCACGACCCGGCTGGAGGTAGTGGAGATCGAAAATTTGCTTGCTACCGCGCGCCGCGTGGTCGACTCGGCAAGCCATGCCCGGCCGATTGCGCTCGAGATCAGGAATACGCCGGCCTTGCCGCCCCTCTTTGTCGACCGCCTGCAAGTCGAGGTTGTTGTGCGAAACCTGCTTGCGAATTCCGTCGAATCATTGATCGCGTCGGGACGTCAAGGCGGTCGCATAACGGTCCTCGTGGAACGTCACGACGACAGCCATGTCCTGATAGTGGTCGCCGACAATGGACCGGGCATCTCCACCGCCGCCCGCAAGAACCTCTTCGAGCCGTTTGTTTCCGGCAAGCCTACCGGTATGGGCCTCGGCCTGGCCGTGAGCCGTGCCATTGCCGAAGCGCATGGCGGATCGCTCGAAGCGCGCGCGGCCGAGCACGGCGAGTTCCATCTCGTGCTTCCATGCGTCAAGACAACTTGACTGTTTTTGTGGTCGAGGACGATGCTGCAGTCAGGGATTCGCTTGCCCTGATGCTCGGGCTTGCCGGTTACCGGACGGCGCTTTTCGGGGACGCAGAGGCGTTCCTGGGAGCGTACCGGAACGAGTGGGCGGGCTGCGTGGTGACCGACCTGCGGCTTCCGGGGATGAGCGGCATCGCGCTGCAGGCCGAGTTGCGGGCGCGTGGCAGCACGCTGCCGGTCGTGATCATCACGGCCCACGGCGACGTGCCCACCGCGCGGTTAGCGTTCCAGGCGCGGGCCGTGGATTTTCTGGAGAAGCCCTTCGACGATACTCAGCTGCGGGCAGCGATCGAGGCTGCGTTCGGCCTGGAGGAGCGGCGCATCCGGCGTTCGCAGGTTCGAGAAGGCGACGCCGAGCGCCTCGCCAGGCTGACCAGCCGCGAGCGGGAAGTCTTGGCCCACGCCGCAAAGGGCCTGCACGCCAAGGAAATCGCCGCCGCTCTGGGTATCAGTCCCCGCACCGTCGAAGTTCACAAGACCCGCCTCATGGCCAAGCTGGGGGTGCGCAACATAGCGGAGTTGGTCCGTTTCTCCGTAGGCATGGATGCTCGATCGGACAATGAACTCTAGGCAGGGACGGCGCATTGGAGCCCGTCGCGCACGCCAACCGATGCGCCGCTACACCAACCTCTGGATAGCGGGGGAGGTCAGCAGGACGGCGCAGCCGAACCAGATCCACATCGAGGTCGTAGCTTCGGGGTCGCTGTCGCCGGCGAAGCGCTCGTAGAGCGCGGCGGGAACGCCGCTGAAGAGGAGCGTGGCGCTGGACAGCAGCACCGACCCCCAGAACAGGACCCATTCCACGGTGCGGGGGAAAAGCTCCGGCATCAGCGCCGCGCTGATCGGTACCGCGATGTTGAGGTACGGCGAAAAGATGCCGTTGATGATGCACAGGCCGATCAGCATCAGCAATATCGTTTGACGGTCGAGCACGCTACCCCTCTATTGCCCTGCTATCCGCGGTGTAAGCCCCGCGGCGTGCAGCGCGACGAAGAACGCAACACGAGCCACTGCGACCCAGAAAGCCGCGATGGGCGCGAGGGCGAGCGGCGGAACGATGGAAGGCGTGATGAAGGCGACCGGCCGTATCAGCCAGTCGGTCAGGCGCCTGAACCAGCGATAGATGTAGTTCGGAGAATCGGGCGGCAGGAACCACGCGAACATGAACCGCCCGATCAGCGTCCAGAACAGGACCGCCAGGGCGTAGTTCGGGAAATGGAAATACCAGTACGACCACCACATGGTCTGGCTCTTCGTTGGCGCGTCCGTCTAGGCTACCATGTGTCGGGCTCGAGGTTTCCCGTGACTGCTCCACTTGCGACGATGGACCATTCCCCGCCCGCCGGGCCGCTGGCGCGTCTCTGGCTGTTCCTGAAGTCGCGCCTAACGCCGGCGCCGGTTGCCACTCCGGCCGCTCTGAAGACCTTTGTCGAGGAGCGGGCTGCGCTGATCGCCCAGAAGTGCGCGGTCGACTACGTCCGCGGCAAGACCGGGCTGGCGAGCTACGCGTTGTTCACCGAGAAGCCTTTCCTCGATGCCCTGGACGTGTGCCGCTGGGAAACCTACGCCGTCGTGCTCGGCGACCTGCTCATCGTTGCTGAGGGACATCTGCGGCCGCATGCCGCCGCGGCCGACCGTCCCCGGCTGTGTGATGCCCTGATCGGCCTCCATTCGGCCGCTTTGGCCTCGCTGCCCGTGCCGGTGCACCGCGCGAGCGGGTGGGGTGACGTGGCGGAGTCGGTCACCTCGCGCCTGCGCGCGGCGAGCCTGGCCGAACCGGGGAAGGCTGCGGATATCGCCAACCATTCCGCCAGACGGCTATTCGAGACCCTGCCGATCCACTCCAGCTATCGCGAGCTCGACGAAGAGCCGGTGTACGGCTCGGTGCGCTTCAGGATGGTCGCCGTGAGCCAGGAAATGCAACGCCGCTTCGCTCCCGAGCTCACCGCCCGCTTGTTAGAAGCGGTTTCATAGCCACCGAATCACACGGAATTACACGGACGAGAGCCCGACTTGTTAATAGCCGGCAGTTGTTTGGAAATTTCTGTGTGGTTCCGTGGCTGGAGTGGGTTTCGCTCTAGCCTAGAACGTGACCTTGTAGGTGCCGTCGCTCTGCTTGGCGGCGATGCACTGGTAGAGACCCTTCTTGCCCTCCAGCTCGTAGGGGATATTGACGCGGATATCAGCATCCCCGGCCGAGGCCTGGATATTCGACTTCTCCATCATTGCAAAGGTGGCCTTGGCGTACTTCGGATCCTTTTTCGCCGCAGCCATGCACACATCGTAGGCGGCCTGGTTGTCCTTGCCGACGTTGCAGCCGGCAACCGCAAGCGCCAGCGCGCCGGCGAGGGCGGCCCAACGGGTAGTGGTCATCAGCATGGAAATCCAATTGTATATAAAACGAAAGGCCCGCAGCTAGCGGGCCTTTCCCAACACCAGCCTCGGGCAGGCTACTCGTGCGTCACCCCCTTGACCCAGGCGAGTTCGCCCTTGGGAACGCGGATCGAGTCGACGAAGTCCTGCATTTCCCTGGACGGCGGCGCGGTCATCAGGCTTACCGCCCAGGTGACCAGGAACGCCAACGGCAGGCCGAACAGCGCGCTCGAAATGTTGCGGATCCCGAACCAGAGCGGCATGTCGAAGTAGCGCGTGCCGACAAGGTAGAACGCGCACACGCCGAAGCCGACGATCATCCCGGCGATCGCACCCGCCGCCGTGGTGCGCTTCCACCAGATGCCCAGCACCAGTGGCGCGAATAATCCGGCTGCCGCTAGTGAGAACGCCCATGCCACCATCTGGATGATGCCCGCGGGCCGCGTGCCGGCGACCGCCGCCCCGATGATCGCCACGATTACCAGCAAGGCGCGGGCGACAACCAGGCGCTTCAGCGTGGACGCCTGCGGATTGATCATCTTGTAGTAGACATCGTGAGAGAGCGCGTTGGCGATGGCGAGCAGCAGTCCATCGGCCGTGGAGAGCGCCGCCGCCAGGCCGCCGGCCGCGACCAGGCCGGAGATCACGTA
>JBIOVQ010000349.1:0-20061 GCA_044867805.1 Burkholderiales bacterium | reverse complement strand
AGCGCGGCGTGATGCTCGCCGGCGGGCTGCCGGTCGAGTTCCCGACGATCACGCTGCACGAGTCGTTCGCGCACCCGACCAGCATGTACCTGCGCAACCTGATGGCGATGGACGCGGAAGAGATGATCCGCGCCCAGCCGCTGGACGCCTGCGTGCTGATCGGCGGCTGCGACAAGACGGTGCCGGCGCTGCTCATGGGCGCGGCGAGCGCCAACGTGCCGGCTATCCTGATGGTGACGGGCCCCATGATCACCGGCGAGCACAACGGCGAGCGGCTCGGCGCCTGCACCGACTGCCGGCGCTACTGGGGCAAGTTCCGCGCCGCCGAGATCGGCGAGCAGGAAATCAACGCGGTGAACGACCAGCTCTGCCCGTCCGCCGGCACCTGCATGGTGATGGGCACTGCCTCGACCATGGCGCTGTGCACGGAGGCGCTCGGCATGATGCTGCCGGGCGGCGCCTGTATCCCGGCGGTCATGGCCGAGCGCATGCGGAACGCCGAGGCGACCGGCGCGCGCGCGGTCGGGCTCGCGAAAGAGCGGCTGACGCCGGACCGCATCATGACCCCCGCGGCGTTCGAGAACGCGCTCACCATGCTGCTTGCCATTGGCGGCTCGACCAACGCCATCGTGCATCTCGCGGCGATGGCGGGACGGCTCGGCATTGCGCTCGATCTCGATGCGTTCGATCGCATGGGCGGCAAGACGCCGGTGCTGGTCGATCTCAAGCCGACGGGGCAGGGCTACATGGAAGATCTGCACAAAGCGGGCGGCGCCGCGACCATCCTCAGGGAGTTGAAGCCGCTGCTCGACCTCGACGCCCTTACCGTCACCGGCAGAAGCCTGGGCGAGGAAATCGCGGCCGCCCCCCCGTCCTTTGCGGGGCAGAAGGTGGTCCGCAACTCGAAGGCCCCGGTATTCAAGGAAGGCGGGATTGCGTTCCTCCGCGGCAACCTCGCGCCGGAAGGCGCCATCATCAAGCAGGCCGCCATGGACCCGAAGCTCATGCGGCACGAGGGAAGGGCGGTGGTGTTCGAATCGCTCGAGGACCTGGCGAACCGCGTCGATGATCCCGGGCTCGACGTTGCAGTTGGCGACGTGCTGGTGCTGAAAAACGCAGGCCCCAAAGGCGCGCCAGGAATGCCGGAAGCTGGCTACATCCCGATCCCGAAGAAGCTCGCGCACAAAGGCGTGAAGGACATGGTGCGCATCTCGGACGCGCGCATGAGCGGGACGGCTTTCGGGGCCATCGTGCTGCACGTGACGCCGGAGTCGGCAGCGGGCGGGCCGCTCGCCCTGGTGCAGAACGGCGACCGCATCCAGCTCGACGTTCCGGCGCGCAAGCTGGAGCTATTGGTCGGCAAGGCGGAGCTGGAAGCGCGCCGGAAGAATTGGAAGAAACCGCCGCCGCGCGAAGAAGACGCGCGCGGCTATCGCAAGCTGTTCCTCGAATCGGTCACCCAGGCCGACCGCGGCTGCGACTTCGATTTTCTCGCGCCGGAACCGCGTACGCGGGTTCCGCGCTCGAAGAAATAGCTGTCAGCGGCCAGCCGTCAGCCGTCAGCGGTCGGAACGGCGTGATTCGTGATTGGTGATTCGTGATTCGACCAAGGGTCGGGTCGGTCGGATAAAGGGGTCGGGAGTCTTTAACCTCGGGACGGCCTAAAAGACTCCCGACCCCCTTTTTCAGTCACCGCCAGCCGTCAGTTACTGCAAACTGCCCACTGCAAACTTCACTGCGGCTTGATCCCCGCCGCCCGGATCACCTTCCCCAGACGCTCGAACTCGCGGAGCGTGATGCGCTGATACTCGTCGGGCGTGCTGCCGACGGCCTCCAGCCCGAGGTTGGCGAAGCGCTCCTTGACCGGCGCCGAGCCCAGCGCGCGGACGACCGCGCTGTTCAGGCGCGCAACGCGCTTCCTCGGCGTCTTTGCCGGAATCGTCAGCCCGAAGCGCGCCGTGACCTCGTAGCCGGGCAGCCCGGCCTCGGCGATCGTGGGCACGTCCGGCATCAGCGGCGAGCGCGCCGCCGACGTGACGCCGAGCGAGCGCAGCCGGCCGGCCCGAACGTGCGGAATCACCACCGGGATGTTGTCGAACGTCATATGGATCTGCCCCCCCAGCAGGTCGACGAGCGCCGGCGCGGCGCCCTTGTACGGCACCTGGGTCATCTTCGTCCCGGCAAGCTGGTTGAACATCTCGCCCGCGAGATGGCTGCTCGACCCCCGGGCCGCCGTGCCGTAGAGGAGCTGGCCGGGGCGGGATTTCGCGAGCTCGATCAGCTCCCGCACCGTCGCGGCCTGCGCCGCGGGGCCGAGGACCAGCGCGTTGCCGCTGGTTGCGACGAGCGACACCGACGCGAGATCCCGCAGCGGGTCGTACGGGAGTTTCGAGTAGAGAATGGGATTCGTGGCGCGGGAGGTCCCGGCCATGAAGAGGGTGTGGCCGTCGGGCGTTGCGCGCGCCACGTACTCCTCGGCAACCGTCGTGGAGGCCGTGGCGCGGTTTTCCACGACGATCGTCTGCCGCAGGTCCTCGCTCATGCCCGGCGCGAGCGTGCGCACGATGATGTCGAGCGTGCCGCCCGCCGTTGCCGGTACCACCACCCGCACCGGCCGTGTCGGAAACGCCTCGGCGCCCGCGCCGAGCGCCCGTGGCGTAGCGACCAGCGTCGCGACTACTACGGCTGCTGCAAACTGCCCACTGCAAACTGAAAACTTCATGCTTCCTCCGGCGGCCCGCCCATGGCGGCGAGGTCCTTTTGCTCGATCCTGTCCGTGTTGAACTTCGCCGCGCGCTCGCGCATCGTTTTCAGCACCTCGTCCAGCGGCGGCAGGTCGCCCTTGATCCAGCGCAGGGGGTTGATCCGCGCCACCACGAAGGTCCGCAGGTAGGGGCTCACCAGCCCGCGTGCTTTCAGCTTTTCCACCGCAGCCGTGACCAGCTCGTCGAGCTTGAAGACTTCCTCGGCGCGCTTCTCGTGTCCGGAGAGCGCCTTGCGGATCGGCTCTCCGGAAAAAGTCTCCAGCTTGCGCAGGATCGGCGCATACGCGCCGCCCGCGAAATTGCCTTTCTTCTCGTAGCATAGCCCGAGCGTTACCAGCGCGGACTCCTCGAGATAGTAGGCGAAGCCGGTCTCGGGACGCGCGCCGTCCTCGTCGAGCAGGCCCTTGTAGATGCGGATCACCTCCAGCGCGCGCTCGCGCAGGTTGTGCGCTTTCTCGGTATTGAGCGCGAGGATCTGCCAGGCGATCTCGCGCTTCGGGACCACGAGCGCCATGATCGCCTTCGCGCCCAGGCGGCGCATCGCTGCCAGCCGGTGGCGACCGTTCGGCGTCCAGAAGCCCTCCTTGGGCGCGGTGATCGCGATCAGCGGGTCGAGAAAGAGCCCGGTCTTGTCGAGCACCCCCGCGAGCTTCTTGTGATGGGCTTCGGACAGGTCGCGCTGGAACGGCGTCGGCTCTACTTTGCCGATCGGCAGCGAGGCGAACAACACGGGATTGCCGCCGAGCGGCTCGCGGTAGGCGCCGAGCACGACCCCGCCTTCCTGCTCGATGCGGCGGGCGAGCTCAGCGACCTCCCCGGAAGCTGCATCGAGCCGGCATTCCTCGGGCAGGATGCCGCGCGACCCGGCCGCGGCTTTCTTCGGCGCGCGCTTCGCGGGGGCGCGCTTGCGCCCGGTGCTTGATTTCGTCTTGGCCGCTGTTGCCATCAGGTTACCAATCACCAATCACCAATCACGCATTTCAGGCCTTCGGTATCTCTTTCTTCGGATCGATGAACGGCCGCGGCACCACTGTCGCGCGCCGTTCGCCGACGCCCGGTATCTTGACGCGCAGCTCCGTGCCCAGGGCCGCGTGTTGCACCGGCACCATCGCGTAACCGAGGTTCTTCTTCAGCCGCGGGGAATAGATCGCCGAAGTAACCCGTCCGACTTCGTCACCGCCGGACTTGACCCGCCACGGCGCCGCATTCATCTCGATGCGGGCGCCTTCGATCTCGATGCCGGCCAGCTTGCGCGCGACCCCCCGCGCCTTGATCTGCCTGAGCGCCTCGCGCCCGATGTAGTCGGTGCGCTTGCCCTCGTCCACGAGGTAGTCGAGCCCGACCTCGTAGACGTTGTTCTCCAGCGTCATGTCCGCGCCCCAGTTGAGGATGCCGGCTTCGATGCGGCGGATGTCGGAGGGGCCGGTGGGACGGATCTCGTGCGGCTTGCCCGCCTCCATGATGCGCTCCCACAGCTCGTCGCCGCGGCTGCCGTCGCGCAGGTAGATCTCGTAGCCGACCTCGCCGGTCCAGCCGGTGCGCGTGACGATGACGGGAATGCCGTCGAGGGCGGTCTCGAGAAAGTAGTAATAGCGCATGGCGAGGATCCTGTCGCCGAACAAGGCGCGCACCACGTCCTTCGCCTTGGGTCCCTGGATCTGCAGCGGCGAAACATCGGGCTCGGCGATCTTCACGCGCAGGCCGGACTTCAGGGCTACGCCGCGCGCCCACAGGAGCACGTCGCTGTCGGCCAGCGCGAGCCAGAAATGGTTCCCGCCAAGCCGCAGCAGGACCGGGTCGTTGATGATGCCGCCGTCTTCCGCCGTGATCACCACGTACTTGCCCTGGCCGACCGCGCAGCGCGAGAGGTCGCGCGGGGTCAGCATGTCGGTGAAGCGCAACGCGTCGGGGCCGGTGATCTCGACCTGGCGCTCGACCGACACGTCCCACAGCGTGACGTGCTCGAGCAGGTGCCGGTATTCCGCTTCGAAATCGTCGAAGCAGGTGGGGAACAGCATGTGGTTGTAAACGGTATAACCCTTCGCGCCGTGACGCTGCGTGGCTTCGAAAAAGGGGCTGCGCCGCAGTCGCGCGCCGCGCTGGACGAGGGTCATGTCAAACATCAGTCAATAGTGAATGGTGAATAGTGAATGGAAGGACGGCCAGCTTCCAGGCCGTGGCGGCTAGCGTAGCAGTACTTTAGGGAACCGGGAACGCACCCGGCCGTCGGCGATTACTTCAGGCTGCAGTGCGCGAGGCGCGCGCCGGATCCAATTTAACTGGTCGATCAGGCCCGTTTGCGGGAGCAGCCGCAAGCGCTCCGATCAATGACAGTGGACGCAGCCTTATGCGCCCCTTCCCGCACCACTCTTCGAGAGACCGAGTCCGGGGCGCATCCCACGGCTTATAGCCGGAGGCTTAAGCCGCGTGAACCTGCTCCGCCCTCCGCTCGCGCTTTCTCTCGTGCTCCAGCAGCAGGCGTTTGCGGATGCGGATGGACTTGGGGGTGATCTCGACCAGCTCGTCGTCGGCGATGAACTCGACCGCCGACTCCAGCGTGTGCAGGATCGGCGGCGTGAGCAGGATCGCTTCGTCCTTGCCGGCCGCGCGGATGTTGGTGAGCTGCTTGGTCTTGACCGGGTTGACGATGAGATCGTTGTCCCGGCTGTGCAAGCCAACCACCATGCCTTCGTAGAGCGGCTCGCCCGGGTTGACGAACATGCGCCCGCGCTCCTGCAGCTTCCACAGCGCGTAGGCAACGGCTTCGCCGTTCTCGGCCGAAACCAGCACGCCGTTGCGCCGCTCGGCGATCTCAGGCTTCATCGGGCCGTAGTCGTCGAACACGTGGCTCATGACGCCGGTGCCGCGCGTCATGGTCAGGAAATCGGACTGGAAGCCGATCAGGCCGCGCGCCGGGATGCGGTAGTCGAGCCGCACGCGCCCCTTGCCGTCCGGCTGCATGTCCAGCAGGTCGCCGCGGCGCGCGCCGAGGGCTTCCATGATCGTGCCCTGGTACGTTTCCTCGACGTCCACCGCCAGCATCTCGAACGGCTCGCATTTGACGCCGTTGATTTCCTTGATCAGCACGCGCGGACGCGATACCGCGAGCTCGTAACCTTCGCGGCGCATGTTCTCGAGCAGGATAGTCAGGTGCAGCTCGCCGCGCCCCGAGACCTTGAACACATCGGGATCGCCGGTCTCTTCGACCCGGAGGGCGACGTTACCCATGGTCTCGCGCGCCAGGCGCTCGCGCAGCTGGCGGCTGGTGACGAAGCGCCCGTCGCGGCCCGCGAGCGGCGATGTATTGACCTGGAAATTCATCACCAGGGTGGGCTCGTCCACCTTGAGCAGGGGCAGCGCCAGCGACTCTTCCGAGTCGACGATGGTCACGCCGATGCCCACATCCTCGACGCCGTTGACCGCGACGATATCGCCCGCCTCTGCTTCGGGGGTGACGACGCGCTCGAGCCCTTTGAACACCAGCACCTGGTTGACCTTGACGGGCTGGGGCGCCGCGCCCGGTCCCTTGAGAAGAAATACGGTCTGGCCCGAGCGGATGCGACCGCGGTCGATGCGCCCGATGCCGATGCGGCCGACGTAGCTCGAGTAGTCGAGCGAGCAGATCTGCAGCTGCAGCGGGCCGTCCGGGTCATCGGCGCGCACGGGCACGTGCGCAAGGATGGCCTCGAACAGGGGTTTCATGTCGGCACCGGTTTCCCCGGCGTGCAGCGCGGCCCACCCCAGCAGGGCCGAGGCATAGATGACGGGAAAGTCGAGCTGGTCCTCGGTGGCGCCGAGCTTGTCGAAGAGATCGAAGGTCTGGTTGACGACCCATTCGGGACGCGCGCCCGGTCGATCCACCTTGTTGACGACCACGATGGGCTTGAGGCCCTGCGCCAGCGCCTTGCGCGTGACGAAGCGCGTCTGGGGCATCGGGCCGTCGACCGCGTCCACCAGCAGCAGCACGCCGTCCACCATCGACAGCACCCGCTCGACCTCACCGCCGAAATCGGCATGGCCGGGCGTGTCCACGATGTTGATGTGCGTCCCGGCGTAGTTGATGGCGCAGTTCTTGGCGAGGATGGTGATGCCGCGCTCGCGCTCGAGGTCGTTGGAATCCATTACGCGCTCGACCAGGTGCTGGTGCGCGGCGAAGGTGCCGGACTGGCGCAGCAGCTTGTCCACGAGCGTCGTCTTGCCGTGGTCGACGTGGGCGATGATCGCGATGTTGCGTATGGCTCGCATGGAGAAGTCTTGGTGCGGTGCAAAAGCGCGCGATTCTAGCACAGTCCAGCGGGAATTTCCTTGAATTTTCCTTGCCTTATCGGTTAAAGTTCCCACGCGTCCACTTGCCGAAGGTTTTCGAATAGCCCCAGAGACGCAAAGACGCAGAGGCTGCCCTCCGAATTCAAGAAACTGCCCGATGAATCTGGCGATCGAATCAATGTTTTCTCGGCGTCTCTGCGCCTTTGCGGGTGTTTCGACAGGTAAGTCCGCATGACACCGTTCGAGTTGCTCGAACCCCGTTCCCTGAGCGAGGCGGCCGGCCTGCTGAACGACGGCGACGCGTCGGCCCGGCCGGTGGCGGGCGGCACTGCTGTCGTGCTCATGATGAAGATGGGTGTGCTGCGTCCCGCGCGGCTGGTTTCCCTCCGCTCCGTTGAAAAGCGCTACTCCGAGATCGGCGCGGCCCTGGACGGCGGGCTGCGCATCGGCGCGATGGCCACGCTGTCGGCGCTCGAGCACTCGTCCCTGGTGAAGAGCCAGGCGCCGGTCATTGTCCGGACCCTGCGCACGCTCTCCAACGTGCGCGTGCGCAACGTCGCGACCGTCGGCGGGCATCTTGCCCACGGCGATCCGCACGCCGACCTTCCGCCCGTCCTGATCGCGCTCGGCGCCAATGTCACCACGGTGAGCGCGCGCGGCGGCCGGACGCTGCCGCTGGAGAAGCTTTATGCCGGCTATCTCGAAACGACGCTGGAACGCGGCGAGTTGATTGCCGACGTGACGGTTCCGGCGCAGGGCCGGCGCCGCGCCGCTTACCTGAAATGCACGACGCGGTCCGCGGACGACTGGCCCGCGCTCGGCGTAGCCGTCGCACTCGACGTCGAAGGCTCCGCCGTGCGCGACAGTCGCATCGTGATCAGCGCGGCGACCAATACGCCCATGCGGCTCGGTGCAGCGGAAGGCGAGCTGCGCGGAGCGAAAGTGGATGACACCGTGCTGCGCCGCGCCGGAGACGCGGCCGCAGCCGCGGCGGACGTGATCGCGGACGAGCACGGATCGGCGGCCTACAAGCGCGAGCTCTTGAGGGTTTATCTCGCGCGCGCCGTGCGCGCCGCGCTCGCGAGTGACTGATACGGCGTGACTGATGAAGCGTGACTGATGAAGCGAGCTACTCCCACCACCCCGGCGCTTCGCGGGCACCCCGCCCGGCCAGCCACCAGAGGCGGCTGGCGTTCGGCGGCTCGAAGATGCGCAGGCACCTTCATCGAAACCCCGCCTCACCCTCGGGCAGGAGGGGAGACGAATCACGAATCACGATTCACGAATCACGCATCTTGAGCATGGCGAAGACATCTCAAGGGGCAGCGGTTGGCAAGTCCATTCCCCGTCTGGAAGGGCGGTCCAAGGTCACGGGGCGCGCGGAATACGTGCACAACCTGCGGCTGCCCGGGATGCTCCACGGCAAGATACTCCGCAGCACCCTCGCGCATGCGCGCATCCGGCGCATCGACGTCAGCGCCGCGCAGGCCGTGGCGGGAGTGCATCGCGTCGTGACCGGGCAGGACATCCGCAAGGTCATTCCGAACCCGCACTACGGCCCCGCGTTCCACGACCAGCCGATCCTGGCGCTGGACAAGGTGCGCTACGCCGGTGAGCCGGTGGCGGTCGTACTGGCGAGCGACCCGCATGTCGCGGAGGAAGCGGCGGCCCTGATCGATGTTGAATACGACACCCTGCCGGCCGTCTTCGACGAGGTCGAGGCGATGACGTCGAAGGCCGTCGTGCACGATGTCCTCAAGCCCGCCGGCACCTTTCCCGATCTCAAGCACATCCAGGGCCGCAGCAACACCAACGTCGCCCTCGACTTCCACCTGCGCCGCGGCGACGTGGAGCGCGCCTTCAAGGAAGCAGCGCATGTGTTCGAGCACACCTTCCGCACCCAGCAGGTGCTGCACGTGCCGCTCGAACCCTTCGTGTCGGCGGCCGAAGCGGGCGATTCCACGCTGACGATCCATACCGCGTCGCAGAGCCCGTCGTTCGTGCGCATCGAAGTCGCGCGGCTGCTCGGCTGGCCCGAGAACAAGGTCCGGGTGAAGGTGCCGTATCTCGGCGGCGGCTTCGGCGCGAAGCTCTACATCAAGCTCGAGGCGCTGGTCGCGGCGCTGGCGCTTCTCACCCGGCGGCCGGTCAAGGTCGCGCTCACGATGGAAGAGCAGTTCTATACGCTTACCAAGCACGCGGCCACGCTCCGCATCAAGAGCGGCGTGACGAAGGACGGGCGCATCACGGCGCGGCTGTGCGAGGTGTGGTGGAACGGCGGCGCCTATGCCGATATCGGCCCGCGCATCACCCAGAAATCGGGCTTCACTGCCCCGGGGCCGTACGACATCGAGAACGTGCACATAGACTCGTACGCGCTCTATACCAATCTCCCGCCCGCGGGCGCGCTGCGCGGCTTCGGTATCCCGCAGCTGGTGTGGGCGTACGAAGGCCACACCGACCTGATCGCGCAGGCGCTCAAGCTGGACCCGGTCGAGTTCCGCAAGAAGAACCTCCTCCGCGACGGTCGCGCGCAGGCGACGGGCACGGTGATGAAGGACGCCGCCATCGAAAAGGTGCTGGAGCGTGCTGCTGAGAGGATGAACTGGGGCAAGCCGTTCCACCGCGGCAACGGCACCGTGCGGCGCGGACGCGGCATCGCGATCGGCTTCAAGGCCAGCATCTCGCCCACGACTTCGGTCGCGATCGTGAATCTCTATGCCGACGGCAGCTGCGCGCTCTATTGCAGCACCGTGGACATGGGGCAGGGCTCGGATACCGCCATGGCGCAGATCGTCGCCGAGGTGCTCGGCATCCCGATCGAATCCATCACGGTGGTGCACCCCGATACCGACGTGACGCCCTACGACATGGCGACGCTCGGCTCGCGCTCGACCTATCACATGGGCAACGCGGTGCGCCGCGCCGCGGAAGATGCGCGCGACAAGCTGCTCGCGGCCGCCCGCGAAGTCGGAGTGTCGGTCGAGACGACCCCGATCGCGGAAGTCTTCCGCAAGAAATACGGCATGCAGGCCGGCAACATCGTCGGTACCGGCAGCTTCGTGCCCGCCTACCAGCCGACCGACCACGACACCGGCCAGTCCGCCAACGTCACGCCGTTCTGGATGGTCGGCGCGACCGGGGCCGAGGTCGAAGTGGACACCGAGACCGGACGCGTGCGGATCACGCGGCTCGTCAACGTCGCCGACGTCGGCACGCCGATCAATCCACGGATCGTCGAGACCCAGCTCTCCGGCGCCGCGATCATGCAGCTCGGCTTCACCATGTCCGAGAAGATGGAGTTCAGCGCGGGGCAATGCACCAATCCCTCGCTCGCCGGCTACAAGATCCCCGGCATGCTCGACGTGCAGTTCCGCATGGAGAGCGAGGCGGTGGATGCCGCGGAGCGCGGCGGGCCGTTCGGCGCGAAAGGCGTCGGCGAGACCGGCACTTTCAGCGTCTCGCCTGCGATCGCCAGCGCCATAGACGACGCCGTCGGCGTGCGCCTGACATCGCTGCCGCTCACGCCCGAGGCGGTTTACCGCGCCTTGCGCGCGAAGCAAGGTAATCCGTTGAAAGACAATTAGCCACAGAGAGCACAGAGAACACAGAGAGAAATAGAATGACCACCACCCCCACCCTATCCCTCCCCCTGAGGGGGAGGGAAATTGAGGTTGTTCCGCGACAGCAAGTCTCCTTCCCCCTCAGGGGGAAGGTTGGGATGGGGGTGGTTTGAATCCCTCTGTGAACTCCGTGTTCTCTGTGGCTGATTTGATTTTGAATTGAGCGTAGCGATGCGGACAATCAAGTTCAAGCTGAACGGCGAGGCGGTTTCCGCGGAGGTTCCGCCGCATTGGAACCTCGTCGAGCTGCTGCAGGAGCGTTTCGCGTTATTCGGAGCGCGGGAGAGCTGCGGGCAGGGGCTGTGCGGGTGCTGCACCGTGCTGGTGAACGGCGCAGCCGTGTCGGGCTGCCTGTACCTCGCCGCGTTCGTGGATGGCGCCGAGGTGTCCACCATCGAGCAGGCGGGAAACGGGCAGGACCTGGACCCGGTGCAACTGGCGTTCATCGAGGCGGGCGCTTTTCAGTGCGGGTTCTGCACGCCGGGATTCGTGCTCATGGCACGCCAGCTGCTCGCGGAGAATCCCGACCCCACCGAGGACGAGATCCGGCACTACCTGTCGGGCAATCTGTGCCGCTGCGGCGCCTACCCCGAGATCATCGAAGCGGTTAAACTGGCCGCGCGCAAGCTCAAAAAAAGCGTCGCCGATTAACGCAGATAAACGCAGATAATATTCAGAATGGAAAACCGCTTCTTCGTTGCAATCGGCGTTCATCGGCGTTCATCGGCGGCGAATTGGCAATGAGAAAGTCCGAAAAAGGCAACCCGCTCGACCTGCGCGCCTGGCTCGACGAGGCGCGCAAGCTGGGCGAGGTGAAGGACGTGCGCGGCGCGGACTGGAACCTCGAGCTCGGCGCGATCAGCGAGATGAACGTCAAGAAGGACTCGCCGCCGGCGCTGCTGTTCGACGAGATCGCCGGCTATCCGAAGGGCTTCCGCGTCCTCACCTGCAGCACCAGCAGCCCGGGCAAGCTTTCTGCCATCCTGCGCCTCGGCGCCGAGAAATCGCACCACGCCCTGGTGCAGAAGCTGCGCGGCCGCCCGAAGTTCTGGCAGGCCGAGGCGCAGAACTATGATCCGGTGGAGGTCGAGCAGGGGCCCGCGCTGGAGAACATCCAGAGCGACGGCAAAGTCGACCTGTTCGCGTTTCCGTCGCCGTTCTGGCACGAAAAGGACGGCGGGCGCTACATCGGCACCGGCTGCTGCGTGGTCACCAGGGATTTCGATTCCGACTGGGTGAACGTCGGCACCTACCGCGTCCAGGTCCACGACCGGAAGCACGTCGGGCTCGACATGGTGCCGGGCAAGCACGGCGCCATCCAGTACGACAAGCACATGAAGGCGGGCAAGCCGTTCCCGGTGGCGATCGTGTGCGGCTGCGACCCGCTCGGCTACCTCATATCCGGCATCGAGGTGCCGTTCGGCATGTGCGAGTACAACTACATCGGCGCGATCCTCGGGGAGCCGGTGTCGGTGGTGAAAGGGCAGCTGACCGGCCTGCCGATTCCGGCCGCCTCCGAAATCGTGCTGGAAGGATGGGCGCATCCCGGCGACGTGCGCACGGAGGGGCCTTTCGGCGAATTCCACGGCTACTACCCGGGCAAGGCGTCGGAAGCGCCGCAAGTCACTATCGAGCGCGTTTACTACCGCAACGATCCCATAATGGTAGGCAGCCCCCCCGCCAAGCCGCCCAATGACTACTCGTACTCGAAAGCAGTGATGCGCTCCGCCATGCTGTTCGATGCGCTGATCGCGGCGGGCGTGCCGGACGTGCAGGCGGTATGGGCGCACGAGATCGGGGGCGCCCGCATGTTCAACGTGGTGGCGATCAAGCAGCGCTACGCCGGGCACGCGAAGCAGGCCGGGCACATCCTGAACCAGTGCGGCGTCGCGGCGTACATGTCGCGCTACTCGGTCGTGGTGGACGAGGACATCGATCCCTCCAACCTCCAGGAAGTGATGTGGGCGGTCGCCACGCGCACCGACCCCGTGGTGGACATCGACATCATCCAGCGCGGCATGGGCTCGAAGAACGACCCCATGTACGTCGCCTACCCGTACAAGGCGCCGTTCAGCTCCAAGGCGATCATCGACGCCTGCCGGCCGTTCGATCACCTGCACGAGTTTCCCGAAGTAGCGGAAGCGAGCAGGGAATTGCAGGAAAAGGTACGGAAGAAGTGGAAGGATCTTTTCTGAAGCCGCCAGACGCCAGATGCCAGCCGCCAGTTGACTATGCCTTGCGAACCCGCTTTCTTGCTAACGGCTGACGGCTGACGGCTACCCCTGTCTCGAGAGGAGAAGTGATGCGAATACCAACAATCTTTTTGACCGCGTTGTCACTGGCGCTACCAGCAGGGGCACAGGACTACCCGACCAAGCCGATCAGGGTGCTGGTGCCGTACGCGCCGGGCGGGGTGGTGGACACGACCACCCGCCTCGTCACCAACAAGATCACGGAGCGGCTGGGATGGCAGATCGTGGTGGACAACCGGCCCGGCGGCAACGGCTTCATTGCGACCGGTATCGCGGCCAGGGGAGCGCCCGACGGCTATACGGTGCTCTCGGCCCACACCGGCGAGTTCGCGGTCAGCCCGTTCGTATTCAAGGGCGTGCCCTTCGACCTGGACCGCGACTTCGAGTCGGTCGTCATGTTGAGCGACGCGCCGATGCTGGTGATCGTGAACAGCCAGTCGCCCATCAATACCTTCAAGGATCTCGTCGCCACGGCGAAGGCGAAGCCCGGCCAGATCACCTTCGGCTCCCCCGGCACGGGATCGGTGAACCATCTCGCGAGCGAGTGGCTGGCCGTCGCGGCCGGCGTAAAGATGCTGCACGTGCCGTACAAGGGCGGCGCGCCCGCCGCCGCCGCGGTTGCCACGAACGAGGTCGTCTGGACCATCGCGGGGCTGCCCGGGGTCACGCCCCACCTGCAGTCGAAGCGCGTGAAAGTGCTCGGCATCACGACGGCCAAGCGCACGGCGCAGACGTCCCAGTGGGCGACGGCGCAGGAAAGCGGCATCCCCAGCGTGGACGCATCGATCTGGGTGGGCTTCTTCGTTCCCAAGGGTACGCCGAAGCGGATCATTGACAGGCTGTACACGGTGTCGGTCGAGGCCCTCAAGTTCGCGGACGTGAAGGAGCGCTTCGCCACGGTCGGCGGCGCGGAAACGATGGGCATGCCGCCGGCGGAATTCCACCGGCGCGTCAAGCAGGACGCCGAGCGCTACAGGAAGGTAGTGAAGGAAGTCGGCATAGAGCCCCAGTGACGAGTGACGAGTGACGAGTGACGGGGCAACAACGTCGCCGGCTTCCGAGCCGGCAGCCGCGCCGCCCGGCATGGCGGGCCGCTTCAAGCTCTATCTCGAGAAGAACGAGCTCAAGATCGCCATCGCCGCCTTCATCGGCGGCTTCGCGGTCGACATCCTGACCGTCGAGCGCATCGACTCCTGGCTCACGATCGGGCAGCAGGTCCTCTACCTGACGGTCATCACGCTCGCGCTGATGCAGATGTTCCTCGAGCAGGCCGGGCCGGCGCCGGCGCTCGAGGGGATGTTCGTGGTCCGCCGCTGGTACTACCGCTACCGCAACGCGATCCTGCATTTCTTCCTCGGCACGCTGCTCAATCTCTACGCCATCTTCTTCTTCAAGAGCTCGTCGCTGCTGGTCTCGTTCTCGTTCCTGGGCGTCCTGGTGCTGGTTCTGCTGGCGAACGAGACGCCGCGGCTGAAGGCGCTGGGCCTGCCGTTCAAGTTCGCCTTGCTGAGCCTGTGCTTTCTCTCGTTCTTCGCCCTGATCGTTCCGACCGTCATCGGGTCGGTCGGGCCGGGCATTTTCATGCTGTCAGTCGTGCTGGGCTGCCTGCCGCTGGCCGGCCTCGCCTGGTGGGCGAGGTCGCGCTCGCCGGAGTTGCTGCCGAAGGCAAGGCGGCAGATCCTGGTCCCGCTGGGGCTGGTGCTGATCGCCTACCTCGTCTCCTACCTCTACAGGGTGACCCCGCCGGTGCCGATCTCCATTCCGTTCATGGGGGTGTATCACTTCGTGGAGCGGACGGAGGAGGGCTACCGGCTCAGCCACGAGCGGCCGATGTGGCGCTTCTGGCACAACGGCGACCAGCGCTTCTACGCCCAGCCCGGCGACAAGGTGTACGTGTTCTTCCGCATCTTCTCGCCGAGCCGCTTCTCCGACCAGGTGGTGATGCGCTGGTACCTGAAGAGGGAGGTCACCGACCGCTGGGAGCTGCAGGACCAGATTCCCATCAAGATCGTGGGCGGCCGCGAGCAGGGTTTCCGCGGCTACGGCTTCAAGACCAACTATGAACCCGGCTACTGGCGGGTGCGGGTCGAGACCACCGACGGGCGTGAGATCAGCCGCATCCACTTCACGATCGCGACCCTGCCCGAAGCGCCGCGCATATTCCTGGTGGATATCCAGTAGCCGCGATCCTCTCGGCGTGCAAATGCGTGATAGCGCATTTGCGCCTGATATCTCCCCTCTCCGCTCGGGAGAGGGGCCGGGGGTGAGGGTGAGCGTCGCCAGTGACGCTCATCACGCCAGGGACAGCACGGCCTCCGCGAACTCGGCGGGGGCCTCCTGCGGGAGGTTATGGCCAACATCGGGAATCACCCGCCGCCGATACGCGGCGCGGAAATGCCGATCGTGCCGCTCGGAGCCGCGCACCGGGTTCACGCCATTGTCGTGGCCGTGCAGCACGACCGCCGGCACGGAGATCGCGGGCTGCGCAGCGAGCCGGCCCTCGATGTCCTCCAGCGCGGGGTCGCCCGCCGCCAGGCCGAAGCGGTGGCGGTAGGAATGGATCACCACGGGGACGAAATCGGGATTGTCGAAGGCGGCGGCGCTGCGCTCGTAGGTCGCGTCGTCGAAGCGCCAGGTCGGCGACCACAGGCTCCACAGCAGCCGGCACAGCTCGCGGCGGTTCTGCTCCAGGCCGGCGCGCCCGCGCTCGCCGTGGAAATAGTACTGGTACCACAACCGCGCCTCCCGGTCCGGCGCCTGCGGCTTCATGGAAGCGGGGATGTCCTGGATGTTGTACCCGTTTCCCGTCACCAGGCCGCGCGCCCGCTCCGGCCACAGCGCGGCGACCACGCAGGCGGCGCGGCCGCCCCAGTCGTAGCCGCCGAGCACGGCGCTGCGGATGCCGAGCGCATCCAGGAAGGCGAGCAGGTCGCGGCCGAGCGCCGCCTGCTGCCCCGAGCGCAACGTGTCGGAGGACAGGAATCGCGTGGGACCGTAGCCACGCAGGTAGGGCACGAACACGCGGCAGCCCGCCGAGACCAGGCGGGGCGTGACCTCCGCGTAGGCATGAATGTCGTAGGGAAACCCGTGCAGCAGCACGACCGGCTTGCCGTCGGCGGCGCCGCTCTCCTCGTACGCGACGCGCAGCACGCCCGCGTTGACGTTCTTCAACACTTGACGAATGCGTTACGACGGGTCGCCAAGGACGCAAAGGGCGCGAAGGAAGGCATTACTACGAGTCGCGAAGGACGCGAAGGCCGCTAAGGAAACAATAATTAGAACCCAAGAACGCCAAGACAACGCCAAGGCAGCATTTGGGACATGCGTTTCGGTCATCCCTCATCCTTCATCCTTCATCCTTCAGGCGCAGCCTATTCGCCGCGCCTGACGGGGCTCACGTAACGGGCGGGCTCCGGCGCGCCGGGCGGAGGCGGCGGGGCAGCGGAAGAGGGGCGCTTGCGCACGATGCGCGCGACCCACCAGCCGAGCAGCGCCAGTGCGACGCCGGGGAGGAACAGCCGGTTTGGCACGGACTCGAACTCGGCCATCTCCGGCGTCGTAACGCTCTTCGCGGGATTCGCCGGGTCGTACCAGACCTTGATCCTGCTTCCCCGGCGCAGCTCGTGATAGTCGCCGTAGGAGATTCCGAGATCCTTTTTTGCGTGTATCGTGCCGCCCGCCGGAAACTCGTAGCTGAAATAGTAACTGGCGCTCTTTCCCGCTCCGCGGCGCAGACCGGTCACGGTTCCTTCCGCCGACTGCCCCTCCGCCATCACCCTGCGCGCGTCGAGCAGCTGCAGGTGCCCGCCCAGCGCAAGCACCAGGAAGAACAGCCCGGCCACGAAAATCACCAGCGTGCCCAGCCACCTCAGCAGCTTCTTCATTGCCATCGTGGGTCGTGGGTCGTGGGCCGTGGACGGTGGATCGACCCAACCCCGCCGATCTTCAACAATCAGGACCGCCGCCGGTTGCGCCTCACCAGTCTCGAAGCATCAGTCTCGCCGCATCAGTCTGCCTACGGCTTGGCAGCGAGCCGGACCTCCGCGCGCCGATCGCGCTGCAGGCATTCGACCAGCTTGCGGTTGCCGCGGCCCTCGCGGCCCATCTTCTGGCAGGCGGTGCCGGTCGCGGCGTCGGTTTCTCCCCTGGCCTCGGCGCGCACGCGTCCGGCTTCAATGCCTTTCCCGACGAGGTGATCGCGCACGGCTTCGGCGCGCCGCCTGGAAAGCCCCATGTTGTAGGAGTCGCTGCCGATCCGGTCCGCATGGCCGACGACGTTGATGCTATCGGATGACCGGCCCCTGGCTTTCGCAGCCAGATCGTCGAGCTGCGTCGCCTCGCCGGGGCGCAGCGCGGCGCTGTCGTAGTCGAACAGCACGGTGGCGGACACCGGCTCGGCGGCCTTGGGCGCCGGTGCCGGCTCCGGCGCCGGCTTCGGCGCGGCCGGCTGGACGGCAACCGGCCCTTTGACCGGCGCGGGCTTCGGCTCGGACTTGGGCCAGAACAGCCAGAGCAGGGCGATTATCAGCACGATCACACCCACTACTGTCCAACGTTGGGTTGGGGTCATGGTTTCCTCCTCTTAAAAAGTGGGCAGTTTGCAGTTACTGCCAACTGATTACTGTCCACTGTCAACTACGAACGTCAGTTCGTTTTGTCCTTGAGCCACTTGCCGGTCTTCTCACCGGCGGTGTTGACGGCTTTCTCGGTCTTCTTCACGCCGCGCCCGACCGCGTTCGTCGCGCTGTCCGCGACCTTTCGCGCTTTCTTGGTCGTATTCTCGGCCGCACGCTCCGCCGCGCTGCTGCTTTTGCCTTTCTTTTCCGCGGCCTTGTCCGCGGCCTGGGCTGCAACCGCCGCGATCAGGCCAAAAAGAGCCAGAAGGTAGGCGATTCTTGGCATATCTCACTCCGCAAGGAACGTAACCGCGCCAGTGTAGCTCATGCGATGGACGAGCGATGTGCGATGCGACCAGGCGCGGGAACGTATTGAAAGAGCGCTGCTTTTGAGAGCTATGCCAGCGGAACCGGCGGCGGACCATTCCGGGTCTTCCCGGCCCGCGCCGGCGACGAGCAGTACTTCGAGATCTCCTGGAAAAGGGTGTGACAGTACGGATCCGCCAGCCCGTATTGCACGCAGGCATTCGCCGCCCAGACGCCGACGGCAATGGGATTGTCCTGCGATGGGACGCCGTCGCAGAACCCCTGTTGTGGCTTGCTGGTATCCAGGCATCCGTTGAGCCAGACGCTGTTGCGAATCGCCGAGCCCATGCTCCTCTCCGTCTTGTGGCGCTCCACGGCGTGAATCACGCACCCGCTCTCCTCGAGGCTTTCGCCGCTCCTGCGCCCGCCTTCGATGGCGGCTTTCCCGGCCTCGAGAAACTCAGCCGAGTGGTGCGTCCACCAATACCACGCGCCGCCGCCGATCGCGAGCACGCCGCCGATCGCAATGAGGCCGAGTATGAGGAACAGTTTTCCGGCACTGCTCATGTCATTCCCGCGAAGGCGGGAACCCAGACGGGATCCTTCAACCCGTCGGATACTCGCTGAATTTCTGGATTTGCCCGGGCTCCGTGTACCAATTGGCCCTGGAGCCCCAGAAGATGCCGTGCTCGGGGCGCGCGGCCACGTCGTCGTCCAGCAGCCCGGCCGGCACGAGGTAATTGTCCTGGGTCTTGATCTTGTGCGGGGCGCGCGTACCGCAGCGCGAGCAGAACCAGACCGCGAAACGCTGCGCGCCCGGCAGGTCGAACCGCTTGATCATCTCCTCACCGCTCAGCCAGGTGAGTTGACCTTGAGGCACGACGATATTCGCGGCGTGCGCGGCTCCGGACGCTTTCCTGCAGCGCGAGCAATAGCAGTAGCGAAAGGCGGTGAAGGGAGGCTTGACCTCGAATTTGACCGAGCCGCAGAGGCAGCTGCCTTTGATGGATTCCGGGGGCATCGTGATCCTCTTTAGGTGACGAGTGACGAGTGGCGAATGACGAGGTGACGCAGTGACGTACCTCCACTCTATCCCTCTCCCTTGACGGGGGGAGGGTGAGGGAGGAGGGGGTCAGGAAAATTTCCACCAGGCGAACGCCGCGGCGGCGGCTGGCAGGCCGAATATCACCAGGAAAATCGGCAGCTCCTCCATGAACGAGTAGCCGGCCTGGGACACGCCTATCCACATATTGAAGCCGGCGGCCGCAAACCAGACCGGGATGAATATCTGGGCGGCGATGACCAGCGCCTTCCCGCTGTCGCCGCCCAGCCAGCGGCCGGCGAGCAGCATGATGCCGAGCAGAGCGAAGCCTCCGAGGATGATGATCGCTGTGCGCATAAGATCTGCACTCCGTGACGAGGTCTCAGGGGCGGGTGGCGACATACGCGGCGATGGTGCCGATGGCAATCCCGGCAGCCAGCGCGATCCACAGATGCTGAACGAGCATCCGGCCGTCGGCCAGGAGCAGGAACGGGACCGCGATCGCGAGTGCCCCCGAGCAGATGCCTCCGATCAGCCCCGCCCGAAGTGCCACCTGCATTGCACCGGGCCCCAGCTTGACCACCACCACTTGCCCCTCCGGCGCGCGGTAGAACTCGCGGCCGATCAGGATACCCAGAGCATAGCCGCCGGCGCCGCCTGCGACCAGCGCCACGACGGCCCACAGCACGCCCTCCACGAGCAGCCAGAGCGAGACCGCGGCGGTGACGGCGCCCGCAAGCAGGGCGGACGCCCGGAGCAGCGCTGCGAGATCGACTACCTTGTCTCCGGGAGAGATGCTCGAATTTGCCATGTGTCGTCCCTGTGGATGCTGCGGATTCTACGACGCCAGGACCAGCGCGAGGGCTATCGCCCCGGGCAGCGCCTGGACCCGGAGTATCCGCATGTTTACGGTCGCCGCGCCGACCACGCCGGCTACGATGACGCAGGCGAGAAAGAAGATCTTGATCGAGTCTCCCGCGGGGCCGAGGATGAGCCCCCACGCCAGGCCCGCGGCGAGGAAGCCGTTGTAGAGGCCCTGGTTCGCGGCGAGCGCCTTCGTAGCCTTCGCGAATTCGGGCGTGAGCCGGAATATGCGCATCCCGAACGGCTTGTCCCACAGGAACATCTCCAGCACCAGGAAGCACGCGTGCAGCAGCGCGACCAGCGCGACAGCGATGTTCGCAAGGGCGC
>JBIOVQ010000348.1:0-14172 GCA_044867805.1 Burkholderiales bacterium | reverse complement strand
ATGTCCGCTAGCGGACAGGGTGCGCACGAGGGCCAGCTGCTTTCGCAGACCCCCCCGCGCCCGGGCACCTATGCTCGGTAACGGGCAGACCGCGTTTCGAGCGACGCAAACAATAGCGGTCCCGGTCCGATTCCGGTGCCGGATAGCGCGAGAGGTGTGGCCATGTCAGCCGTAACGGATGCGAAGGTAACGTACGGAATTTGGGGGATGGTTTTGGGAGCAGGCATCGCAATGACGATCGGTTTCGGATGGGGCGGGTGGACGACCTCCGGCTCGACGGAGAAGCTGGCCCAGCAGGCGGTCGCGGCGAACCAGGCGTCGATCTGCGTCGCCCAATTCATGAAAAGCCCGAACCACGCAACGAAGGTCAAGGAACTCATGGGAACGGAGAGCTACAACAGATCCGACATCATCGAGAGAGACGGCTGGGACAGGATGCCCGGGCAGGACAAGGCCAACTGGGGCGTATCCAGTGCCTGCGTAGCGGGGATTGAAGCCCTTATCAAGACCGGGGCTTGATTCGAAAGTTCTGCGGCGCTTTTCAGCACGAACCGATTTGTCTGCTCCGCGTACGCGGGACATGAGCCGGGATCGTTTGAAGCCAAGTGGAAGCAGTGGAGCGGGAGCGTGAGAGAGCCCGGTCCTGCTTCATGTTCTACCTGAGGTGAAACATGAATATCGCGATGTGGGTCCTGGCGGGAGGCATACTGGGATGGCTAGGGTATGCGCACATGGAGGCCAATAAGGAACGGGGCATGATTTTCTCGATCATCATCGGCATGGTGGGGGGCCTCTTCGGCGGGAACGTGCTGGCGCCGATGCTCGGCGCCGCCACGGATACCCCGAATATCTTCAGCCCGTTTGCCCTGTTCGTCGCTGCGGCCAGCGCTGCGGCATGCCTGGCGCTAGGCAACCTGCTTTCCAAACGCTACGGCGTGTAGCCCAGGAGTTTGCCGGATCTAAGTCCGACAAACTCCTGAGGCAAAACCGCCTCCAGGAAAACGGGAAAAAGGTAGTGAGAACCTGTTCTCGACCCCACTCGTATGCCACATTGCAGGCCTAGATTGGTCCTTATCCGCAGCTTCATCCGAAATCCTCAGGCGGTTTTGCTTTTAGCAGCCTGTCGGATGCCTAAGCCCGACAGGCTGCTGGCGTGAGCGAGCAAGGCAGCGGATCGAGACCCGCAGCCGGCGCGGTCGAACTCCTGTCGATACCCCGGTTCCTGGAAGAACTGCGGCGCGTCGGCCGCTTTCGTTCAGGCACGCCAATCGGGGATCCGCTGGAAGCAGCGGTGAAGAGGATCGAGAAGAACCCGGCGTTTACGCAATCCCGCCTGCTCACCCGCATATTGGCCGCCCTGACCTACCAGCAGGGCGAGTTCCGGCGCGCGGAGATCGCCGCCCTCGACTCGGAAACGCTCGCCATGGTCATCACCCTGATGGATGCGCACGCCGCCGGGACCACGACGCGCGAGGAGTGGATATGCGCTGTCGACCTGGCGCGGGCCGCTCAGCTCACGACGCAGTAACGAGATGACAAATGTCGAATGTCGGATGTCGAGTGAGGAGTTTTCCCTCGGTCCTCGACCCTCGTCCCTCGACGCTCAGTTGAGTGGCCGTTTCCCCGTGTACTCCAGCACGTAAAGCCCGCCGCGCGCGCGATCGGCGGCGTAGATGATGGAGCGGTCGTCCACGAACACATCGCTGATCCTGCAGCCGCGCTGGCCCACCGGCGTCTCCGGCAGGAACGCGGCAATCTCTTCCGGCCGGTAGGGGTCGGCAATGTCGTAGACGCGCAGCCCCGCGCTGAACCAGGTCGAGGCCACCGTGTTCTGCAGCTTCGCGGCGCCCGGCTCGGGCTCGTTCTCGTGGATGTTGTGGGCGCCGATGCGGCCACCCGCCTTGTGCAGGTCGCCGAAGTCGCGTGGCGTCGGCAGGCTCGAGATCATCACCGGGTTCGATTCCAGCCGCAGGTCCACCATCCAGCAGCGCTTGGGCCAGTCGACGCCCTGGTCGCCAGTCGCCTCGTCGGTCACGACCAGCAGGTCGCGATTGAAGAGCGGCAGCACGGTGTGCGTGAAGCCGGGGAACGGCGGGTGGTAGTCGAGCCGGCTCACCAGCTTCGGCCGCGCCTTGTCCGAAATGTCGAGAATCACGATGCCGGCGTCGATCCAGCCGATATAGGCGCGGTCCGGCCGTTCGGGATAGGAAAGCGTGTGGTGTGGGCGCATGCCGAAGTGGAGCGCGGGCGCGACGTGGTGCTCCAGCGGCGGCTCCTTGTCGCCCTTCCGCTGGCCCGGCAGCCACCAGCGCCCGACCTCGACCGGCCTGGCCGGATTGGCGAGATCGATGATCTGGTAGAACTGGTTGTCGTCCTTGTGGTTCGGCGCGAAATCCGGGTGCGACGCGCAGATGTGCGCGTAGCGCCCGTCCATGAACGAGACGTAGTGCACGCCGACCGAGTGGCTGTCGTTGCCGGACAGATCGTAGAACGTGACCTCGCGCGGCTCGGCCGGCTTCGAGATGTCGTAGACCTGGAAGCCCGCGGGCTTGCCGCCCGGGTCGTAGGCCTGGTAGGCCATCAACAGGATGTCGCCGCGCATCGCGAGCGAGTTGCCGCGCACCCGGTTGTGCGGCACCGGCAGCTGCCACAGCATTTTCGGATCGGTCGGCTCGGTCACGTCGAAAATCGAGAAGCAGGCCGGCCCGTGCTCGTGAGCGATGTACATGTAACGCCGGCCATCCTTGATCTTCAGCGCCATGCCCTCGCCGAGGTTGGGCGCGCCGCCCGCGGTGTGCTGCGCGAGCAGCCTGAGGTTGTGCGCGATGCGGACTGGCATTCTGCGGTTTCCTATGCGGATTGGAGGTCGCTTGCACCTACTTGCGGGCGTGCTGCTGCAGGAAGCGCACGATTTCGGCCGTATCGAGTACCGGTACGGTCTTTAGCGAATCGGGCCCGACCACCGTGTTGGCCCAGGCCATGTGGCGCTTCATGCGCTCCACCACCCCCGGCCACTCGCGCCGCGTGTGCTGGCGCGGATCGGGCAGCGCGTGACACTGGGTGCAGGCGATGCTGAAAATCTGTCCCGCCTCGGACTGGAGGGCGGGGTGGGCCGGGTCCATCTCGCGCTGCCCGTGCTTGCGCAGGTAGCGGATCAGCGCCGCGGTCTCCGCTTCGGTCGGCGCCTCCACGTTATCCATCATCTCTCTCATCAGCACGCCCAGATTGCCCTTGCCCTGCATGCGCCACACCATGCGCACGACGGTGGTGGTCCACCGGTCGGGCGCGTGCATCTGCGGGTTGGGGAGGTAGTGGCACTGCACGCAGTAGCGCGCCGTGAGCCGGGCCCCTTCCGATGCCGCCTCGGGCAAATCGCGCGGCTCGATCGCAGGCGGCAATATGCGCTCGAGCAGGTTGCCGTGCGGGCTCTTGGACCACAGGTACTTCGCGCGCTCGACCGAAGGAGTCCCGTCGGAGGACTCGCGCTGGGCATTGGCCGTGAGACTCGCGAATGCCAATACCAGTGCGCCCAGGTACTCTGTCAAGTGACATCGATGGTTCATGTGTCAGGTTTCATTAGAAGCGGTCTCAAAAACAGAATGGAACCACAGATGAACACAGATGCACACAGATATCAAAACCCAATGCCCTGTTTGCCAGGCGATTTCGTGCGTGTTCATCTGTGTTTATCTGTGGTTAATTCTGCTTTTCTGGATTTTTGAGATACGTTCTAGTGATGCGCGCTGCGCAGCAGCATAGCGCATCGCTCAGCGCACGAACCAGGCGAGCCCCTGCAGCGTCAGCAGCAAGCCCATCACGAGCAGGATGCGCTTGAGCAGGCGATTGAAGGTCTCGGCGGAGAACAACCGCTGGATTCGCGCCCCGATGAACTGCCCGCCGAGCGCCACCAGCGTGAGCGGGATGTTGGCGAGCGCCGCGGCCATGCTGATCTCGCCGGCGGCGCCGAGCGTGACGGCCTGCACCGTGCGGCCGAAGAAAAAGCAGTAGTTCATGGCCTGCGTCATCACCGTGATGGGCGTGCTCAGCAGCAGGAAGTAGATGAGCAGCACCGGCAGGGAATTGTTGACCGTGCCCGAGAATAAGCCGCCGGTCACTCCGAATACGGCGGTCGACAGGCGGCGGTGGCGGGACAACCAGCCCCAATCGAGGCGCGCGAGGCGCTCCTGGTAGAGATAGGCGAAGATCACCGCGGCGAGCAGCAGGCGCAACGGCTCGGTCGGCGCGAAGATCACGACCTGCGCGCCGAGGAAGGCGCCGATGGCCACGTAGATCGCGAGGTGCCAGTAGCGGCCGAGGCTTTCGCCCCAGTTGCCGCCGCGCACGACGCTGACCAGGTTCAGGGTGAGCGTCGGCAGCATGTTCAGCACGATCGCGGTCTTGATATCGGTCACCAGCACCGTGACCGGCGTCGCGATCACGGGAAAGCCGAACCCGAACATGCCCTGCACCAGCCCCGCGGCCAGCATGGCCGCGTAGACGATCGCCCATATCCACCAGGCCAGCTCCAGTTCCATCGGTCACAGGGTGTGGCGCTTGTCGCCGCCGGCGAAGCCCAGCAAGGCCGACGGCGCGCCCCGCCCCAGGGCGATCACCTTGAAGAACTCGCCCATTTCGGCGGGCGACAGCAGCTTCTGCGCCTGCGCGGCAAGCGGGGCGTAGGCCGCCGCGTCGGCGGCGGGGGTTTCGGCCAGCAGGTCGGTGATGCCGCAATTCACCAGGAATTGCGCCTGGTTGGTGTAGCCGAGCAGCTCCAGGCCCGCTTCGCGCCCCGCCTGCGCGATCGCCGTGAAATCGACGTGCGAGGTGATGTCCTGGAGCCCGGGGAGGAAGAACGGGTCGTCGTGCGCCCGGTGCCGGTAATGGCACATGAGCGTGCCGCGAGCGCGCTGCGGGTGGTAGTACTCGCGGCGCGGAAAGCCGTAGTCGATGAACAGCGCGACGCCGCGCTCGAGCATCTTGCCCAGTGACCGGATGAAGCCGCGCGCGACCAATTGAATCTCCGACTTGTAGCCATCCGCCGGCAAGTCAAGACCCGCGGCGGCCTCGCGTAGCGGAGCGCTTGCAGGCAATTCGAGATCCAGGAAATGGTCCGCATCATCGCACTGCACGAATCCCTCAAGAATGTCGCCTTGACAAGTGATGACGCGATGAACCGGCATTGCGTCGAGCACCTCGTTGCCCAGGACGGTTCCTTCAAAACGCGGCGGCAGCTGGTTGAGCCAGGCGACGCGCTCGAGGAGATGCGGCGCGCGCGCGGCGAGCGTGTCACGGCTGCGATCGCGCAGGTCCGGGGAAAGCTCCAGTATCAGGTAGCGCTCGGGGGCGCATCCCAGCCGTTCGAGCTCGAGCAGCAGATCGGCGGCGAGCGCGCCGCTGCCGGCGCCGATTTCGAGGATATCGCCCCGTCCGGGCGACGCCAGTTGCCGCAACTGCCGCGCGAGGGCGCGGCCGAACAGGGG
This sequence comes from Burkholderiales bacterium, assembly GCA_044867805.1. Taxonomy (GTDB): domain Bacteria; phylum Pseudomonadota; class Gammaproteobacteria; order Burkholderiales; family SG8-41; genus SG8-41. The sequence continues at coordinate 8,692 of JBIOVQ010000348.1, read as the reverse complement.
GGAGATCTCCGGCGCGGTGACGAAATCGCCGTCGCGCCCCAGCTTGCGCGCTCCGGCCATGTAGTAGCCGAGCCCGGGAGCATAGAGCGCGAGCTCCATGTAGCGCGCGAAGCTCAGCCAGCCGCCGCCGCGCTCGACTTCGGCCGCGATATGGCGTCGCAACTGCTCGCTCAGCGCGAGCGCTTCCGGAGGAGGCGCGGGAAGCTGCGGGGAATGCGCGGCGATGGCCAAGCGGGAGTTCGACGGGATTGGACTACAATTCTACCGCCCGCGCAGCGGCGCGGGCCACGCATGGAAAACGGATTACAAGGCAAGGTGGTGCTGATCACCGGCGGCGCGAAGCGCGTCGGCGCCGCGATCTGCCGGCGCCTGCATTCGGCGGGCGCGAGCCTGCTGCTGCACTACCGGTCCGCCGCCCTCGAGGCGCGCGCGCTGCAGGTGGAGCTCAACGGACAGCGCGCCGATTCGGTCGCGCTGGCCCAGGCCGACCTGCTCAAGGTCGCCAATTGCTCGCAGCTGGTGAAATCGGCGCTGAAGCATTTCGGCCAGCTCGACGCGCTGGTCAACAACGCTTCCACCTTCTACTCGACCGCGGTCGGCGAGATCACCGAGCACGCGTGGGACGACCTCATGGGCACCAATCTCAGGGCGCCGCTGTTCCTGGCGCAGGCCGCGGCGCCGGAATTGAGGAAGAACCACGGCTGCATCGTCAACCTCGTGGACATCCATGCCGAGCTGCCGATGCGAAACCACGCGGTCTACATCGCCGCGAAAGGCGGGCTCGCCGCGCTCACGCGCGCGCTGGCGCGCGACCTCGGCCCCGACGTGCGGGTGAACGGCGTCGCTCCCGGCACCATCCTGTGGCCCGACGACGACACGTGGAGGGACGAAGTGGCGCGGCAGCGCATCATCAACCAGACCGCGCTCAAGCGCATCGGCGAGCCCGACGACATCGCGCGGGCGGTAAAATTCCTCATCGCCGACGCCCCCTACGTGACCGGCCAGGTCATCGCCGTGGACGGCGGGAGGAGCGTCAGCCTTTAGAAACCGTGAATAGTGATTGGTGAATAGTGAATAGCAAGTCGAGAATCTCGGCAGGCGCGGCAGCCAGAGTCGAATCGCCAATCACCAATCACTAATCACCAATCACGCATTTATTGGATGGACGATATGGAAACATCAGTAATCCGCATTACGCCGCGCAGCACCCGAGAGCGCAAAGAGTCGTACGAGGCGAACAAGCTCGCGAAGCGCCTGCGGCGGCTCGCCGGCGAGGCCATCGCCGACTACGGCATGATCGCCGACGGCGACAAGGTGATGGCGTGTCTCTCCGGCGGCAAGGACAGCTACGCGCTGCTCGACATGCTCATGTATCTGCGCAGCCACGCCCCCATCCGCTTCGACATCGTGGCGGTGAACCTGGACCAGAAGCAGCCGGGCTTCCCGGCGCACGTGCTGCCCGACTACCTGACGCGCCTCGGCGTGCCGTTCCGGGTCGAAGAGCAGGACACGTACAGCACCGTGAAGCGCCTTATCCCCGAGGGCAAGACGATGTGCTCGCTCTGCTCGCGGCTGCGGCGCGGGGTGCTCTACCGGGTGGCGGGCGAGCTCGGCGCGACCAAGATCGCCCTGGGTCATCACCGCGACGACGCCCTCGAGACGTTCCTGCTCAACCTGTTCTACAGCGGCCAGCTGAAGGCGATGCCGCCGAAGCTCAGGTCCGACGACGGCCGGCACGTCGTGATCCGGCCGCTGATCTACTGCGAGGAAGCAGATCTCGCCGCGTATGCGGAAATGAAGCAATTCCCGATCATTCCCTGCAACCTGTGCGGCTCGCAGGAGAACCTGAAGCGGAACGAGATGAAGCAGCTCCTGCGCGAGTGGGAAAAGCGCCACCCGGGCCGCGTCGAAACCATGCTGAACAGCCTGAAGCACGTGCGGACCTCGCACCTGCTCGATCCCGCATCGTTCGATTTCGACCGCTTGCCGCCGAGCCGCAGCCCAGCCGGCCGGGCCGCGCAACCGGCTGATCTCTAACGGGTTTCCCCGGCAGGTCCGTCAGTAACCCGTTGTTTCAACGGAGATAGTCCGCAAGAGCTATTTTGTCAAAGTAGTTTTGTCATGTTAGTATTCCGCACCATGAACTGCGCGGAGCGCTTGGTCGCCCTGTATGGCACCCAAGCCGAAGTTGCGCGCCGGCTGCGGCTCGACCGGGCGGTGGTCAGCAACTGGGTGAAGTCCGGCTACGTGCCTGCCCGCTGGGCGATGGAAGTCGAGGCGCTCACCGCGGGGCAGGTGAGCGCAGTCGAAGTGCTCAACGAAGCTACTGCCCGCAAGCCCCTGCGATTCAAATCACGGCCGGACGGGGAAAGCCTGTTCGGCTCGCCACTCACGGGGAACGACGCCATGAACGACTTTGCGCCCGTCAAACGCATCAATTCCTTTCATCCCCCGCAGCGCACGCTGATGGGGCCGGGGCCGACCGAGATCCATCCGCGCGTGCTCACCACCATGAGCCAGCCCGCGATCGGCTATCTCGATCCAGTCTTCGTCGAGATGATGGAGGAGCTTAAATCGCTGCTGCGCTACGTCTACCAGACCAGGAACCCTCTGACCTTCCCGGTTTCCGGTCCCGGCTCGGTCGGCATGGAGTACTGCTTCGTGAACCTGGTGGCGCCGGGCGACAAGGTGGTCGTGTGCCAGAACGGCGTGTTCGGCGGCCGGATGGTCGAGAACGTCACGCGTTGCGGCGGCACGCCCGTGGTCGTCGAGGAGAAGTGGGGCGAGCCGATCGATCCCAACAAGCTGGAGGACGCGCTGAAGAAGAACCGCGACACGCGCGTGGTGGCGTTCGTGCATGCCGAGACGTCGACCGGCGTGCAGTCGGACGCGAAACGGCTGATCGACATCGCGCACAAGCACGATGCGCTGGCCATCGTGGATGCCGTGACCTCGCTCGGCGGCTCGCCGGTGCTGGTGGACGAGTGGAAGGTGGACGCGATCTATTCGGCGAGCCAGAAGTGCCTGTCGTGCACCCCGGGCCTGTCGCCCGTTTCATTCTCCGACCGCGTGGTCGACTACGTGAAGTCGCGCAAGGACAAGATCCATTCCTGGTTCATGGACATGAACCTGCTGCTCGGCTACTGGGGCGCGACCACGCGCACCTATCATCACACCGCGCCGACCAATTCCCTGTTCGCGCTGCACGAGGCGCTGCTGCTGATCAACGAGGAGGGATTGGAGAACAGCTGGGCGCGGCACCAGCGGCACCACACGGCGCTCAAGGCCGGGCTCGAGGCGATGGGGCTCAGGTTCCTGGTCAAGCCCGAGCACCAGCTCCCGCAGATGAACGCCGTGATCTGTCCCGAAGGCGTGGACGAGGCGAAAGTGCGGCGCACGCTGCTGACCGAGTTCAACCTCGAGATCGGTGCCGGCCTGGGACCGCTCGCGGGCAAGATCTGGCGCTTCGGGCTGCTCGGTTATTCCTGCCGCCCGGACAACGTGATGCTGTGCCTGTCCGCGCTCGGGTCGGTGCTGGAGGACGCAGGCTACGCGGTGCACGTGGGCGACGCGGAAGCCGCCGCGCACGGCGCGTACGCGCGTATGCACGCCAAGGCAGCGGAGGCCAAGGCGCGTTCCAGGGCGCAAGCCGCCGCCTGACGCCAGGCTCCAGGGCGGATCGTCACGCAGCCCTGGGCAGGAACTGCTCAACTGCGGCGACAAACGCTGGCGGATTCTCGATCTGCGGGCAGTGGCCGCAGCCGGGAATCTCAAGAAACGTCGCGCCGGCGATGCCCGCTGCAAGCTCCCGCGCGAGCGCAGCCGGCGTAGTCTGGTCCAGCGCGCCCACCATCACCAGCGTCGGATTGCGGATCAGCTTCAACACCGGCGCCAGATTGAGCCGTGCCAGCGCCAGGCATGCCGAGCGGAAACAGGCGGGATCGGCGCGCTCGAGAGCGCGCTTGCGCTCGTCGACGATGCCCGGATGCGCGGCAATGAAGCTCTCCGGGAACATGCGGTGGATGGCGACGTCAAGCGCGCCGGCCATGCCTTCCTGCGCGACCCGCGCGGCGAGGTTCCGCAGCGGCATCCTGGCCGGCTCGGGAAAGGACGCCAGCGCGTCCGCGACGATCAGGCGGTCGAACCTGGCGCCGTGCCGGGCCGCCAGTGCGACGGCGATGAAGCCGCCGAAGCCGTTGCCCAGGACATCGGTCTGCCGCGGCAGGGCGAGCGCGCCGAACAGCTGCGCCACGCGATCGGCGTAGCTTTCCACGTCCTCGCCGGCCGGGGTGGAAGTGCCATACCCCGGCAGGTTGACCAGGGTGAGCCGGCGGGTTCTGGCCAGTTCCGGGACGACGAGATCGAAGGAGGAACGGTCCGTCAGCAGCGAATGCAGCAGGATGAGATCGCGGCCCGATCCCGCCTGCTCGACGTCGAGAGTGGCTCCGTCCGTTTTGACAGCAGTCACGGGGCACCTAACGAATGAGGGGGATATCTCCCCTCACGCTCCCCTACCCGAGGTCGGAACTCATGGGGACGGCCAGAAGTGACCACTAACTTACCTCTGTTTCTCCAAAGAATCATGGCGCTCGGGTCACGCGGCCGGATCCCCGGCCATCCCGGTCAGAGGAAGATGGCGGCGAGCCCGAGCAGCATCCCCATGCTCACGACATCGGTGGCGGTCGTGAGGAAGATGCTGGAGGCGGTGGCAGGGTCGAGCCCGAGGCGCTTCAGCGTTATCGGGATCAAGGCGCCACACAAGCCGCTCGTCACGCAGGCCCCGACGAGCGCCGCCCACACCACGATGGCGAGCCCGATCGCATCGGGGTTGTCCTGATAGGCCGCCATGAACAGCATGCCCAGCCCGGCGACGAGGCCGGTCAGCGCCCCGTTGTAGAGACCCAGCGAGGCCTCTTTCCGGATCAGGGTCTGCTCTCCGCCGGCCTTGAGCTCGCCCAGGGTGATGCCGCGCAGCGTCACCGCCAGCGCCTGGCAGCCGGTGTTGCCGGACTGGCCCGCCAGCACGGGCAGGAACACCGCAAGGATCACGAGGCGGTCCACGGTGTCCTGGAAAATCGCGACCACCGCGCCGGCGACGAAGGCGGTGATCAGGTTGAGCTGGAGCCACGGGTGGCGGAACTTGAAGCTGCGGGCGAGCGGCGTGGCGAGACGCTCCTCCTTTTCGACGCCCACCATCGAGCCGACCTGCGCGGTGATCTCGATCGCCTGCTCCTCGAACATCGCCTGTCCGCGCACGAGGCCGATCAAGACACCGTTCGCATCGCACACCGGGTAGACGGGGTAATGGCGCTCGAGCACCGCCTTCATCGCTTCGTTGGCCTGCGTCTGCGGATCGAGGGTGAAAACGTCCTTCAGCATCAGCGTCTCTAGTTGCGCGTCGTCGGGGGCGAACAGCAGGTCGCGCATGGTGATCAGGCCGCGCAGGCGGCCGGCCTCGTCCACGACGTAGCCGTAGGTGATGAACGCGACCTTGATCAGCGAGCGCAGCCGCTCCACCGTCTGGGCGACCGTCATCGCCGGAGTGAATATGGCATAGGCCGGCTCCATGAGCCGCCCGATGCTGCCTTGCGGGTAGGTCTGGTTGCGTTGCCACTGGAGAGCGACCTCTGGCGCGACGGCATGCAGCGCGCCGTCCACGAGGCCTCCCGGCAGCTCCGCGAGTATGTCCTGCGCAAAGCCGGGATTGAGCTCGAGCAGCACCGCGGCAATCACCGTCGCCGGGTGCTCTGCGAGCAGGGCCGCCGCATCGGGCGCCGAGCGCGCCTTGGCCTCGGGTATCAGCGCCTTGTGCGGCGGAAGCTGCGTATCTTGTGTTGTTTCCGGCAGATCGGACGGCACTTTGCCTCCCCCTCAATGCGCTGCGCGATACCCGCGCGTTGAGCGGCGCATCACGCGTCCGCTCCAACGCGCGAGGTTGAAGCGGCGCGCAGCGTCCGCTTTAACGGTCATTGTGCCGGAGAAAGCGTCGGCTGGGTACTCCCCCGTTGAAGTCGAAAGGCGGAAGGATCCCTTCCCTGCTGCCCGCTTGCCGCCCGGTCACCGGTCACTGGTTACCGGTCACCACGAGTCAGAGGCCGAGCCGCTGCCAGATGGTGGACGTGAGGCCGGCCTGATTGAGGGTATAGAAGTGGAGCCCGGGCGCGCCGGCGCGCAGCAGGTCGTCGCACAGGCGCGTCACGACATCGAGCCCGAGGGCGCGGATCGAGGCGGTATCGTCCCGGAAGCTCTCGAGCCGGAAGCGCAGCCAGCGCGGGATTTCCGCTCCGCAGGCGTCGGAGAAGCGCGCGAGCTGGGCGAAGTTGCCGATCGGCATGATGCCCGGAACGATCGGAACGTGGATGCCGGCCGCGTCGCACTCGTCGATGAAGCGGAAATAGGGGTCGGCGCTGAAGAAGTACTGGGTGATCGCCGAGTTGGCGCCGGCATCCACCTTGCGCTTGAAATTCCTGATCTCGTCGGCCGCGGCCCGCGTCTGCGGATGGTACTCGGGGTAGCAGGCGACCTCGATGTGGAACCAGTCTTCCGTGGTCTCCCGGATGAAAGTGACCAGCTCGTTCGCGTAGCGGAATTCTCCCGGCGAGGCGAGCCCCGACGGCAGGTCGCCGCGCAGCGCCACCACGTGCCGGATGCCGTGGGAGCGGTAGCGCTCGAGCTGGGCCTTGAGGTCAGCGCGCGAAGAAGCGACGCAGGAGATGTGCGGCGCGGCCTCGTAACCGCCCGCGCGGATCTCGAGCACGGTCTCGAGCGTCCCTTCCCGCGTGGAGCCGCCCGCGCCGTAGGTGCAGGAGAAGAACCGCGGCTTGAGCTGCCCGAGCTGCTTCCAGGTCTCGCGCAGCCTGGCCTTCCCTTCCGCCGTCTTCGGAGGATAGAACTCGAAGCTGAACGTGCGCGGATATTTCTTTTGCGACTGCATCGAAGTCAGTTCTGAGTGCCGAGTTCTGAGTCCCTAGAAGCTGTCTCAAAAACAGAATGGAACCACAGATGAACACAGATACACACAGATATCAAAACCCAATGCCTTGTTTAGCAGGGGATTTCATCCGTGTTCGTCTGTGTTTATCTGTGGCTAATTCTGCTTTTCTGGATTTTTGAGATACGTTCTAGTAAGGCTGGACCGGTCTTTCATTTTGCACTCTGCACTCAGCACTCCGCACTAGTATCTGTAGTGATCGGGCTTGTACGGCCCGTCGATGTCCACGCCGATATAGCGGCATTGCTCCTCGGTCATCACCGTGAGCTCGGCGCCCAGCTTCTTCAGGTGCAGGCGCGCGACGCGCTCGTCGAGCTGCTTGGGCAGCACGTAGACCTTCTTCTGGTACTTGCCGGCATTCCCGAAGAGCTCCACCTGCGCCAGCACCTGGTTGGTGAAGGAATTCGACATCACGAAGCTCGGGTGCCCGGTGCCGCAGCCGAGGTTCACCAGCCGTCCCTCGGCGAGGACGATGAGACGCTTGCCGTCGGGGAAGATCACGTGGTCCACCTGCGGCTTGATGTTCTCCCACCGGTATTGCCTGAGGCCGGCGATGTCGATCTCGGAATCGAAGTGGCCGATGTTGCAAACGATCGCGTTGTGCTTCATGCGCTTCATGTGATCGAGGGTGATGACGCGCAGGTTGCCGGTGGCGGTGACGAAGATGTCCGCCTTGTCGGCGGCGTAGTCCAGCGTCACGACGCGGTAGCCCTCCATCGCCGCCTGCAGCGCGCAGATCGGGTCGATCTCGGTTACCCAGACGCTGGCGCCCAGACCGCGCAGCGATTGCGCGCAGCCCTTGCCGACGTCGCCGTAGCCGGCGATCAGCGCCACCTTGCCCGCGATCATCACGTCGGTCGCGCGCTTGATGCCGTCCACCAGCGATTCGCGGCAGCCGTACAGGTTGTCGAACTTCGACTTGGTGACGGAGTCGTTCACGTTGATGGCGGGGAAGGGCAGGCGCCCCTCCTTCTCCATCTGGTAGAGGCGGTGCACGCCGGTGGTGGTTTCCTCGGTGACGCCCTTGATCGCAGCCTGGATGCGCGAGTAGTAGCCCGGCTTGTCCCTGAGGCGCTTCCTGATGGCGTCGAACAGGACGGTTTCCTCCTCGTTCGTGGGCTTCGAGACCAGCGCAGGATCCTTTTCCGCGCGCGAGCCGAGCGTCACCAGCAGCGTCGCGTCGCCCCCGTCGTCGAGAATCATGTTGGGCGTGCCGCCCTCACTTCCGTTTCCTGGCCATTCCAGGATTCTGTGAGTGAACTCCCAGTACTCGGGCAGGCTCTCGCCCTTGTAGGCGAACACCGGGACCCCGGCGGCCGCGATCGCCGCGGCGGCATGGTCCTGGGTCGAGAAGATGTTGCACGAGGCCCAGCGCACTTCCGCCCCGAGCTTGACCAGGGTCTCGATCAGGACCGCGGTCTGGATCGTCATGTGCAATGAGCCCGCGACGCGCGCCCCCCTGAGCGGCTGCCTGCCCTTGAACTCCTCGCGCACCGCCATCAGGCCGGGCATCTCGGTCTCGGCAATGGCGATTTCCTTGCGGCCGAAATCGGCCTGCTTGATGTCGGCGACGTGGTAATCGGATCGTGTCTGTTTCATTTCGGCTCCACAAAAGCAAAACGCCCGCATCGTCTCCGATGCGAGCGCCGTTGATTTTCGCTGAGCCTGGCCGGGGCCTTCCCGGTCGCAACGCTCCTCAGC
>JBIOVQ010000347.1:0-9672 GCA_044867805.1 Burkholderiales bacterium | reverse complement strand
TACACCCTCCTGCTCGGCTCGACCTCGGAGCTGACGCAGTATCCGCTGGTCAATCGCAAGATCCGCTACGACCCGGTGCGCGATTTCGTGCCGATCAGCATGGTGGGTACCATACCGCTGGTGCTGGTGGTGAACTCGGCACTCCCGGCGAAGTCGGTGGCCGAGCTGATCCGCCTCGCGCGCGCGCGCCCCGAGGACATCGATTTCGGCTCGGCGGGGATCGGCGCGACGACGCATCTCGCCGTCGAGCATTTCATGCTGCTCGCCAGGGTGAAGCTGCGGCACGTGCCGTACAAGGGAAGCCCGCAGGTGAGCGCCGATCTCGTGGCGGGCCACATCCAGGTCGCCATCCCCACGATGCCCGCGGCGTTTCCGTTCATCCAGGCGCAGCGCATCCGTGCGCTCGCGGTGACGACCGAGAAGCGCGTTCCGGTGCTGCCGGACGTCCCGACGATGCAGGAGGCGGGCGTCAAGGGCTATGTCAACGTGCTGTGGGCGGGAGTGCTCGCGCCGCGGGGCACGCCGGACGCCATCGTCAAGCGGTTGAACGCCGAAATCGCGAGCGCCGTCACCACCGCGGGGGTGCGCAAGGTGCTCGAAGCCAACGGCGCGACGCCGCAGTCGAGCACGCCGCAGGAGTTCGCCGCCTTCATCAAGGCGGAGCTGAACAAGTGGGACTGGGTCGTCAAGGAGGCGCGCGTCTCGATCGACTAGCAGCACACCGCAGTAAACCGGGGACACGGGAGTAACCCGGCCCCGGCTTCTACCCGCTTCAAGAATCCACGGGGTCAGACCCCTTGAAAAGGGCCATCAAATCATTCGCCTAGCATAGGTTTCCGAGCTCAAGTCATCGCGTTCGGCGGGCTTTTGCTCAGTGGTCTGTGCCCTAAGAAGGAAAACCCGTCTGATAAAGGACAGTTTGCGCGTGATTTCGGCCGCGAAAGAACACTCTTAAGGCCGGACAACACCGCTTATTGGGAGGAAAATCCGAGGGTGCAGACGCATAGCGTGGTCCGACCCTGAGGAGGCGACGGGAGGTGAGGATCGAGGACGTGTCGTGAGGGAGAATGGCGTAGTTGCCCGTTGAAGCGCCAGTATATTTGTTGACTTGCACAACCACGATTGGGAGGGTAAATGAAAACCAGCGAGAGTTTAGGCAATGCAAGGCGCAGGAAAGTGATGATCGCAGGCCTGGCCGGCGCATCGGCATTTTTTGGCGGGACCGGTGGGACAGCTTGGGCGCAAGGCATCGAAAGCAAAGGCAAGATTGACCGCAAATCGATGGAACCGGTGGCGTCAATGATTCCTGGCATCGCAAAAGTACGGGTTCGAGAGATTACCTTTCAACCCGGGGCTAGCAGCAAGGCAAAAATGCAACATGCCATGATCTGCGAATGTACCAAAGGAACCTTGGAAATAACGCAGGATAACCATAAGCCTTTTATTGCAAAGACGGGTCACATATGGACATGCGACATTGGGACAATCGAGGCCACTGCTAACAAGGGGAGCATTCCCGGGACGATGCGCGCAATTGACTTGATGAAAGCATAGCCCTGCGGCGTCGCGCCAAAAATCAACAGAATCAAAAGGGACAGACCAGGACAGACCCCATTGAAAGAAGCAAATTCTCAATAAGCCAGCTCGCTTTTCCACAGCCCCTCGTCCACCACGGCGAGGGGCTGTGCGTTCTTGGGGGGGCATTGAAACTGGAAGAACCGGAACCGGCGCCGAATCTTGTGGACCGCCTGCTTGCTGCGGTCGTAGCGCCGCTCGCGTTCAACTTCGCGATGTTAACCGTCTATGCGGCCATGTTTCGCTATGTACGCGGGCCGGGTGCATTCGCGATTGCATTCGCGAGCGCGTCCATCAACATTGCCGTGTTTGTGGTCTCAGTGGTCGTGCCGACCGCTGTCGGCCTCGCTTTCGGCACGCGGGGATTCGTCACGTTCCTAGGCCACAGCTTTTATACGCACAACCCCCAGCAACGAGATTGGCGAATCACTGCGGCCATCTGGGCGAGCATATTCGGACTCGCTTTTCTGCTGCTTCAAGGGTAGAGCCATACGAAGCGCTGATTCGCCGGCGCTTGAAAAATCCGCGGAGTCAGCCCTCCCGCCCTCCCCGCGAAGACGTTTACCTCTGGCGGCTGGCGTCTGGCGGCTTTTTCAGCACTCAGAACTCAGCACTCGGTACTGACTGGCATCTGACGGCTGACAGCTGACGGCTGACGGCTGGCGTCTCACAGGCGAAGCTATCGCTTCGCCTCCAAGCTGATGTTCGCTTTGCGCACCACGCCCGTCCAGCGCTGGATCTCGTCGGCGATGAAGGCGCGGAACTGGCGCGGGTCGCGGTAGTCGATCTCCATCGCGTTGTTGAGGAAGTGCGCCTTCACCTCGTCGGAGTAGAGGATGGCCTTGATCTCCTGCGTGAGCCGCGCCTGGATCGGCGCGGGGATGCCCGCGGGGCCGAGCAGGCCGCGCCAGCCGGTGGTCTGATAGCCGGTGAGGCCGGCCTCGGCGACGGTCGGCACGTCGGGCAGGAGGGCGCTTCGCTTCACGCCCCCCACACCGAGCGGCTTCAACCGTCCCGTCTTGAAGTGCGGCATGCCCGCCTGGATCGTGATGTTGGAGATGTGGGCGGATCCGCCGAGGAGATCGATCTGCGCGGCGCCGGCGCCCTTGTAATGCACCATGATGAGATCGATGCCCGCCATCACGCGGAAGAGCTCGAGCGCCATGTGGCCGCTGCTGCCCGCGCCGGCGGTGCCGGCAACGAGCTGCCCGGGCCGCTTCTTCGCGAGCGCGATGAATTCCGGCACGCTGGAGGCGGGCAGGTTGGCCGGGGCGGCGAGCATGCTGTCGCCGGTCACGAGCGAGGCGATCAGCGTGAAAGACTTGATCGGGTCGTACTCGAGCTTTTGCAGGGTCGGCTGGATGGTGTGCGCGGTGTCGCAAACGAGGAGCGTATAGCCGTCGGGCGTCGCCTTGGCCGCCATGCCGGTGCCGATGATGGCACCGGCGCCGCCGCGGTTGTCCACGACGACCGCGGTGCCGAGGCGCTCCGAGAGCTTCGGCTGTATCACGCGCGCGACCATGTCGGTGCCGCCGCCGGGCGCGAAGGGGACGATCAGCCGTATCGGCCTCGACGGATACTGCTGCGCGGCGGCGGCCCCGGCGGCGAGGCATATCAGCGCGGCAACGGCAACTCGGGCAGTCCGGCGCTCCTGCGCCGGATCGTTCTTCGCAGCCATGGGCTCCTCCTTCCGAGGTCGGCGGTCGAGGCTATTCTAGGGCCTGGAAGTAAGAAGGCAGAAGAGGGTCCCTCGACCGTGACCATACTGACCGTGCGACACCGACGCGAGGACGACTACCACTGAGTTGACCCAGTCTGTGCCCTAAGAGGATGTCCCTAAGAAGAAAACACGACCGGCGGTAGATGATCGTCTACCCGCCAGCGCTGCGCCCATCGACACATCTCGTGCTCGATCGGCTACTCGACCTGATCCGAAGGGAGCAGCGATAGGCGCCGGGGAGCGCTAATTGACGCGCATGTCCGCTCCTACCATCAGAAGCGAAAACAGGAGCCGAGCATGCTGCTGCTTCCCTTCCATGACCGGATTGCCGCCATCATGGCGCGCGCGGTCGCGTCGGGTGGCACGGCAGCGCGGGATTGGCGCGACGCGGGCCGCCGGCCGGTCGGGTTGGCGCCCGACCCGGCGACGACGCCCGAGCCCGTGGTCCAGGTCTACGGTGCCCGTTGCTCGCGCTGGCGCGGCTATTTCGGCGTCCATACCTGGATTGCGATCAAGCCGCTCGGCGCGAGGGCGTACACGGTCTACGAGGTGCTCAGTTCGCGCTTCCGGCGGACGGGTTCGGCCCTCGCCGTCCGGAAACGCGTGCCCGATGCGCGCTGGTTCGGCCACGCGCCCGAGCTGCTGGCGGAGAAGCGTGGAGACGGCGTGGACGCGCTGATCGAGCGCATTGACAAGGCCGCCCGCGAGTATCCCTACGACGGGGAATACACCGTCTGGCCCGGGCCCAATTCCAACACCTTTACTGCTCATGTCGCCCGCGCCGTGCCCGAGCTCGAGGTGGACCTGCCGCCGACGGCGATCGGCAAGGACTACCTCGGCGGAAAGCTCACCGCAACGGCGCCCAGCGGCGGCGGCTTCCAGGTGTCGCTTTTCGGGTTGCTCGGGGTGCTGGCGAGCGGCATCGAAGGCTTCGAGCTCAACCTGCTGGGCCTCAGTTTCGGGATCGACCCGTTTTCACCGGCGGTCAAGCTCCCGCTCGTCGGTCGCCTCGGCGCGGCGCGCCCGAACGGCTCCAGCGCCCCGGTGAGCATGACTGCAGGCTTCCCCTAAGACGGCACTCCGTCAAATCTCACCGGGCAGAGGTGAACCATGATCAATGTGATCTACAACAGCGAGAATTACTGCGTGGTCGAGTATCCCGACGAGCGCGCATACGAGGTGCTGGACAAGCAGGGCTCACGCGGCATGTTCCTCCAGGGCGACGTTGCGGCCGGGTTCAGGAAATCCATGCAGACCGCGGTCACCGAGAACGCCTCCGTGGAGCACATCGACGAATTTCTCGGCAACTTCGACGTGCTGCTGAACCTCCCGGTCGTCATGCATTAACCTCGACGATTAGTGGTCCTTAGCGACGGTCCTTAGGGGACAGACCACTAATAGGGTCCTTAGGGGACAGACCACTAAGGATGGAAGTGCGTTGATCTGATTCAGTAATTTTCTTAGTGGTCTGTCCCCTAAGAAGAACGCCAACTCTTTGATCCTCCTGGAGTAAGAGCGTCTTTTCGGGCCGCTTTGCACGCTTAGCGGCTCATTTCCTCTGCCGCGGAAGTCGTATATTTTCTTTGTCCACCCATATGTCCCAGGAGGGCACGCCATGGCAAACATGCTGAAGGGGATTCCCCGTATTGCGCTATTCGCGTTGGTTGTGCTCGCGCCGGCGAGCCCTGCATTGGCCGGCCCGCCGGATCGCTTCGTGGTGTTCGGCGACAGTCTGTCCGATCCCGGCAATGCGTTCGTGCTGTCGAGGAACCTCGAAGTCCCGCCCTTCGACAGCCTGATTCCCGCTGCCCCCTATGCCCGTGGCGCGCTGCACTTCAGCAACGGCCTCACCTGGGTCGAGCAACTGTCGTTGCTCGACCATGCGCTGCCGAGCGCAGGACCGGGGTTCTCGCGCCCCAAGGTGTTCTCCAATTACGCGGTGGGCGGGGCGCGTGCGCGGCTGCCAGGGCCTGTCGATCTCTCGGCGCAGGTGCGCGTGTTCCAGGATGAATTCCACGGGCATGCGCCGGCTGGCGCGCTCTACGTGGTGTGGACGGGCGGCAACGACGTGCGCGACGCGTTGGAAGCGCTCGCGCAGGATCCGACCTTCGCGGCGAGTCTGTTCATCATTCAACAGGCAGTCTTTTCCATCCGCGACAATCTCCTCGCCCTGCATGGGTCCGGCGCCCGCAAGTTCCTCGTGCCGAATGCGCCGGACATCGGCTTGGCACCGGCGGTACGCCTGCTGGGCCCGGCGGCGGCGGGCGCGGCCACCTTCCTCTCGGAGCAGTTCAACGGCGGGCTGGAACTCATGCTGCAGGTCCTGGAATCAAGTCTGGGAGTGGAGATCGTGCGCCTCGATGTGTTCGGCATCCTCCAGGAGGTCGTTGCGCACCCCGCAGGCTTCGGACTGACTGACGTCACGGCGACGTGCATCCGCCTGAACGTGACCGTGCAAGCATTTTGCGAGAGGCCGAGCCAGTTCCTTTTCTGGGACGGCATCCATCCGACGGTTGCCGGCCACCGGATCCTGGCGCAGCGCGCGCACACCGCCCTCGGCAACGCATTGAAGCTGGCGGCGACGCCGTAGGGACTGAACCTTAGGGGGACACTAAGAAGAAAACCCCCGGTACGATCGGTTATGCTGTCCCGGCGGTTCGCAACCGGGATAGGGAGGCCACATGAGCGCAAGCGCCGGCAGCCTGGGTTTTCTGCGTAAGCTCGATTGGTCGGACGTGCTGCTGATGGCGGCCATCGTGGTGGCCGCCTGGCTGCTCGCGGCGGCGGTGCGCTGGGCGCTCAAGCATGCCGCGGAGTACGCGCCGCCCCGGCTGCGGCTTCTCGTCCTGCGGGTGGTGCCGCTCGCGCGGCTCGCCATCGGCATCGCCGCGCTCGCGCTGATCGTGCCGATCCTCATCGAGCCGTCGTTCCAGAACGTCGTCGCGCTCGCGGCGACCGTGGGCGTGGCGCTTGCGTTCGCGTTCAAGGACTACGCGAGCAGCCTGGCCGGGGGGCTGGTGGCGGTCCTGGAAAACGCCTACCAGCCGGGGGATTGGATCGAGATCGACGGCGTCTACGGCGAGGTCAAGTCCATCGGCGCGCGCGCCGTGCATATCGTGACGCCCGACGACGACGAGGTGATCATCCCGCATTACCAGTTCTGGACGAAGAAGGTCTCCAACGCCACCAGCGGCAGCCGCAGCGTGCTGTGCGTGGCGGACTTCTACGTGCACCCGGACCATGACGGCGCCGAGGTGCTGCGGCGCCTCAAGGTGATCGGCGAGACGAGCGCGAAGCGCCAGCCGGAATCGAAGGTGGGCGTCGTCGCCAAAGAGAATCCCTGGGGCACGCACTACAAGCTCAAGGCCTACGTGAAGGACAGCCGCGAGCAGTTCGATTTCATCACCGACTTGACGATCCGGGGTAAGGACGCGCTGCGGGCGATGAACGTCCAGTTCGCGCTCGCGCCGTACGTCAAGGCCGCCGGGAAGTAGAAGGAAGAAAGTCGTCCCAGATAGAGCGTCCCAGATAGGGCGTCCCAGATGAGCACCGAGGGGCGGAGCAGGGGATCGGCAAACGTGGAGCAGGGGCCCGCTTGCGGGATGCGACCGTGCAGCCGATCAAGGGGCGCGTCAGTGATACCGATCCCTTGCGCGCCGCCGGGGGTCAGATCCCAGAGGGTCCCTCTTCCGCCCCTCGACGCGCCCCACGTTTTCCGTGGGGATGCGACCCCCGGTGGCGCTCGGCGGCCGACGCGGCATGGCTCCCGATCGCGATGGAATATCGGAGGCCGCGGCGTCCCAGATGAAGCGTCCCCTATCGGCGCAGCGGCTCGCTGTGGGACGGACGGTTTCGATCCAGCCTCGTCCGAGTTTATTTAATCAGTCCTTCCGTCTTCATCGCCTCCTGCACCTTGGGACGCCCTGCGACGCGGTCGACGTAGGCCTTTAGATTCGGCCACTTGCCCAGATCGATTTCGATGCGAGACGTCCATCTCAGGACGGTAAAGAGATAGGCATCGGCCACCGTGAACTTGTCGCCCATCAGGTACTGCCGCCCGGCGAGCTCCTTGTTGAGCCAGTCGAAGCGCTTGCCGAGGTTTTCCTTCGAAATGGCCTTGTAGGCGTCGGGCGTCGTCGGCCGGAAGATCGGCCCGAAGCTCTTGTGCAGTTCGGACGTGATGAAGTTCAGCCATTCCTGCACGCGGTAGCGCTCGGACGTGCCGGCGGGCGGGACCAGCCCCGCGCCAGGCTTCTTGTCGGCGATGTACTGAACGATCACCGGACCTTCCGTCAGCCGCTCGCCGTTGTCGAGCTCCAGAACCGGCACCTGGCCCTTGGGGTTGATGGTCCAATAGTCAATGCCGGACTTGGTTTTCTTTTCCTGATTGTTGACCTGCTCGAGGTCGAACTGCGTGCCCGATTCGCGCAGCACGATATGGGGCGACAGCGAACAGGCGCCCGGAGCAAAATAAAGCTTCATCGGAAAAACCTCCTTTGGACAGGGCAGTTTCGGATCCGCCCGCTCGCCGGCGGGCCCCCGATATCATACATCTTGGCCATCTGTCGGAGCATCGTCAGGGGACGGACCACCAAGCCCGCCCTCAGGGCATGAACGCGGGACCCCGTCCGACGCATTACAGCGCCGTCACGGTTTCCGAGGCTTTTCGTCGCTCATCCTTGCGAAGTGTCAGTCGTTGACGCGCCGGCCGCGCGCGCGCAATCATGCCGGCAACGGAATTCATGAGGGAGAGAGTCGGTGGCGCAAGGCAAAGCGGGCGGCTACCTGCCCGGCGACCCGCGGTACGGGCTGAGCGGCGAGGAGCTGCGCCGGTACTACAGGGAGAAACCCGCGCAATGGGTGATCATCGGGTGGGACAGAGTTGGCCAGGCCGGTGCGCGAGCGGCCAATATCGCCGCCCAGAAAGGCTATGCGAAAGCGCTCGGCGAACGCCTGATCGGCTATGGGCATATCGTGTCCGACGATGCATCCGAGACGCTTGCGACCACCTGGTTCGTCCAGCTCGACGACCGGGCCGCCGCCGAAGCCTTTATCGCGGACGACCCGTTGAGCCGTGCAGGCGTCTACGAAAAGACGGATATCCGTCGCTGGTCGAACAGCTTCCTGAAGCGCGCGGCCGATTACGCGGGTAAGGGGATGCAGCAGTACTTCTGCACCGGATCCAAAATTCCCGACGCAGCGCCTTTCTTTGCCAGGCACCTGCACGCGCACGAGACTTACTTCAAAAAGTACCAGGACAGCTTCATATTCCGTGGACCGCTGCGTTCGCCGGACGGCGCCGAGAATGTCGGGACCGCGCTGCTGCTCGAGCTGCCCGACCGTGCGGCGGCCGAGAACTTCTGGAACAAGGAGCCGTTCGCGGCAAACGGCGGCTACCAGGACGACTCGCGGATTTATCGCTGGGTATTTGGTTTGCCGGTTTGATCCAAGAATCGAGGCGCGGCTTGCCAGGGTCGCCGCCGGGAATCTCGGCGATGTCGAGTCGGTGGGCGAAGGGCCTGGGCGCCCGGCCCGACTCCGGGTCGGACCACGCCAACCCTTTGATCCCCTGAAACAACGGCCTTTTTTCGGCCCATTTTAGACGCTTAGGGGGCCATTTTCCGGCCCAAAACCACGGTTCCAAGCTCCAAGAGTCACCACCGCCCCGCAGCCTTGCAGCTTGCCGTTTCCAACTTGTAGAGTGCATAGCATTCGCATACATGAAGCTGATATGAAAACCAAGACACTCCCACCCCTGAGAGTCACCCCCGCATTGCGTCGCGAGGCGGAGTCGGTTCTCGCGGAAGGGGAGACGCTGTCCGCTTTCATACTCGATTCCGTGGCACGCAATGTCGAAGCGCGGCGCGCCCAGCAGGCGTTCATCGCACGGGGTATCGCGGGCGCCGAGCGCGCGAGGAAGGCCGGACGCTACGTCTCGGCAGACGTCGTGATGCGGAAGCTCTCGCGCCGGCTCGCTACCGCGCGCAATAAGTAACGGGGATGACGCAGTGCCGCGTCCGCTTCACGCCGGACGCCGAAGACGATCTCCTGCGGCTGTACGACTTCCTGCTCGAGAAGGACCTCGCTGCCGCGGAGCGGGCGCTGGAAGCGATTCGCGGCGGCATCGAACTGCTGCGCCTGTCGCCGTTCTCGTGCCGCAAGGCCGTGCGGGACAATCCCCTGCTGCGGGAGCTGGTGATCCCCTTTGGATCCGCCGGCTACGTGGCGCTGTTCGAGATAGAGGGTCCCGCGACCGTGACCATACTGGCCGTGCGACACCAACGCGAGGACGACTATCACTGAGCATCCCAGATGAGGCGTCCCAGATGAGACGTCCCAGATAGGGCGTCCCAGATGAGGCGTCCCAGACAAGGCGC
>JBIOVQ010000346.1:0-2126 GCA_044867805.1 Burkholderiales bacterium | reverse complement strand
TCGAGGCGCTCGATTCGGTCGCCGGCGCTTCCGGCAACTACGAGTACTACGTCGCCACCAAGAAGGTCCAGTCCGAAGTGTCCACCGGCTCGAGCCTGACGTCCTCGATGCAGGGCACCGACGTCTTTCCCAACATGGTGATCCAGATGGTGTCGATCGGCGAGGAAGCGGGCTCGCTCGACGCCATGCTGAGCAAGGTCGCCGACTTCTTCGAAGCGGAAGTGGACGACGCCGTGGAGGCGCTGTCGAGCCTGATGGAGCCGATGATCATGGTCGTGCTGGGCACCCTGATCGGCGGCATGGTGATCGCGATGTACCTGCCGATCTTCAAGATGGGCCAGGCCGTCTAGAACGCGGGACCGAGGGACAGGCTCTCCGTCCTGAATGAGCGTCCCTCTCTACCAGCAGACCCTTTTCCTCGTTGCGGTCGCTGTGCTCTTCGGCCTGGTGGCCGGGAGCTTCCTCAACGTCGTCATCCACCGCCTGCCGCGGATGATGGAGCGGCAGTGGCGCGCCGAGTGCGCGGAGCTGGCCGGGACCCCGGCGCCCGCGGCCGAGCCCTCCCCCTACAACCTGATGGTGCCGCGCTCCGCCTGCCCGCATTGCGGCCACGGCATTACCGCGCTCGAGAACATCCCGATCGCGAGCTATATCGCGCTGGGCGGCAAGTGCTCCGCCTGCCGCAAGCCGATCTCGCCGCGCTACCCGGTGGTGGAAGCGCTGGCGGGCGCGCTGTCCGGCTACGTCGCGTGGCGTTACGGGCTGTCCGCCGCCATGCTCGGCGCGCTGATCTTCGCGTGGGCGATGGTCGCGCTCGCTTTCATCGACCTCGACACCTTCTATCT
The DNA here is from genome assembly GCA_044867805.1 of Burkholderiales bacterium. Classification (GTDB taxonomy): domain Bacteria; phylum Pseudomonadota; class Gammaproteobacteria; order Burkholderiales; family SG8-41; genus SG8-41. The sequence continues at coordinate 1,281 of JBIOVQ010000346.1, read as the reverse complement.
CCCCGACAACATCACCCTGCCCCTGCTGTGGGTGGGACTGCTGTTCAATACCGCGGCCGTATTCACCGATCTGCGCTCCGCCATCTTCGGAGCGGCCGCCGGCTATGTCGCGCTGTGGTCGGTCTACTGGATATTCAAGCTCGCCACCGGCAAGGAAGGCATGGGCTACGGCGATTTCAAGCTACTCGCCGCGATCGGCGCCTGGCTGGGCTGGAAGATGCTGCCGCTGGTGATCCTGCTCTCTTCGCTGGTCGGCGCGGTCGTGGGCATCATCCTGATCGCGTTCGCGCGTCACGGACGCAACGTGCCGATCCCCTTCGGTCCCTATCTCGCCGCCGCCGGCCTGATTGCGCTGTTCTGGGGCGAGCCGCTGACGCGGCAGTACCTCAACCTGTTCTAGAAATTCATGGTCAAGACACTCGACGCAAAGGAAGAAGAAAGTCGCAAAGTGTTTTTTCCAGTATCGAACAGGGAGTTCTTTGCGCCTTTGCGGCTTTGCGTCGAGGGTATCGTTTCTTGACCTACTGCGTGGGGCTCACCGGCGGCATCGGCTCGGGCAAGTCGGTGGCCTCGGGCATGTTCGCCGAGCTCGGCGCCGGGATCGTCGATACCGACGAGATTTCGCGCGCGCTGACGGCGCCGGGCGGCGCCGCGATCGCGCCGATACGGCAAGGCTTCGGCGCGGAGTATGTCGCCGCGGACGGCGGCCTCGACCGCGCGCGCATGCGCAATCTCGTGTTCGACGATGCGGACGCCAAGCGCAGGCTCGAAGGCATCCTGCACCCGCGGATCCGCGACCACATGCGCGCCGATGTCGCCGCTGCCCGACAGCCTTACGTCATCGCGGTGATTCCCCTGCTGTTCGAAACCGGCGTCTGCCTCGACCTGCTGCAGCGCGTGCTGGTGGTGGACTGCGAGGAGAGCGAGCAGGTACGCCGCGCGTCGGCGCGCAGCGGGCTGTCCGCGCAGGAAGTGCGCGCGATCATGGCCGCGCAGCTGCCGCGCGCCGAACGCCTCAAGCGCGCCGACGACGTGCTGGTCAATGACGGGAGCATTGACGCGCTGCGTCCGCGCGTGGCACGCCTCCACGCCCGCTACCTGGACCTCGCGCGGAAGGCGTGACGGCAGCCCGGCGGGAGACCGGAATGGCCCTACTAAGCCCTTTATTTTTTTCAGGTTTTGTTGAATACTTCCTGAGAAGCCGCCACGCCCGGCGGCAGCGGGCCCTTCAATCGTGATCAGCTACGAACATCCCCTGAGCGAGCGCGTGCGCACCCTGCT
>JBIOVQ010000345.1:0-6822 GCA_044867805.1 Burkholderiales bacterium | reverse complement strand
TCTGCTTGATGTTGCGCATGGTGGCGCGCGAGAGCCGGATGGCCTTTACGATGGCGCGGAGGTCGCCTTTCACCAGCGTCACGCCCGCGCTTTCAATGGCCACGTCGGTGCCGGTGCCCATGGCGATGCCGACGTTCGCCTGCGCGAGCGCCGGCGCGTCGTTGATCCCGTCGCCCGCCATCGCGACCACGCGCCCGCGGCCCTGGAGCGACTTGATGGTATCCACCTTCTGCTCGGGCAGGACCTCGGCGATCACTTCCTCGATAGCGAGCTGCCGGCCGACCGCCTCGGCGGTCTTGCGGGAATCACCGGAAAGCATCACCACGCGCACATTCTCGCGCCGCAGCGCCCGGATGGCATCGTGCGTCGTCTCCTTGATAGGGTCGGCCACCGCGATCACCGCGGCGACGCGGTCGTCGATAGCGGCATACATCGCGGTCTTCCCCTGCGACCTGAGCGTGTCCGCTTTGTCGGCGAGCGCTTGCGGCATGGCGCCGATCGTTTCCATGAAGCGGCGATTGCCTGCCGCGACTTTGCGACCACCGATCTCTCCCCGCACGCCCTGGCCTGTGACCGATTCGAATTTTTCGACCGGTTGCAGCCTCACGCCCCGGCCTTCAGCGCCATTCACGATGGCTTGGGCGAGGGGATGCTCGCTCGCTCGCTCGAGGCTCGCGATGAGCCCCAGGGCGTCGTTCTCCGTGATGCCCTCCACCACAAGATCCACGAGCTGCGGCTTGCCCAAGGTGAGCGTCCCGGTCTTGTCCACGATCAGGGTGTCCACGTCGCGCAACTTCTCGACGGCCTCGGCATTGCGGAACAGGATGCCGTTCAACGCGCCCTGTCCCATGGCGACAGTGATCGAGATCGGCGTGGCAAGGCCCAGCGCGCAGGGGCAGGCGATGATGAGCACCGCCACGGCGTTGACCACGGCGTAAATGAACCGGGGCTCGGGCCCGTAGAACCCCCATACGAGAGCGGTCACGACGGCGATCAGGACGACTACCTGCACGAACCAGGCGGCGACGAAATCGGCGAGGCGCTGCACCGGGGCCCGTGTGCGTTGGGCCTGCGCCACCATGTGCACGATCTGGGAGAGCAGGGTGTCGGCGCCGACCCGTTCGGCACGAATGACGAGCGAACCCTTGCCGTTGATAGTCGCCCCGGTCACCCTGTCGCCCGGTTTCTTGGGAACGGGAATCGGCTCGCCGGTGATCATGGACTCGTCCACGTTGGATGAGCCTTCGATGCAGGTTCCGTCCACCGGCACTTTTTCGCCCGGCCGAACCCGCAGCTTGTCGCCGACCTGCACCTGATCGAGGGGGGCCTCGATTTCACGTCCGTCGCTCTCGATTCGCAGCGCGGTATTGGGCGCCAGCGCGAGCAGCTTGCGGATCGCCTGGCTGGTTTCCCCGATCGCCCGCAATTGCAGGACTTCACCGAGGAGCACGAGGGTGACGATCACCGCCGCCGCCTCGAAATACACGCCCACCGCGCCGCCGTGCTCCCGGAATTCCCGTGGGAACAGGCCGGGCGCGACCACCCCGGCGACGCTGAAGAGATAGGCGAGGGCGACGCCGAGCCCGATCAGCGTGTACATGTTCGGGCTGTAGTTCTTCATGGATAGCCAGAACTTGTGGAAGAACGGCCAGCCGCCCCACAGCACCACCGGTGTCGCGAGCGCGAGCTGCGCCAGCGCGCCCCAGCTCTGTGCCGCGGGCGTGTAAACGTGCCCGCCAAGTTGAGGCAGCACCATCGCAAGTACAACGATCGGCACGCTGAGCGCGAGGCTCACCCAGAATCTACGCGTCATCTGGCGTAATTCGCTGTCGTCCTCCTGCGCACCCGCGACCGGCACCAGCGCCATCCCGCATTTCGGGCAGTTGCCGGGCTTGGAACTGCGTATCTCCGGGTGCATCGGGCACGTGTATTCGGTCGCGACCCGCATCGCGGGGATAACGGGTACGAGCGCCATCCCGCACTTGGGACAGGATCCGGGCCCGTCTTGCACGATTTCCGGGTGCATCGGGCACGTGTACTGAGTGCCCTTGCGCACGGCGGTGGCGGGCGCGGCGGACCTCGCGAGGTACTTCGCCGGGTCGGCCTTGAACGCGGCAAGGCAGTGTTTGCTGCAGAAATGGTATGTGGTCCCGCCGTGCTCGAACGAGCCGGCGGCCGATCTCGGGTCAACCTTCATCCCGCACACCGGGTCGATCACCTTCACTGCGCCAGCATGATCGTGGCCGGTGTGTCCATGGTCGTGTTGCGCGTGCTTCATGTTGGCCTCCGCAGCATTGAGATTGCAACGGGGGCAGTGTAAAGTCCGTACTTCGGTACGGAGTCAAGGGGGCGCTCATGCAGGACGCCAGCTATACCATCGGGAACGTCGCCGCAGCCGCCGGCGTCGGCGTGGAAACGGTGCGCTATTACGAGCGGCGCGGACTGGTGGCACAGCCGGGCCGCGGAGCCGGCGCCTATCGCCGATACGGAGGCGACCACGTGCATCGCATCCGCTTCATCAAGCGCGCGCAGGCCCTCGGCTTCAGCCTGGAGGAAATTCAAACGCTCCTCGAGCTCGAGGACGGCACGGATCGCAAAAGCATCCGCCGCATCGCGACCGCGAGGCTCGAGGAAACCCGGCGCCGCATCGCGGACCTGCGGCGCATCGAGCGTGTGCTCGCTCACCTGCTCCACGATTGCGAGGCGCACTCGAAGTCTCCCAGGTGCCCCATCATTGCCGCGATCGGATCGGTGCATGAAGACGACGCAACCTCCTCGCGGCGGCAGGGTGGGCATCAGGCCATGCTTTCCGCAGCCAGCAGATTGCGCACGAGCGCGTAGATAACGCCGACTATGTACGCCCATACCGCGAACAGGACGAGCACGTAGAGGAAATCTCCGAACGAGAACGCCGTTGCCGCATAGATTTTTCTGAAATCCATGCCGTGAAACAGGACATTCAGAAATCTGATCGCCGGCTCGGTAAATGCGAACCAGAAGACGGTGCACAAGGCGTAGTTGATCACCACCGTGATTGATACCACCACGCCGTGAATCCACGGGTTGAGTTTGGTCATCTTGGCCTCCGTTCGGTGACGGGCATCTTCGAAATGCCGGACTGACGCTCCGGCCCTCTACTTCAACTCCCAGCGGAACGAGCGCGCTTTGGATTCGCCCGACCGCTGGATTCGCAGCTCGACCGACTCCGGTGGCGGTGTAACTGCGTTGAACCTGAGCGTGCCCTCTCGATGATGGCCGCCGGGCCCGGCGCCTTCCCATCTGATGGGCGCGTGCCGCCCGCCCTTGCCGTCAAGCAGCGTCGCGGTCTTCACCAGATCGTCACTCAGCTCCCCTGAATGGGTATCGAGAACGATCTTGAAGTCCCAGATCTTGGCGCCGGTGGAAAGGTTCTGCGGGGTTACAGCAACGGTCACACCGCGGTCGCTGATCTTCTGGGCGGCAAGTTCCGCTGCCGCCGCCGGCAGCATGGCGGCCGCGATGAGAAGGCCCGCCGCAAAACTTGATTTCACGTTACGCATGTTGCGCTCCTTGCAGTCTCCGTCACCTGGCCGGGGTCGGCTGCATCATCTGCTGATGCTGCATCATCTGCTCCATCATCATCTGCATCATGTCCATGCGGCGCCCCATCATTTCCTGCTGCTGCTTTGGATCCATGCCTTTCATCGGACCGCCGCCCATGGCGCCGGAACCCTTGGCGCCCTGTCCGCCCATCATCCCCATCATCGGGCCGCCCATGCCGCGCATCATCCCCATACCCTCCTGCATGCTCTTCATGTGTTCCTGCATGAGCTTCTGGCGTTCCTTCGGGTCCGCCGTCTTGCTGATCCGCTCCATCTGCTCCTGCATTTTCTTCATTTGTTCCTGCATCCGGGCCATCTGCTTGTCCATGTCCATCATGCCCATCGCGCCGGGCTTCGCCGCGGGCGGCTTCATCGCCGGTGAACGATCTTCCGCCGCAAATGTGTAGGCGCTGAGCGCGGCGACGGTAACCAGTGCCAGTACTGCGATGCGTTTCATGTGCTGTCTCCTTGTGGAGTTGACTCTGAACGAAAAGTGCCGATGCCGCGCTGGGCCGCAAGCCGCACAGCGCGTTCGATCAATGCGCGGGCAGCTAGATCAAGAGCCGCCGGAGGCGGAGATACGGAGGCAACCCGGATAACGGGTGGTCCGGCGTGCCGAACGACAGGTACTCGGAAGCGCGGGCGACCGCAGCGGGCGCTTTCTCGCGCCGCGCCGCCGCCGGCAGATCCGTGCCGTCAGCGGGCGGCAGCGCCGCGCCGGGCACAACGGGGCCGATTGCGCTCAGAGCGTCGCAATCGATATCGGGAACGGAAGGGAGCGGGGACGACCCCGTCCACGGGCCGCCCGGCGCGCCGGCGGGCGTTGCGGCCGGGAGGCCGATGGCCCCGTGGTCTGCCGGGAAACCGAAGCAGCACGCCTGCGCCGCGGTCGTGAACCAGAACGCGAGCCAGCCGACGAGCAGCGAAATTGCAATCTGCCTGCGCGCGCGTGACGATCGGCCGGTGGCGGATAGCGTGCTCATCAACTGCCCGCGCATGTTCAGGTCATCCTGTTTGGCCGGGTGCATGCCGTGTTGGTTCCGGAAGCACCGGTCGATCATATGGCGCGCAGGCAGGGACGGCTTGATCCAGATCAACCAAAACCGGGAGAACGCGCGCAAGGAAACGAAAATGAGGCGCGCTGAGCGGGGATCACCCGTGTGCGACGGGAATCAGGCGAGCGGAGGCCGCTGCGGCCGCTCGGGGACGAACCGGGAGTTCCACCGCACGAATCCGGAAGAGCGCCGCGCGCGTATAGAATCCCATTGTGCGCCGGGACGGCTGTCGGGGTGGCGGACCGCGAAATTCGAGATCAAGCCGACGGCGCTGACGGTGGCCTGCCCCGCGACGATTCGAAAGGAACGTTTAGCCATGTTTGCCCGACTTCTTACTCTGCCGATCTGGCTGGCCGCGCTTGCCGCCCAGCCTGTCTTCGCCCAAGGCCAGCCGACCGGGCTCGCCAAGGCCACCTTCGCAGCCGGCTGCTTCTGGTGTACCGAGGAGGCGATGGACAAGGTTCCCGGCATTGTTTCGACCACCTCCGGCTACATGGGCGGAAGCAAGGAGAAGCCGACCTACCAGGAAGTCTCCTCGGGCATGACCGGCCACACCGAGGTGGTGCAGGTCGTGTACGACCCGAAGAAGGTGAGCTACGAGCGGCTGCTCGAGCAATTCTGGGTGAACCACGATCCCACGGTGATCGACCGGCAGTTCTGCGACGCCGGCTCGCAATACCGGCCTTCAATCTTCTGGCACGACGAGGCGCAAAAGCGGCTCGCCGAGGCCTCGAAGGCGAAGTGGGAGAAGGCCAAACCCTTCAAGCAGCCGATCGTGACGCCGATCGTGAAAGCGGGCGAGTTCTGGCCGGCCGAGGATTACCATCAGAACTATTACCTCAAGAACCCGGTGCGCTACAAGTTCTACGTGAACGGATGCGGCCGCTACGCGCGGCTGGACGAGCTCTGGGGCAAGCTCAGGAAGTAGGTTGACGGATCATGCCGGATTCCGTACTCGTTTGATCTGAATCAAGAACCGCTTTGCCGGTCCTGCAAGAATGCCCGGCAACAAGGTCAGGTGAGGAATTCCCGTGCCCCTGGTTTCAGCGGTTGAGCTCGTGAAGACATAATTTCACGCCCGCGCTCACGGTGATCGCAAACGCCGACGACAGCAGCACCTCGGTCACGCCCGAGCTGCTATATACCGGCTTCAAGAATACGGAATTCAGGCTCCGCGCCGTCTTTCTCAACGGCGGCACCGGCACGGAATTCGGCGAGCGGCAGATTTCGAACCGCATCGAGTTCCGCGCGCGGCTGTATTTCTAGAGCATGTCTCAAAATACATCAAGATCAGAAGCAACCGCCGATGAACGCAGATAAACGCCGATACGCTACACCAACCCGCTGCCCTGTTCCTGTTTGGGATCGGCGTTGATCAGGGGGTTGTCTGCGGTCAACTCCTGCTCATGTTTCTCCGGACGATTGGGGGCGCCTTTCAAGACAGGGGCCAGGCCGGCCGCCGATAAACGAGGATGAATGTTCATGCTGATGATAGTTTCGGTTTTTGATCTCATCCGCGTTCATCTGCGTTCATCTGCGGTTCCATTCGGGTTTTCGAGATAGGCTCCAGTCAGGGGTACCCATGGGGACAATGCGCCGGGTGCTCGCCGTAACGGTCACCGTGCTCGTCGTAGGTTGTTCGTCGGCCCGTCACGATGTCCCGCGCCCTCCTTCGTACGCGATCGATCTTCCCGAGGAGACTTTCCTCGGGCGCACGTTTGCCGCGCAGCTCTCGGCGCTGGGCGGTCAATCCGGATTTCACCTGATGACTTCGGGTCAGGAGGCTTTTATCGCGCGAGCCGCGCTGGCGGAGTCCGCGGAGCGTACCCTCGATCTGCAGTATTACATCGTCGCGGAAGACGCGACCGCCACGCTCCTGCTCTACCGGGCGCTGCGCGCGGCGTCGCGCGGCGTGCGGGTGCGTCTGCTGATCGACGACCTGTACGCGGTCGGCCGCGATTTCGACTTCGCGACTTTCGCGGCGCACCCCAACGTTCAGGTCAGAGTGTTCAACCCGTTTCTCCGCCGGGGCCCGCTGGGCATCTCCCGCTTGCTGGAGTACCTCGGTGACAGCGACCGCCTCAACCGCCGCATGCACAACAAGCTGTGGATCGCCGACAACGCGGCCGCCGTGATCGGCGGGCGCAATCTCGGCGACGCCTATTTCAACGTGGGCGGGGACACCA
>JBIOVQ010000344.1:0-41866 GCA_044867805.1 Burkholderiales bacterium | reverse complement strand
CCGGCCTTCAGGTACTTGTCGCGGTGGATGCGGCCCTGCTTGCCGTTGGAAATGTACGAGGCGCAGGTGTCCGGCCCCTTCACCTGCACGCGGTAGGTGCCGACGTTGATGCGGCCGTCGTCCGGGTCGCGGGTGACGACGCCGCAGGCCGTGCCGATGTAGCGGCCGCCGTCGTCCTCGTGGTGGATCGGCACCGGAAACCTGAGCATGTCCACCTTGTCGCGCACGATGTTCTCGAGGACCGGACCCCCGTCGACCATCCTCGGGGCGATGCGCTTGAAGCCCTTCTTGATGTGCTTGCGGAAGTGGTCGAGCATCTCCTTGCGGTTGTCGGAGAGCGTCGGCTCCATGCCGAGCACGAGCGAGAGGCGGTAGGGCGAGCCGAACATGCCGTACGCGCAGCGGTAGCCCTTCGGGTAGTCGGGGATGTCGTCGAAGAGGAGCATCGGCGACTTCTCGACCTTCTGGCGGTAGAGCACTTCGGTCACCGCGCCGAGCTCGCGGTCCCAGTGCGCGTTCTTCACGTGCGCGAGCTCGCCGCGCTTCTCGACGGCGGTGATGAACTCGCGCAGGTCGTTCTGGAAGGTCGCCCCGTTGGCGTTGCTCACCCGGTTTCCCTTGATGCCGGGGCCAGCGGCGGTTTTCGCGGACATTTGACTCTCCTGACCTCGCCCGGCCGGCGAAATTTGGCTATATTAGGGCACGCCCGGGCGCAGAACAAACCGCCGCGAACAACCGCGCTAACCCGCGCGGCGGCGCAGGGCCTGTTCCGAAAAACGAGGAGAGATCACCATGAAGACTATGCCGGCGTTCGTCGCGTCATCCGCGCTGCTTGCAGTCCTGCTGCCGCCGCTCGCGGCGGCCCAGGGCGCGGATATCCTGACCTACCAGGGCGCGGACCGCGAAAAGCGTCTCATCGAGCTGGCCAGGAAGGAAGGCACCGTCAGCCTTTACACGTCCCTGGCGCCGACGGAATCGCAGCCGATGGCGCAAGCGTTCGAGAAGAAGTACGGCATCAAGGTCGAGCTCTGGCGCAGCCAGTCCGAGCGCGTCGTCCAGAGGGTGGTGAGCGAGGCCAGGGCCGGCCGCGACACGGTGGACGTGATCGCGACCAACGGCCCCGAAATGGAAACGCTCGCCCGCGAGAAGGTCTTGACCACGTATTTCACGCCCCATGCCGCCGACCTGCCGCCCGCGAGCATCCCGCGGCACCGCCTGTGGATGCCCGATCGCCTTCAATTCTTCGTCGTCGGCTACAACACCAACCTGGTGAAGCGGGAGGACCTGCCGAAGAGCATCAGGGGATTCGCCGATCCGAAATGGAAGGGCAAGCTCGGCATCGAGGCGGGCGATGCCGAGTGGATGGCGACGCTCGTCAGGAAATGGGGCGAGGCCGAGGGCATGGCGTTCTTCCGCAAGCTCTCGGAGATGCGGCCGGAGGTGCGCAAGGGCCACCCGTTGATGGCGCAGCTCGTTTCGGCCGGCGAGATCCCGGTGTGCCTGACCGCCTACAGCGCGAACGTCGAAACGCTGAAGCGCAAGGGCGCGCCCATCGACTACGCGCCGATCGACGCGATTGCCCGGCCGCAGGGCATCGGCATTGCAAAGAACGCTCCGCACCGCGCCGCCGCGCTGCTCTACGCCGATTTCGTCCTGTCGGCGGAAGACGGGCAGAGGCTGTATGAATCGATGGGGCGGCCGCCGGTCAACCGCAAGGTCAAGTCGAAGCTCTCGGACTTCGACCACGTCTATCTCGACGTGGTTGCGGTCGTCGACGAGGCGGACAAGTGGGAAAAACTGTGGGGGGAGCTGTTTCTCAGGAAGTAAGCCGCCAGACGCCAGCCGTCAGTAACGAGCTACGAAGAATCTTGTCATTCGGTCCGGAGAAAGAGGGGGCGCCGGCGTTTCGCGCGCCGCCGCTTTCCTGCGACAGCCATTTCCACGTATTCGGGCCGGCGGAGCGCTATCCGTACGGCGCCGATCTCCGCTACAAGCCGCCGCTCGCTCCGCTCGAGGATTACCTGAAGCTCGCGCGCCATCTCGGGTGCGAGCGCTACGTCTTCGTGCAGCCGAGCGCCTACGGGCGCGACAACGCCTGCATGCTCGACGCCATACGCGCGGTGGGGGCGAAATGCCGCGGTATCGTGGACATCGATGAGGACACGCCCGACACCGAGCTCGAGCGGTTGAACGCGGCGGGTGTGCGCGGCGTGCGTATCAACGTAAGCCCGGTCAAGCCGCCGGAGCCGGGATTTTCGAAGACCATGCTCTCCCGCATCGAGCGGCTCGACGCGCGCTGCGCGGAGTTCGGCTGGATGCTGGATTTCCTTACGCCCGGCTGGCTCACTCGGGAGCTGATACCGGTGATGGGCAAGCTCAAATCGCGCTTCACGGTCGCGCACATGGGCATGTTCCTGGCGAAAGACGGGCCGAAGCAGCCGGGATTCCGCGAATTTCTCGATTTCCTGCGCGGGTGCGAGCGCGGCTGGGTCAAGTTCACCGGCACTTACCGCATGTCGGTTGCCCCCGGCTTCGCCGACGCCGCGCCGATGGCGCGCGCGCTGATCGAGGCGGTCCCCGACCGCATCATCTGGGGCAGCGACTATCCCCACCTGTCTTTTGCCGACCGAGTCGGTTCGGTCGAGCTATTCAACCTCCTCGGGCAATGGGCCGACGAGCCGCAGCGGAAGAAGATACTCGTCGACAACCCGCAGCGACTCTTCGGGTTCTGAAGATCAGAATCAAGCCACAGAGAACACAGAGATCACAGAGAATTTCAGAAGCACCCCCACCCTGCCCCTCCCCCTCAGGGGGAGGGAAGTTTTTTCCCCGTCTGCGCCGGTTCGTTTCATTTCCTTCCCCATCAGGGGGAAGGTCGGGATGGGGGTGGTTTTCATTCAATTTTTCTCTGTGTTCTCTGTGCTCTCTGTGGCTAGTGCTTCTTGTAGAATTTCTCCGGGATCGGACCCCGGAGGAGGATGGATGGCGGGCAAGAAAAGCGTTGTTGGGCGGATGGATGCGGTCGTGAACGACTTCGTGCGCCGCTGCCGCTGGTTTCACGAGCCGCTGACGGTGGGCCGGGCGCGGATGTTCGCGATGCAGCACCGGCTGAACACGCGCCAGCGCAATTCCGTGCTCAAGCTCAAGGTCGCGACCAATTGCCCGATCTGGGAGGTGCGCATCGGGATCATCCGCGCCTGCAGCGAGGAAGTGATCGCCGACCACGAGCACGGCGGCGGCCGGCCGCACTGGGCGATCCTCGAGGACCTCGGCGTGCGCATCGGCCTCAAGCGCGCGGATATCCATGCGGCGCAGCCCCTGCCCTCGACGCAGCTCTGCTGGAATGCGTGGGAAGGACTGATGGCGAACCGGCACTGGCTGGAAGGCATCGTCGCCAATACCTGCGCCGAGCGCGCCAACGTGCCGGGCTACGGGACGGGGCTGATCCGCAAGCGCGGCTGGTTCGGGCTGGAGCGCGAGCGCTGGGGGAGGCTGTTCAAGCTGTCGGATCACGAGCTCGAGTTCTTCGAGCTGCACGAGGAGGCCGACATCGAGCACTCCAACATGGGCTGGCGCGCGGTGGAGAACTACGCCCGGCAGCTGCACATGGAAGACGCCGTGGTCGCGGCATGCGAGAAGAACCTCGTGGTCTGGGAGAGCTATCTCTGCGGTATCGCGGACGCGGGAGACAAGCTGCGCGGCCGCTAGGGGAGCTGTCAGCCGTCAGCCGCCAGACGTCAGTAACTGCAAACGGCAAACTCCTCAGCCGCATCCCTCAGCCCTCATCCCCCCCGCCGCGGCGCGCCGGGCCGGCCGCGGCTGATACCGCATCACGGCAACTTGGCCGGCATCGAGAACGGTCTCGTCGCGTCCACCACGAACATGATCAGGGCCGTCAGGTCGGTCGTGCCGCTGTTGAAAACCTGCATCGGCATGTCCGCGGAATGCCCGTTCATCGTCCGGCCCGCTTCGGCGTGGCTCACCCCGTGCGGAGTTCTCTGGCCCAGCCGGCCGGCGACCACGTAAAAGGCTTCCGAGCCGGGATGCGTATGCACCGGCGTCGTGGATCCCGCCGGGCCGGAGCCATGGTTGACGCGCAGCAGGTACTCCGGCGCGGTGATCGGAGACACCGGCCCGATCTCGGCCACCTTGCTGCCGCCCGGCGTTGCGCCGCCCTTGGCGCCGAGCGTAAACAGCCAGACCTTGCCGGCGACCTCGGCGGCGAGCGCCGGTGACCCCTCGTAGCGGACCGAATCCGGGTCCCAGCGATAGCGGGCGGCGGCCGCCTTTGCCTGCTCCAGCGTCGGGAAGTTCTCGACCCGCCAGTAAAGCGGTCCCTCCGGCAACTGCTTGATCTTCATCTCGACGACCGGCTTGACGACGTAGCGCTGTTCGGCCGCGGCGGCCGTCTGCCAGGCGAGCGCGGCCGGTGCGAGGACCAGGAACAGTCCGATGAGAAGCTGCTTCATGGCGCCATCTCCTTTGTATTGATACGTTTACCGGCACGCTGACCGCCTCGTATCATTGGCGTAGCTCGCGGGCGGATGGCGCGCTCGGTACGGAAGTTCTATCGTCCAGGCGCGCGCTTCTCCCGATGGAACGGTTATGCTTTTCCTACGAAGCGATTGCCCAGCAGGATCAACGAGTTGAGCTTGGACCCGGCCGCTTTCGAAGCGCCTGTGCAGGCGCGCGGCAATCCCCCACCGGGGCTTTCGCGGCTCCGGATCGGGGAATGGTGGGCCGATCCGACGACCAACGAGCTCGGCCGCGCGGGCGAAATCGTGCGCATCGAGCCCAAGGCGATGGAAGTGCTGATGGTCCTCGCCGGCCGGCCGGGCCGCGTCGTCAGCCGCGACGAGCTGCTTTCCGCCGTGTGGCCGGGCGTAGTCGTCGGAGACGAGGTGCTCACGCAGAGCATCATCAAGCTGCGCAAGGCGCTCGGCGACAACCCCCGCTCGCCGTCCCACATCGAGACTATTTCCAAGCGCGGCTACCGGCTGATCGCGCCGGTGCGGGGCATGGACGCCGCGCCTGACGCGCGCGCCGGGACCGAGGCTCCATCGCCGACGGAATCGCCGGGGCGCCGCCACGGCATGCGCTTGCTCGGCCTGGCGGCGTTGGCGGCGGCGGCCGTGATTGCCGCTGTCGCCTTGTTCATGCGCCCTGAGCCGTACGTGGACGCGGAAATGGAGGCGCTCGATGCGGCGGACTCACGCAAAGGCGCGCCGCTCACCGTTACCGTGCTCCCTTTCGAGTTCGTGGGGGCGGGAAAAGACTACCAATATCTCGCCCACGGCATCAGCAACGACCTGACAACCGAGCTTTCGCGCTTCTCCGGCTTGCGCCTGATCAGCACCGGGTCCGGCGCTTCGCCGGATCCCGGCCCCCGCTACGTCGTTTCCGGAAGTGTTCAGCGCGAGGCCGGCCTGCTGCGGGTCAACGTCCGCCTGATCGACTCGCGCACCAAGGAGCAGCTCTGGTCGGAGCGCTTCGAGCGGCCGTTGCGCGACTTTTTCGCGGTCCAGGACGAGATCATCCGCAGGCTGGTCGAGCAATTGCCGGGCAAGGTCAGCGACGCTGAGAAGCAACGGCTGGCGAAGCGCTACACGAGGAGCCTGGAGGCCTACGACAACTTCCTGCGCGGGCAGGCGCTGTTCCTCGTGCGGCGGACCGAGGACAACGAGCAGGCCCGCGCCTACTTTCGCAAGGCGCTGGAGCTGGATCCCGGGTTCGCGCGCGCCTACGCGAGCCTTGCGATGACCTACGCCCTCGAGTTCCGGTTGCGCCCGGCCGCCGGTTCATCGGCCGCCCTTGACCGGGCGTTCGAGCTGGCCGAAACCGCCCGGCTGATCGACCCCGACATTCCGGAGATCCACTGGGCGCTGGGCTTCGTTCATGTCCAGGGCCGCCGCCACGAGAAAGCGCTCGAGTCCCTGAAGAAGGCGCTGGTGCTCGACCGCTCCTACGCGGATGCCTACGCGCTTATGGGCGGCATATACACCTACATCGGGGAGCCGCGACGGACGATCCCGTTGCTGCGAATGGCGATGCGGCTCAACCCGGACAGCGGCTACCTCTATTTCCAGATACTGGGCCGGGCCTATTTCTTCGAGAACGATTTCGAGCAGGCCTTGATCAACCTGCGCGAAGCGACCGACCGCAATCCGGCCGACCTGGAAACGCGGCTCTACTACGCGGGCGCGCTCGCCGCTGCCGGGCATCTCAACGACGCCAGGTGGGTGGCCGAGGAGATACGCGCGCTCGACAGCGGGTTCTCCACGCGCAGGTGGCTCGAGAGCTACCCCATGACGAGCCGCGGCCAGCAGGAAAGGCTCGCGCAGCTGCTGGAAAAGACCGGACTCTAGAGCGCGGCCGCCAGAGAATCGTGATTCGTGATTCGACTCCCACCACCCCGAAAAAGCTCATATGGGCCACCCCGCCCGGCCAGCTGCGCTGCATCGCAGCTGGCGTTCGGCGGCTCGAAGGTGCGCAGGCACCTTCTTCGAAACCCCGCCTCACCCTCAGGCAGGAGGGGAGTGGTTCGAGTCAACTTGCGGTAAGTTCCTCATCCGTCAGCCCTCATCCCTCGGGCGACGCGCAACGTCGCCGACGCGCCGATCGCCTTGTTGACTCTCGGCATGACCTCGGTGGCCATCAGCTCCATCGAGCGCTGCGCGAGCTTCGGGTCCACCCAGTCCATGCCGGCGTAGACGAGCTCGCCGAAGTCGCCGACCTGCTCGCGGAACTGCAGGATCTGGTCCACGACCTTGTTGACCGTGCCGGAGATCACCAGCCGGTCCACCACGTAGTCGTCCGTCAGCTCGGCGTCGTCCTGCCCTTCGTGCGTCTTGAACACGATGTGGCGCTTCGGGATGGTGAGCTTGATGCGCAGCTGCCGCCAGTAGAAGCGGTAGGGGCTCGCCTCATCGCGCTTGCCGTAGCGCTCGGCCACCTTGTCGTCGTCGGCGACGAAAACGGTGCGGGCGACGCGCCACTCCGCCGGGTCCGCGGTCTTCCCGGCGCGGCGCTTGCCCTCCGCGTAGTTGGCCCAGTGGCTCGGCAGCCAGTGCGGCAGCAGGAAATTCGCGGAGAGCGGGTGGAAGTCGCGCTCGCCCATCGCGATCACCCCCTTGGAGAAGGGGGCCACGACCGTGCCCACGATCTCCGGCCGCGGCTTCTGGAACGGCTTGTACATGACGCCCTTGCCGATCTCGCCGACGTAGGTCTTCGCGGTAGTGACCTTGAAGCGGTTGCCGGGCAGGTCGATCTCGTAGGGGGGATCGCGCTCCCAGATGGCGAGGATGGCGTCGATCGCCTCGGCGAAGAGCTTGTTGCGGTCCTCGTTCAGGATGCCGAGCGCCTCGGCGTCGGACGCGAGCGCGCCGGGGCTCACCCCGAAGATGAAGCGCCCCTGCGCGAGATGGTCGAACATCGCGGCGTGCGCCGCGATCAGTGTCGGGTGGGACTGCGAGAGGTTGGAGGTGCCGGTCGCGAGCTTGATGGTCTTCGTCGCGTGGATCAGCGAGGCGAGGAAGATGAAGCTGTTGGTGATGTTCTCCGCCTTGTCGGTCAGGTGCTCGCCCACGAACGCGTCGTGGTAGCCGAGCCTGTCCGCGAGGATGACCGTCTCGCGGTCCTCCTGCAGCGTCTGCGCGGGATCGCGGTGCAGCGGATGCACCGGCATCATGAAGAGTCCTAGCCGCATGGATGCGCCAAGGCGTGATTCGTGATTCGTGCCGCTTTCCATTGTAGGGCATTGCCCGACGGGAAACGCCCACTGGCGCCTGGTGCCTGCGCGCCTCCAACGCGGCGTAGATTAATGGATAATCGAGCAAGGGTGCCACATCGGCAACGGCGCCCAACGGGGACAGGGTAGCCACCGCAGGCGGACGGACCTGTCCGGGGCAGGCGAAATGGTCGAATCACGAATCACGAATCACGAATCACGCTCTGAGGGAGAGGCTTGATGGCGCGGCAGGCATCGAGCCGCCCCGTAGCATTGGTGACGGGCGCGTCGCAGGGACTGGGCGCTGCGATCGCGGTGGCGCTCGCGCGCGACGGCTGCGACGTCGCGGTGTCCTCGCGGCGCGTCGAAAAGCTGTCGGAAACGCTCGGCCGGATCGAAGCAGCGGGCGCGCGCGGGGTGCCGGTCGAGCTCGACGTGCGCTCGCAATCTGGCATGGAGCGCGCCATGGCCGAGGTCGTCAGCGCGTTCGGCCGCGTCGACACGCTGGTCAACAACGCCGCCGTCACGCTGCGCCGCGGCGCGCTCGACATGACGCGCGAGGAGTGGGACGAGGTGATGTCCGTCAACCTGAAGGGGTCGTTCTTCATGGCGCAGCAGGTGGGGCGGCACCTCGTTGCGGGCCGGCGGCCGGGCTGCATCGTCAGTCTCGCCTCGACCCACGGCCTCGTCGGCTACCCCCAGCGCGCGGCCTACGGAATATCCAAGGCCGGCATCATCCAGATGACGCGGATGCTGGCGATCGAGTGGGCGGACCACGGCATACGCGTCAACGCGATTGCGCCGGGCACCATCGATACGCCGTCACGGGCGGAGTATTTCGCAGCGCAGCCCGAAGCGCGGAAGGCGATGATCGAGCGCATCCCGTTTCACCGCTTCGGCACCCAGGACGAGGTCGCGGGGCTGGTGTGCTACCTGGCGGGCCCGGAGGCGGCCTATATTACGGGGCAGACGCTGGTGCTTGATGGCGGACTGACGTCCTACTGAGGCGCGTCGAGGGGCGGAAGAGGGGCCCCGAGAGGTTTTCTCGGGGATCTGACCCCCGGCGGCGCGCGGGGCGGCCGACTGGATTGCGCAGAGACCTGGCGAGGATATGTCGGAGGCCGCCGTCGAGGGTCGAGGGTCGAGGGTCGATGGAGGAATCAGTGATGAGTGCAGAGTGCTGAGTGATTTCGAAACGGCGGCCGCCAAGCGCCAGCCGCCAGTCGGCAGTGACTGCAAACTGCCCACTGCAAACTGCAAACTTCGCGCGCCGATCGCGGTTGCTGCGGCGCTCGTTCTGACGTTCATCGCGGCCGGGGCGAGCGCACAGCAATATCCGACGCGGCCGGTGCGATTGATCGCTCACTCCGCGCCGGGCGGCACCAGCGACATCCTCGGGCGCCTGGTGGCAGCCAAGCTGACCGAGTCGCTGGGACAGCAGGTGATAGTCGAGAACCGGGCCGGCGCGAGCGGCATCATCGGCGTCGACGCCGCGGTCAAATCGGCGCCCGACGGCTACACGATGGTGATCACGCAGACCTCGATCGCGATCAATCCCAGCATGTTCGCCAAGATGCCGTACAACGCCCAGCGCGACCTCGCGCCGGTCACCAAGCTCGTCTCGGCTCCGAACCTGCTGGTCGTGCACCCGTCGGTTCCTGCGGCGAGCGTCAAGGGCTTCATCGCGCTCGCGAAGGCGCGGCCGGGGATCCTCATCAACGGCTCGCCGGGGCAAGGCACCAGCCCGCACCTGTCCGCCGAGCTGTTCAAGATCATGTCCGGCATCCAGCTGGATCACGTGCAGTTCAAGGGCGCCGGCATGGCCATCGTGAGCCTGCTCTCGGGCGAGATCTCCGTCATGTTCACCACGCCCCCGACCGCGATGCCGTACCTCAAGGCCGGCCGGCTGCGGCCGCTGGGTGTCACGACCTTGAAGCGCGTCGGGGCGCTGCCCGATGTTCCCGCCATCGCGGAGGCGGGCGTTCCGGGCTACGAGTCGGTGCAGTGGTTCGGCATGCTGGTCCCCGCGGGGACGCCGCGTCCCGTCATCGACCGGCTGAACCAGGACATCTCGCGCGCGCTGCGCTCCCCGGAAATGAAGGAACGCCTTGCCGGCATGGGCCTCGAGGTGGATGTCAGCACGCCGGAGCAGTTCGGCGCGCACATCAAGGCGGAGACCGAGAAGTGGGCGAAGGTGATCAAGAACATGGGCATCAAGCCCCAGTAGCAAGTTGACAGTTGGCAGTTGCCAGTTGGCAGTAACTGCAAACTGCCCACTGCCCACTGCAAACTCGCTCAATTGAGCGTGACGCCGAGTCTCCGCCCGATCGCGCCCCAGCGGTCGGCTTCGGCCCTGATGGACTTCGCGAATTCCTGCGGCGTGCTGGCGACGACGTCGTTGCCCTGCGAGACCAGCGTCTTCCGCACCTCGGGAACGGCGGCGACGGCGGCGAATTCCTTGTGGAGTCGCTCGACGATGGGCCGCGGCGTCTTCGCGGGCGCCGCGTAGCCGTACCAGTTGCGCGACTCGAAGCCCGGCAGGCCCGATTCGGTGATGGTGGGGATGTCCGGGAAGGCCTCCACGCGCTTCGCGCCGCCGTGCGCGACCAGGCGCAGGCGGCCGGCCTGCCAGTGCCCCAGGGTCGAGAAGATGTTCGAGAACGTGACCTGTACCTCGTTTCCGAGCTGCGCCGTGATCGCCGGGGAGATGCCCTTGTACGGCACGTGCGTCATCCGGAGCCCGGCCATCGAGTTGAACAGCTCGGCCGCGAGATGGGGCGAGCTTCCCGGCCCCGACGAGCCGTAGAGCAGCTTGCCGGGATTCGCCTTTGCGTAGGCGATGAATTCCTTCACCGTTTTCGCCGGCACGGACGGGTGCAGCAGCAGCCCGAACGGCGACGAGATGAAAAGCGTGACCGGCGCGAAATCCTTGATAGCGTCGTACGGAAGCCCCTGGTGCAGCGCCCCGCTGATCACGAACGTCACCGTGGTGCCGAGCAAGGTATGGCCGTCGGGCGCGGCCTTCGCGACGAGGTCCGCGCCGACGATGCCGGAAGCCGCGGGGCGGTTGTCCACCACGACCGGCTGGCCGAGCCGCTCGGAAAGCCGCGGCCCGATCAGGCGCGCGAGCACGTCGCTGCCGCCTCCCGGCGCGAACGGCACGATCAGGCGGACCGGGCGGCTCGGATAGCCTGCCTGGGCGAAAGTCGTGGCGGTTCCGGCGCACCACAGGCACAATGCACACACCGCGTATCCGGCGGCTTTACGCGCGCTTCTCTTCATGGCATCTCCAATGAAGTCAAATTAGCCCCGCTTCATTGTCTACCAACACCCGTCACTCGTCACTTGTCACTCTTCACTTTTCCGAGAGGAACTCCATGCGCGAGCTGATGCCCCTGTCGGAGAAGATCGCGGCCCTCCTCAAGGCGCGCAAGCAAACCGTCGCGGTCGCCGAATCGGCCGCCGGGGGCCTCATGTCGGCGGCGCTGCTGGCCGTCCCGGGCGCCTCGGCGTACTTCATCGGCGGCGGAGTGTTCTACACGCGCCAGTCGCTACTCGCCCTGAGGGACACGCGCGAAGGCCTGTTCTCCGGTATCCGGGGAGCAACGGAGCAGTGGGCAATGCTCATGGCGCGGCTCCTGCGCGACCGCTGCTCCGCGGACTGGGGGTTGGGTGAGAGCGGTGCCGCGGGGCCCACCGGCAATCGCTACGGCGATCCGGCGGGACACGCTTGCTGCGCGGTGACCGGAGGAGTGGAACGCACTGTGGTCGTGAAGACCGGCAGCAGCGACCGGATCGCCAACATGTATGCCTTCGCGACAGCGGGGCTGACGCTGCTGGCCGACGCGCTGACTGAGGCGTGACACGGTACACCGTGACGCGGTAGTGCGTGACGCGGTACTGCGTGACACGAAAGAGCGTGGCTGGACGCCTTGCGGGCAGTCGGTAGCTAGCTAAACACGCCTCACCGCATCACGATTCATCGCGTCACGCCGCACCGCGTCACGAAGTATCGCGTCACGCGCGGCCTCCGAGTAACCATCGCAAGAATTCTTATCCAGGGTGTCGGCCGCAAGCGTGCCTCGCGGTCGCATCCCCGAAAGACGGGGCGCGTCGATGGGCGGAAGAGGGGCCCCTCTGGGGATCTGACCCCGGAGACGCGCATGGGATCGGCATTGGAACGACGCGCCCACGATCGGCTCCACGGTCGCATCCCGCAAGCGGGCCCCTGCTCCACGTTGCGCCGATCCCTGCTCCACGCTGCGGCACGCTATTCAGGCGTGATTCCCGCATCCCGCGCGACCTTGCCCCACTTCGTGAGCTCGGACTTGATGTAGCGCGCGAACTCATCCGGGGAGCTGCCGACCGGGTCGGTGCCATCGGCGGCGAGCTTCTGTCGCATGTCCGGAGCCTGGAGTATGCGGACGATCTCGGCGTGGAGCCGGGCCACGATCTCCTTCGGCGTCTGCGCCGGCGCCAGCACGCCGTACCACTGCGACGCCTCGTAGCCGGGGACGCCCGCCTCGGCGACGGTCGGCTGGTCCGGAAGCACCGCGGCGCGCTTCGCCCCGGTCGTGCCCAGGAGCCGCAGCCGGCCGCTCTTCACGTGCGGCAGGCCGGTCAGCATCGTCGCCGTGGCGAGGGTGACGTGGCCGGCCAGCAGATCGACGATGCCGGGGGCCAGCCCCTTGTACGGGATATGGACCACCTTGAGCCCGGTCATGCTGAGAAACAGCTCCATCGAAAGGTGGGGATTGGTGCCGTGCCCGGCGGATGCGTAGTTGAGCTGGCCGGGGCGCGCGCGGGCGAAGGCGATCAGCTCCTTGACCGTCCGCGCCGGCACCGACGGATGCACGACAAGCATGTTGGGCGCCGCGATGACCTGCGAGATCGGCGCAAAGTCGCGCACCGAGTCGTAAGGCACCTTCTTGTACATGGCGGGGTTGATGGCGAGGGTGGACAGGCCCATCAGCAGCGTATAGCCGTCGGGCGCGGACTTTGCCACTATTTCGGTGCCGATCATCGTGCCCGCACCCGCGCGGTTCTCCACCACGACCTGCTGTCCCAGCCGCTCCGTCAGCTTGGGCGCGAGTATGCGAGCGGTGATATCGGTTCCGCCGCCGGGGGATGACGGCACGACCAGGCGAACCGGTTTGACGGGGTAGCCTGCCTGCGCCCAGGTCACGCCGGCGGGCAACGCCATCATTGCGGCGAACAGGATTGAAGCGGGTCTGCGGATTTTCATGTTCTATCCTCCTCCTGCGCGAGGTTAGCACAAGACCATAATGTGGGATGCGTGCCCGCGCCGCTGCTTCCTGCAATAATCCGGCCGGAAGCCAGAAACAGAATCGAACCACAGATGAACACAGATATACACGGTTAACGAAAGCCAAGGGCGCTTACGGGCAGTGGGTTTCATCCGTGTTCATCTGTGGTTAGTCCTGCTCTTTGAATGACGTTTCCGGAAAGGGTATTCAATTGGATCGAGCGCTCTGGATAACGTGGTACGACCTGCCGGCCGATGGCCGTGAGGCCCATCTCGAGTGGACGCACGGCGCGTACATACCGAAGATGCTGAAGCGCCCGGGCATCCTGTGGGCGGCGCACTACCAGTCCGAGGCCGGTGTGCGGCAGGCCGGCGTGCCCGCCGGAGCGCACGGCCGCCTGCGCCATACCGACGATCTTGCGGTCCCCACCGGCAACGCCTACATCCTGCTGTTTGGCGCGGCGGACGCGCAGGCTTTCGGCAACCCGGTGCCGTCGGCGATACACGCGGCGCTTTCCGAGAGGGACCGCAAGATGCTCGCGATGCGGGTGGGCGAGCGCGTGCACATCCTGACCGAGGAGTCGCGTGCCGACGGCCCCGAGGCGAAGCGGCGCAAGGCGGGCAAGGAGCTCGCGCCGTGCATACAGCTCGGGACCTTCAACTCCGGCTCCGCGGACAACGACGAGATACTCGCGTGGTACACGCAATGGCGGCTGCCGTCCATGCGCAAGCTGCCGGGCTGCGTCGGCATCCGCAAGATGGTCTCGGTCACCGGCTGGGCCAAGCACAGCGTCCTCTATGAATTCGTCTCGGTGGAGGCGCGCAACAAGTACTTTCCCGACCACGAGAAGGCGAATCCCGAGATGGACGCGTGGACCGACCGGCTGGTGCGCAAGCTCCTCCACGCGCCCGGCTCCCCCAATGTCGCCGGCCGCATCTGGCCGCCCGTCAAATGAGTAGAACGTATCTCAAAAATCCGGAAAAGCAGAATCAACCACAGATAAACACAGATGAACACGGACGAAATCCACTGCTAAACAAGGCATTGGGTTTTGATATCTGTGTGTATCTGTGTTCATCTGTGGTTGCATTCTGTTCCTGAGACAGCTTCCAATGAGTAATGAGTGATGAGTGAACGGTGGTTTGACCGACGGTTTTGCCATTTGGGGGTATCGGTATGAGCAATTTCGAGCAAGAGCGTTTCAAGAAGGGCATGGAAATCCTGAAGAAGATGGGCCGGGAACAGACCATGATGAACCAGAAGCGCATCTATCCCGAGCTCTACGACCTGTCGGTCGGCTATCTGTTCGGCGAGATCTGGTCGCGTCCCCACCTGAGCGTGCGCGACCGTGAGCTGATCACGATGGCGGCCAATATCGCGCTGGCGCGGCCCAACGGCACGCATTCGCACTACCGCAGCGCCAAGCACCTCGGCTTCACCCACGAGGAGATCATGGAGCTCATCATCCACGTGGGTCACTACGCTGGCTGGCCGGCGATCGCGCACGCCCTCATCCAGTACGAAGAGGTGCTGAACGAGGACGCCGCGAAGCAAAAGAAGTAAGGCGCGACGTGATGAAGCGGGACGTGGTCAAGCGGGACGTGATACTGCGAGACGTGGTGAAGCGAAGAATCGCCAGTTTTTGGCGGGCCCGCTCTATCATGTCCCGCCTTATCATGTCCCGAGACTCCATGTCTCGCCTCATCTTGTCCCGCGGTTAGCACCGAAAGGAGCAGTGATGATTCTCGAAGTCGCCATACTGCACATCAAGCCGGAGGAGATCTCGAAGTTCGAGGCGGTGTTCCCCAAGGTCGAGCCGATCTTCCGCAGCGTCAAGGGCTACATCTCCCACGAGCTGCAGCGCTGCATCGAAACCAAGGGGCGCTACCATTTCCTGATCCGCTGGGAGACGGTGGAATCCCACACGGTCAACTTCCGGCAATCACCGAAATTCCAGGAATTCCGCGGGCTGGTCGGGGGATTCTTCGCCCAGCCTCCCGTCGCCGAGCATTTCGAGCGGGTCGGCGCGAGCCACATCTAGCGAGGTGAGCGACGTGATACTGCGAGACGTGGTGGTGCGGGACGTGATACGGCGAGACTTGCAAAGTCGCGCTTTACCATGTCGCGGGTCATCATGTCCCGCTTTACCATGTCGCGCTTCACCACGTCACTCCCGGTCAAAGAAGCTTTGACCGGAAGCGCCTGCCCGCCTTCTTTGCTTTCTCGGCCTCCTTCTGCTCTTCCAGGATGTCGGTGAACTGGCGCACGGCGTGGGAGAGCGTCGGCCAGCCGGTGTAATGCCCGACTTGGATGATGACCTCGCAGATCTCGCGCTTGGTGATGCCGAGGTGCATCGAGCTCAAGTAATGGGAATGGTTGCCGCTGGGACGCGCCATCGCGATGTTCGCGGCGAGCGTGACCAGCTGCCGCTCGCGCAGGGAGAGTCCCGGGCGGCCCCACACGTCGCCGAAGAGGTGCCCGACCGACATGTCGTACATCTCGGGCATGAGCGCTTTCTGGTTGAGCATCAGGTTCTCGCGGCCCATCTTCTTCAGCACCCGCATGCCGCGCTCGAAACGAGCGTCGTAGTCGCGTTTAGCCGGCTTTCCCTTTTTCATGGCTGGTCTCACAGTATGGAACGGTCCGATGGCGCGGCCGATTTTTTCCGCGGATTTTGTGTGATCATGTCACTCCCGCCAACGCCGGACAAGCGCCGAGGAGGAGCAAGTGAGACCCTTCGCTCATGCGGTATTGATATTGTTGACAGGGGCAGCCGCGCCGGCGCTCGCGCAGAAGGCGCAGCCCGCCGCCGCCTTCCCGAGCAAGTCGATACGCCTCGTCGTGCCGAGCGCTCCGGGCGGCGGCACCGACATCATCGCGCGACTGATCGCGCAGGGGCTCACGGACAGCTGGGGCCAGACGGTCGTGGTGGACAACCGCGGCGGGGCGGGCGGGCTCGCGGGCGTATTGATCGTCGCCAGGCAATCGGCGGCGGACGGCTACACCCTGCTGCTCGGGAGCATCGGCCATCTCACCTTCGTGCCGGCGGTGCGCAAGAACGCGGGCTTCGATCCGTTGAAGGACCTGACGCCGATCTCGCTCGCCGCGATCCAGCCGTTCGTGGTTGCCGTTTCGAACGGCCTGCCGGTGAAGTCGATCCGCGACCTCATCGCCGTGGCGAAGGCCAGGCCCGGGACGATCACCTACGGCTCCGGCGGCGCCGGGGCCGCATCGCACCTCGGCGTCGAGCTGATGATGATCAAGGGCGGCTTCAGCATGCTGCATGTCCCGTACAAGGGAAGCAACCCCGCCATCACCGCGCTGATGACGGGCGAGCTCAACGTCGCGATCGCCGGCCTCGCGACGGTGCTCCCGCACGCCCACGCCGGCAAGCTCAAGGCGCTCGCCGTCACCGGCGCGAAGCGCGCGCAGATCGCGCCGGAGGTGCCCACGGTGGCCGAGTCCGGCGTGCCGGGCTACGTCTTCGACGTGTGGTACGGGCTGGTATTTCCGGGCGGCACGCCCCAGGCGATCGTCAGGAAGACCAACGCGGAGGTGGTGAAGCAGCTCAAGTCGCCGGAAGTCAGCAGCCGCTTCGCGAAGGTCGGCGTGGAGCCGCAGACGGGCACGCCCGAGGCGTTCCGCGACTTGATCCGCACCGAGGCGGCCACCTGGGCCAAGGTAGTGAGGTCGGCCGGCATCAAGCTCGAATGAGCGAGTCGTCAGCCGTCAGCCGCCAGCCGCCAGTGCCGCAAAGATGAAAGCGGAGAAGAACACCGTCTCAACGTACCCGGAGAACGCCCCCGACCTGGGGTACCGGCCCGTGCCGGACGTGTTCAAGCTGCCGCCGGGCGTGAACTTCGGCCCGTGCTCCGGCGTGGCGGTCAACTCGAAGGGCAGTATCCTCGTCTTCAACCGCAGCGCGCGCGCCCTGATGGAATTCAACGGCCGGGGGAAGTATCTCCGCGACCTCGCCCAAGGGGTGTTCACGCTGCCGCACGGGCTGCGCGTGGATGCCGAGGACAATATCTGGGCGACCGACACCGGCTCGCACATCGTGGTCAAGATGGACCCGAAGGGCCGCATCCTGATGGTGCTCGGCATCAAGGGCAACACGAACGAGTGGCACCCGGCCGGCCACCTGCGCTGCTTCAACGAGCCCAACGACGTCGCCTTCGGTCCCGACGGCGCAATCTACGTCAGCCAGGGGCACGGGAAAGGCGAGTCGCGCGTGCTGAAGTTCGACGCGGCCGGCAATTTCCTCAAGACCTGGGGCGGGGAGGGCGCCAACCCCGGCCAGTTCAAGCAGCCGCATGCAATCGTGGCGGATGCGAAAGGCCAGCTCTATGTCGCGGACCGTTCCAACCAGCGCATCCAGGTGTTCGACGCGGATGGCAATTTCGTGCGCGAGACGAAGCACCCCGGCACGCCCTGCGGGCTGTGCCTGACCCGGGACGGCAGGCACCTGATGCTCGCTCATGGACACGCCGGAAAAATCATCAAGCTCGACCTGCACGGCAATGTCCTCGGCGCCACCGGCGGCCAGGGCAAGGGCCCCAACCGCTACGGCGAAGCGCATTTCCTCGCGCTCGACCGCAAGGAGGACATCTATGTCGCCGACACCCTCAACTGGCGCGTGCAGAAGCTGGTAAAACAGCGGCGTTAGCCGTCAGCCGTCAGTCGTCAGCTGTCACCCTTACTCATTACCCATTACCGGGGACCAGACCATGACCGCGAGAGACAAAGCCGCCGAGAAGGCCGCCAACGTATCCCAGCCCAAGGACTACAAGCTGGTCATCGAGAAAGACGTGAAGATCCCGCTGCGGGACGGCTCGATCCTCTACGCCGACATCTTCCGCCCGGAGAGCGGCACCGAGCGCTTCCCGGCCGTCATGAACATCAGCGTGTACCAGAAGGACAAGGTGTGGATCCCGCCAGCGGACCTGGAAGAGAAAGCCAATCCCTACATGAACTGGGAGACGGTGAATCCCTTGTGGTGGTGCCCGCGCGGCTACGCCTGCGTGCGGGTGGACTCGCGCGGCACCGGCAAGTCTCCCGGCCGCTCGGACCCCAGCTCCTACCAGGAAAGCCTGGACTTCTACGACGCCATCGAGTGGATCGCGAAGCGGCCGTGGTGCAGCGGCAGCATCGGCACGCTCGGCATCTCCTACCACGCGAGCTCGCAGTGGCGCGTGGCGAACCTCCAGCCGCCCTCGCTCAAGTGCATCATGCCGTGGGAAGGGCGCGCCGACCAGTACCGCGACCAGGCCTATCACGGCGGCATCTTCTCGATCGGCTTCATCGGCAACTGGTGGCTCACGCATACCGCGCACCACCTGCTGGGGCGGCCGCGCAGCTACAACCCCGATGCGTTCCAGAACGATCTCCTGTGGAACATGATGCGCAACGACCTCGACTCGGAGTGGTGGCGGCAGTGCAGCGCGCGCTGGGACCAGATCAAGGTCCCGGTCTACAGCGTCGGCAACTGGGGCGGCTTCGCGCTGCACCTGCGCGGCAATACCGAGGGCTACATGAACGCGGCGTCGAAGCACAAGAAGCTGCGCATCCATACCGGCACGCACTTCCATCCGTTCCACTCGGAGGAGGGGCGGCTCGAGCAGTTACGGTGGCTCGACTATTGGCTGAAGGGCGTGGACACCGGGATACTCGAGGAGCCGCCGGTGAAGCTCGAGATCCGCACCGGCGGCAGCCAGAAGCCGTACCCCTTCCGCTTCGAGAACGAGTGGCCGCTCGCGCGCACGCAGTGGACGAAGCTGTACCCGAGGATAGACCGCGAGCCCTCGAGCGACGAGCACGCGTCCGAGGGACAACTCGTCGCCGCGCCGCCGAAGGCCGCGGGGCAGCTGACTTACTCCGCGAGCGGCATGACCAAGGCCGGCGTGGCCTCCGGTTCCTCGCTCTCGACGACCCATGGCGCGGCCATGCGCCTGGGCGTTTCCTTCGAGACCGAACCGATGAAGGAGGCGACCGAGATCACCGGGCCGCTCATGATGAACCTGTGGGTGTCGAGCACGACCGAGGACATGGACGTCTTCGTCACGCTGCGCAACATCGGCCCCGACGGCAAGGATGTGTCCGAGGTCGGGCAGCATGGCCAGCCGGTCCCGCTCACCAAGGGTTGGCTGCGCGCGTCGCACCGCAAGCTCGATCCCCAGCGCTCGCTGCCGTACCGCCCGTACCACCCGCACAACGAGAGGCTGTGGCTCAATCCCGGCGAGCCGGTCGAGTGCCAGATCGAGATATGGCCGACCTGCATCGTGCTCGGCAAGGGGCACAAGCTGCGGGTGGACATCCAGCCGCGCGACGGCATCGGCAGCGCTCCCTATACGCACTACCACGCCGACTACAACTCGGGCGCCGAGAACACCATCTACTCGGGCGGGGACAAGCTTTCCTACGTGTTGCTCCCGATCATCCCTGCAAAGTGAGGGATGGCGGCAGCAACACTAAAGCGTGATAAGTGATAAGTGATAAGTGATAAGTAGGAGCCGACTCCGCGCGAACGCGCGGGACCCTTATCACTTATCACCCGTCACTTATCACGCCCTTGAGGCGAAGCAATGAGCGACTACAAGAGCGAAATCCGCGACGGCATGCGCATCGACTGGGATGTGCCGATCCGGATGGACGACGGGCTCGTGCTGCGCGCGGACGTGTTCCGGCCGGTGGCCGAGGGTAGGTATCCGGCGATCGTGAGCTACGGGCCGTACGGCAAGGGACTCGCGTTCCAGGAAGGCTACAAGACCGCGTGGGAGATCATGGCACGGGAGAATCCCGACGTTCTCAGGGGCACCAGCAACCAGCACCAGAACTGGGAGGTCGTGGATCCGGAGAAATGGGTGCCCGACGGCTATGCCTGCGTGCGCGTGGATTCACGTGGGGCCGGGCGCTCGCCGGGCTACCTGAGCCACAACGACGCGCGCGAGAACAAGGATTTCCACGACTGCATCGAATGGACCGCCGCGCAGTCCTGGTGCAGCGGGAAGGTGGGGCTGAACGGGATCTCCTACTACGCCAGCAGCCAGTGGCGCGCCGCTGCGCTGCAGCCGCCGCATCTCGCCGCGATGTGCGTGTGGGAGGGCTGGGTGGACTACTACCGCGACTCGGTCCGCCACGGCGGCATCGCCTGCACCTTTCGCAAGCACTGGCAGGACATGCAGGTGAAGACCGTGCAGCACGGCCGGGGCGAGCGCGGGCCGAAGAGCCGCGTCACCGGCGAGCTGGTGTGCGGCCCGGAGACGCTTTCAGAGGAAGAGCTGGTGAAGAACCGCGCGGACATGTGGGCCGGGGTCCTGCGGCATCCGCTCGCGAACGACGACTACTACCTGCAGCGCACCGGCGACCTCTCGAAAGTCGTGACCCCGCTGCTCTCGGCGGCCAACTGGGGCGGGCAGGGGCTGCACCCGCGCGGCAATTTCGAGGGCTTCACGCGCGCCGCGTCGAAGCAGAAATGGCTGGAAGTACACGGCGGCTCGCACTGGGCGCCGTTCTACACCGACTACGGCGTGAAGCTGCAGAAGCGCTTCTTCGACTATTTCCTCAAGGGGGCGAAGAACGGCTGGGACAAGCAGCCGCGCGTGCAGCTGCAGGTGCGCCATCCCGGCGAGAAGTTCGTCGAGCGGCACGAGAACGAGTGGCCGCTCGCGCGTACAAAATGGACGAATTTCTACCTTGATCCGCAAGGCTTGAAACTTTCGCCGAGCCCTGTGAGCACGGAGCGGACCATTACGTATGATGGGCTCGGCGAAGGCGTCACGTTTTCCACGCCGCCGCTGGCGCAGGAAACCGAGCTCACCGGTCCGTCGGCGTTGAAATTGTGGATCTCGTCAGCCACGGCCGATGCCGACATCTTCGCCGTGCTGCGGATCTACGACCCCCGGGGCCAGGAAGTGCTGTTCCAGGGGGCGCTCGACCCGAAGACGCCGGTCGGCCAGGGCTGGCTGCGCGCGTCGCAGCGCAAGCTCGACCCGGAACTCACGCTGCCCTACCGGCCGTA
Organism: Burkholderiales bacterium; assembly: GCA_044867805.1. Classification (GTDB taxonomy): domain Bacteria; phylum Pseudomonadota; class Gammaproteobacteria; order Burkholderiales; family SG8-41; genus SG8-41. The sequence goes on along the minus strand of JBIOVQ010000344.1, from coordinate 20,856 downwards.
TCACACGCATGACGAGAAGCAGCCGCTCAAGCCCGGCGAGGTGTACGAGCTCGACGTCGAGATCTGGGCGACCTGCATCGTCGTGCCGAAGGGCTACCGCATCGCGCTCACTATTCGTGGAAAGGACTACGAGCACGACGGAGCGGCGGCGACGCTCTCCAACATGAAGAACCCGATGCGCGGCTGCGGCCCGTTCGTGCACGACGACCCCGAAGACCGCCCGCCGGCGATCTTCGGCGGGAAAGTTGAGCTGCATATGGGGCCGAAGCGCGCCGCGCACGTGCTTCTGCCCGTCATTCCGCCGGAGCGCTCCTGAATTGACACGGAAAGATCGAAGCCCGCATACTGGACTCCATAAGAAGTCAACGGAGGAGGCGCATATGCTTCGCAACCTGTTTGCGGGTGTTCTGATTCTTCTGCCGTGCGCGGTCAGCGTCTTCGCCCAGGAGGCGTATCCCGCTCGTCCCGTCACGCTGGTTTCGCCCTATCCGCCGGGCGGCGCGGCCGACCTCACCGCCCGGCCGCTCGCTCCGGCCCTGGAAAAGGTCCTGAAGCAGCCCGTGATCGTGGTCAACCGCACGGGCGCCGGCGGCGCGGTGGGCACGCAATTCGTGTCGCAGGCCCCGGCGGACGGCTACACGCTCGTGATCACGGTGTTTTCCATCTGCACGATTCCGGAGGCGGACCGCGTGGCCGGGCGCACGCCGCGTTTCACCCGCGACCAGTTCGTGCCGATCGGCCGGATCAACGCCGACCCGACGCTGCTGATCGTGCACCCGAGCACGCCCTGGAAGTCCGCGAAGGCGCTGGTCGCTGAAGTCAAGAAGCGGCCGAACGACGTGCTCTTCGTGTCAGCCGGGCCCTATTCGGTCGCCCACATGGCGATGGAAGTCTTCCAGCAGGCGGCCGATATCAAGTTTCGCCACTTGCCGACCACCGGGGGCGGCCCGGCGATGACCGCGATCGTGGCCGGGCATGCGTTCGTGTCGTCGCTGTCCACGGGGGCGGTGACCCCGCAGGCGAAAGCGGGGAAGCTCCGCATACTCGCCAATACGGGCGCCAACAGACTTCCCGCGTTTCCCGAAATTCCCACCTTGAAGGAGCTCGGCTACGACGTGGAGGTTTACCTGTGGGTCGGGATGTTCGCGCGCAAGGAAGTGCCGGCCCACGCGCTCGACGTCGTCAGAAAGGCGGTGAAGCAGGCCGTGGCGGACCCCCAATTCGCGAACGCGGCCATGAAGATGCAGATGCCGCCCGCCTACCTGGACGCGGCCGAGTTCCAGACCTGGTGGGATAAGGACTGCGAAAGGCTTGCCGGCGCCATCCGGCGCATTCCGCCACCGGACGCCAAGTAACGCGGACGGCCCGGCACGGGATCCCGGGGGCCAGGGCGTGCGGTCGCTGACGATCGACCAGGCGGCGGGCGCGTTTTTCACGGCATTCTCCATCTTCGTCCTTTGGGAGACCCGGAAGATACCGTTCGGATTTCTCGCCGAGCCCGGGCCGGGCGCGATGCCGACACTGCTCGCCTTCACGCTGCTCGCGTGCAGCATCGCGCTGATCGTCGGAGGGCGCTCCGGCAAGCGGGCCGCCGCAATCCAGTGGACGGAGTGGCGGCACGCAATGTTTATTCTTGGGACCTGCGCCTTCATGGCGCTTGCGCTCGAGCGCCTCGGATACCGCCTCACGATTTTTATCGCGCTGCTCACGCTGGTGAGCATCCTCGAGAAGAAGGGATGGATCGCGGGAATTATCTTCGCGGGTTGCTTCTCCTTCGGCACCTATTATCTGTTCAACGCGCTGCTGCACGTGCCCCTGCCACAGGGCCCGTTCGGGCTGTAGATCGTCCTTCCCACCCATGACAAGCGGCAGGCTCCGCGCGCGTAGCAGGGCGGCCCGTCAGGAGCGGGCCTGATGGTCGAGATACTGAACAACCTCTCCATCGGCTTCGCCACGGCGCTGTCCCCGGACGTGCTGGTGTACGCGTTCGCGGGCTGTCTGGTGGGGACGTTAGTGGGCGTCCTCCCCGGCGTCGGACCGCTCGCGGGGATCAGCCTGCTCCTGCCCGTCACCTTCGGGTTGAATGCGACCAGCGCCATCGTGCTGCTCGCCGGCATCTACTACGGGGCGATGTACGGCGGTTCCACGACATCGATCCTCATGCGCATTCCCGGCGAGGCGGCATCGGTGATGACGTGCATCGACGGCTATGCCATGACGCAAAGAGGACGGGCGGGCGCCGCGCTGGCCATCGCCGCGGTGGGGTCGTTCGTGGCGGGGACATTGAGCATCGTCGCGCTCATGCTGCTGGCGCCGCCCCTCGCGGAGTTCGCCTTGCGCTTTGGTCCGCCCGAGCATTTCGCGCTGCTCACCCTCGGCCTGCTGGTGCTCGCGTACATGACCAGCGGGCCGATTACCCGGTCGCTCACCATGGCGGCGTTGGGACTGCTGCTGGGCATGGTCGGCATGGATACCATGACGGGGCTGTTCCGGTTCGAGTACGGGTTGTCCGAGCTGGGCGACGGCATCGGCATCGTGCCGGTGGCGGTGGGCTTGTTCGGGATCTCGGAAATCCTGCTCTCCGCGGGTCGCGCGACCAAGGTCGACGTGCGCGCGCCCCGCCTCCGGGAATTGCTGCCCAGCCGGCAGGAATGGCGCGCGAGCGCCGCGCCCATAGGCCGCGGCACCGTGCTGGGATTTCTCATTGGAATCATTCCGGGGCCGGGCCACATCATTTCGTCGTTCGTCTCGTACTCGATCGAGCGGCGCCTGTCCAGGCATCCGGAGCGCTTCGGCCAGGGCGCCATCGAGGGTGTCGCCGGTCCCGAATCGGCGAACAACTCGGCCACGTCCGGCGCGCTGGTGCCGATGCTCGCCCTGGGGCTCCCCTCGGGCGCGGTGCCGGCGATCATGCTGGCCGCGATGATGATTCACGGAATTGCTCCGGGCCCCCTGCTCATCCAGGAGCAGCCCGCAATGTTCTGGGGCGTCATCGCGAGCATGTACGTGGGCAATGCAGTCCTGCTCGTCCTGAACCTGCCCATGGTCGGACTCTTCGTGAACGTCCTGCGAGTCCCCTATTCGTATTTGTACCCGGCGCTTCTCGCCTTCGCGACGCTCGGTGTGTACGCGGTCAACAACAGCGTGGTGGATGTATGGATCATGGCCGGCGCGGGCGTCGTGGGCTATGTCCTGCGGAAGCTCGAGTACGAGATCGCCCCGATCATCCTCGGTCTCGTCCTCGCCCCCATGCTCGAGCTCAATTTCCGCCAGGCGCTGGCGATGTCGGCAGGAAGCTACTCCATCTTCTTCAACCGGCCGATCGCGGCGGTCATGCTGCTGATCGCGCTCACGCTTCTGCTGCTGGGCATGCGCTCGCTCTTCACGCGCGCCGCCGGCGCGCAACCGCCCATGGGGCTCGAGCCGTCGGCCGGGAGGGGGCAGAAGCAGCCCTAGGCGGCTCCGCCCGAGGGCAGAAGGAACACTACCTGGACGGAGGATTGCCATGACGCTACAAGTGAGGAGGATCGTTACCGGACATGATGCGGACGGCAAGGCCGTGTTCGCCAGCGACGAGCGGCTGACCGCGGTCTCGCGGAGGATCGGCGCACATATCACGGGCTGCGAGATCTGGTCGACCGACCGGATGCCGGTGGACAACTCGGCGGCGGCCGACGCCGCGCAACGGGCCGGTTTCGTCAAGCGCTACAATTATGTCGGCACCGGTGAGGGCACGACGATCCGGATCACCGAGTGGGCCCCCGGCCACGCAAGATTCACGCACCGTACCGAAACCGTCGACTACGCGATCCTGTTGTCGGGTGAAATCGACCTCGAACTCGACGGCGGCGAGGTCGTGCATCTGAAGCCCGGCGATGTCGTCGTCCAGCGTGGCACGATCCACACGTGGGTCAATCGGGGCTCCGTCCCGGCGGTCACCGCCTTCATCCTGATCGACGCCAAGCCCGCCGAGGTCAACGGAGAGGTACTGCGCACGCTTTTTCCCGCGTGATGCCACGCGTGATGCACAACCCCTGGTTAGCGTAGCGCCGCCTATCCCCGGAAGATTGGCGTGAGCCAATCGGCGATGTAGTCCACCCCGAGCTGCCGGTTGTCCACCTGGCAATGCTCCGCCGCGCCCTCGGCGGCGGTAAAGATCTTGAAAGTCTTGTGCTTCGCGCCCGCCGCCTCGTAGAGCTTGCGTGCCGAGTCGAGCGGCACGATCCGGTCGTTTTCCCCGTGCACCACGAGCAGCGGGCACTCGATGCGTTCGGCCACGCCCGCGAGGCTGAAGCGCTGTGCCATCCCGACGGCTTCATCGAGGTCCTTCGCGCCGAACGCCCACGGCACCTGGAAGTGGGACTGCGCACTGGTCCTGGCGTCGGTCTTCACCGCGCGCCGGATGCCGTCCACCCATTCCTCCATGTTCCAGTGCATGGCGCCGAACGCGACGCACGCGCAGTAGCGCTTGTCGAAAGCGACGATGCGCGGGGCGTAGTAGCCGCCGAAGCTATAGCCCATCACCGCGACGCGCTTCGGATCGACTTCCGGGCGCGAGGCGACCCAGTCGTAGGCCGCCGAGCCCGCAACCTCGTAGTCCGGGCGCGTCTTGATGTCGCGCAGGCGTAACGACTCGCCCTGGCCGGGGCCGTCGATCGCGAGCGTGTGCCAGCCGCGCGCCGCGAACTCGAGGCCGTTGAAGAGCACGCTCATCTCCTTGCAGTTGTCGAGCCCGTCGAAGGCGACCATCGCCGGGGCGCGCCCGCGCGCTCCCGGCGCCTTCATGAACAGGGCCGGCAGCGTCCTGCCCTCGCAGGGCACTTCGACGCGTTCGACGTTCGGGTAGCGCCCGAGGATGCCCCGGGTTTGGCAGTCGATCGCCTTTCGACCCATCTCGCGCTTCTCCGGGCCCGGGGTGATGAAGCGCTCCGCGGTGAAGTAGTACATCCCGGCCCGGAGGAAGAGGCTCGCTGCGCTCAGCGGGCTTCCGCCGGCCCCGGCCGCCCGCGCCGCTTTTTCCACGCGCGCGGCGAGCGCCCCCCATTCCTCCCACCACGCGTGCGGCTCGTCCTGCCGCGCACGCAGCCGCTCGCAGACTTCGTCGATTTCTCCCAGCGCCACCGCGCCATATGGCGCCATGCCCCTGGTGACGAGCGTCGCGTTCGACCACATGAAGTTGCCGGGGAATTGATCGATCCAGCTGGGGCTGTCGGAGGCCATGCGGTTCTCTCGCAGCGATGACAAAATCTTATACCATGGAGGCTGTGTGCCTCGGAATGGGTTCCCGATGCCCGTGGCTGCGAAGAAAACTGCAGCAGCGCTGAATGAGCTGACGGCGACCGAAATCGTCGCCGCGATCGGCGCCGGCAGGACCACCTGCGAGGCAGTCGCGCGCGCCTGTCTCGAGCGCATCCAGGCGCGCGAGTCGCGGGTGCGGGCATGGGCGCATCTCGACGGCGATCGCGTGATCGCCCGGGCGCACGCGCTCGACCGCGGCACCGCGCGCGGACCGCTGCACGGCGTGCCCTTCGGAGTGAAGGACATCATCGATACCCGCGATCTGCCCACCGAGTACGGCACGGCGATATACAAGGGATGCCGACCGGCGAAGGACGCGGCCTGCGTTGCGCTCTCGCGCAAGGCGGGCGGCGTGCTGATGGGGAAGACCATCACCACCGAGTTCGCCAACGTCACGCCCGGCCCGACGCGCAATCCGCTCGATTTCTCCCGCACACCGGGTGGTTCCTCGAGCGGCTCGGCCGCGGCGGTGGCCGATTGCCACGTGCCGGTCGCGATCGGCACCCAGACTACGGGATCGACCACGCGGCCGGCTTCGTTTTGCGGCGTGTTCGGCTATCGCCCCACCTACGGCGACCTGCGCACGGTGGGGGTCATGGAGGCTTCGGGATCGCTCGACACGCTGGGCATCCTCGCGCGCTCGGTCGAAGACGTGGCGCTCTACCGCGACGTGCTGCTCGGCATCGAGCCCGCGCCGCTGCCCGCCGAGCCGCCGTCGCCGCGCATCGGCTTCTGCCGCCCGTATTTTTGGGACCGTCTTGAGCCCGGGACGCAGAAGCTGCTCGAGGATGGCGCGCGGCGCCTCGCGCGATCCGGCGCGAAAGTGGAGGAGGTGATGCTGCCGGCCGCCGATTTCGAGGGGCTGGAAGCGGCGCACCGCTGGATTTCAGGATTCGAGATGGCGCGCAACCTCGCCTGGGAGATCGAACATCACTGGGACAGCATCAGCGAGAATCTGCGCGAGGGCCGCCTGAAGGACGGTCTCGCCTGCAGCTACGAGCGCTATTGCGAGATGCGCGCGCTGGTCGATCGCTGCCGCGAGCGCTTGGCGCCGCTCGCAGGCCGGCACGACATTCTGCTTGCGCCGGCTGCCGCCGGTGAGGCGCCGGCCGGCATGCATCCGGTTCCCCATCCGTACGTGTACATGATCTGGACCACGATGCATGTCCCTTCGATCACGCTGCCGGTATTCGAGGGATCGAACGGCATGCCGATCGGCGCGCAGCTCGTCGGAAAGCGATGCGACGACCGCCGGCTGCTCGCGGCGGCGCGGTGGGTCTATCGAATACTTCGTGACTCGTGACTCGTGACGGGTGACTCGAGGCTGGTGCTCGCGGCCGCCCGGGTCACACTGGTCACGGTATTTGTATTTTTCCGCCGGGCGGCACGCCGCCCGGCCCCATGCCGCCGAGCCCGCCCATGCCGCCCTGCGGCACGACGATGGAGGAGGCGGCCTGGCGGCGCAGCTCCTGCAGGTCCTTGACGGTGCGCTCCACCGCTTCCTTCGCGGCGCCGGCGAACTCCTTCACCGCCTCCTCGAGCGACTGGGCCTCGATCTCGAAGTTGATCGGCAGGGTTCCGACCGACGTCATGAGGGACGCCTCGCCAACGTATGAGACCGCGCGGCTCTTGTCGTCGGAGCCGTCGCTCTTGATCGGCGTCAGCATCCGGATCGTGCCCACCTTGCGGTCGGTAATGATTTCCTCCCGGTAGAGGGACTTGGGGTCCATCCTGGGATCGGCAGCCTTGTCATCGGGCTTTTGCGCCATGTTCGCCTCGGTTTTCGTGGTTCGATGGTTGCAAGCCTAGCAGAATTAGAGCGGCTGCGAGGCGGGCCGGTTTCAACCCTGCGCCGCGGCCTCCAGCGCGTCGGCCGCCGCGCGCGCCCCGTCCTCCCGGGAAACTTCCTCCCCGATCTTCCGCGCGCGCGCCGTCACCCCGGGCGCTTCGAGCAGCGCTTTCAGGCCCCGCGCCAGCGCGCGGGAATTCGCCCCGGCGAACGGCACGCTGCGGGCGACGTCCAGCTCGACCGCGCGCCGGGCGTTGTCGGGCTGGTCGAACGCGACGGGTGTGATCAGCTGCGGCCGGCCGGCGGATAGCGCCTGCGCCAGGGTTCCGATGCCGCCGGAATGCACCACTGCCGCCGCCCGCGGGAATACCGCCGAGTACGGCAGGTAGTCGAACGCCTTGATCGTCGCGGGCAGCGGCCCGAGGCTGTCCGGCGGGCTGCCGGTCAGCAGGATCGCGCGCCGGCCCAGCGCTCGAGAAGCATCGACCGCCGCGCGCCAGAACGCGCCCGCGACCATGACGGCCGAGGAACCCAGTCCGAACACGAGCGGCGGCTCCCCGGCGGCGAGGAATCCTTCCAGCTCGGAATGCACGCGGGCAGCGAGCGGCGCGCCGTCGTAGCGCGGGAAGCCGCACACCACGGTGCTCGCCGGCCAGTCGGGCTGCGGCTGCGCCAGCAGTCGCGAGAACAGGGCCAGGTGCAGCCGCGGCGAGTACTGACCCTCGAATTGCGCCAGCGCGCCGCTCGCTGGCAGGCCCAGCTCGGCGCGGAACGCCCGCAGCGGCGCCTCCCACCGCCGCACCACGGCGCGGGGAATGCGGAAAACCAGGCGGTAGGCCCCGACACCGAGCCGGCGCGCCCATCTCATCCAGGACGCGGCGGGGAACAACGGCGGATCGAACGCGGAGAACATCGTGATCGGCGACAGCGCGGTGGAGGCCCATCGCAGCCCCTCCTTTTGCGCGAGGAGCGGACCGGTGAAGGCGAGCGGATGGGTCACGAGCAGGTCGGCGCCGCGGCACGCGCGCGCGAGGTCCGAGTAGGACTCGCGCAGATACGGCATGAACATGCCGCGCACCAGGAACTCGGGCCCCCGCCAGGGATCGACCAGCCGTTCCATGATCGCCGTCTTGTCGCCGAAGCCGGCCATGTCCGGCCGCGCCGGCGCGAAATCGATGCCGGCGGCTTCGACGGGCTCGCGGAACTCCGCGAAGGTCGCGATCAGGGGATCATGGCCGCGGCGGTGGAGCTCGCGCGCCACGGCGACGTACGGATGCAGGTCGCCGAGCGATCCGAATGTTGCGAATACGATGCGCTTGCCCGTCACGTCGTGACCGTGAGTAAAAATAGCCACAGAATCACACGGAATTACACGGACAAAAACCCAACTTTTTGAAGGCTCGTAGTTGTTGTGAATTTCTGTGTGGTTCCGCGTGTTTCCGTGGCCGAAGTGGTTCTTGAGATAGGCTCTGCCGCGTGTCGCTGTACGGCGACATTTTCAGGAAAACTAATTTCTCGGATGCGTGTCGTAGGCTCAGATGTTGATGGCATATGCATGCCGTTGTACCGGATGCATCACTGGAGGAATCGCCATGAATGCAATGAACGGTAAGAGGAAAGTTTTTGTGAAGAGCTGGATGACGGCGCTGATCGCCGTCGTGTTCGCAAGCGTCGCCGGCGCGGCAACGGCGGAGATCGTATCCACCGACCAGGCGCTGCTGCAGCCGGATCGCGGGCAGGAATTGCTGAATCGCGCGGAGGTGGAAGACGGGCTCAAGGCGCTGGGCGTCGCTCCCGAAGATGCCCGGCAGCGCGTCGACGCGATGACCCCGGAAGAAGTCCGAACCGTTGCCGGCAGGATGGACACGCTGACGGCGGGCGGCGACGCCAGCGCCACGGACTGGGTCATCATTCTCCTGGGTGTCGTCGTCGTCATCCTCCTGGTATAGGGTGCGCGGGGCATCCCGTGCGCCCATCACGCGTGCGGAGCATCGTGGGAATCCCGCACCGTGGCGAAAAGCCCGTCGGATTTCGGGATGTTGATAGCATATGCATGCCGTAGGTCGGGAACGCGTCTACAGGAGAAATCGAAATGAACGCAATCAAGCAATGTGGTGCGAAAGGCTGGATGACGGTGCTGGTCGCGGTCGTGTTCTCATCTCTCGCCGGGGCGGCAACGGCGGAAATCGTGTCCACCGAGCAGGCGCTCCAGCAATCGGAGCGCGAGCGTGTGCGGGAATTTCTGAATCGCGACGGCGTTGAGGGCCGGCTCAAGGAGCTGGGGGTCGCTCCCGAGGAGGCCCGGCGGCGCGTCGACGCCATGACGCCGGAAGAGATCCAGGTCGTCGCCGGCAAGATCGACACGCTGGCGGCGGGGGGCGCGCTCAGCACGACCGAGTGGATCATCGTCCTGCTGATCGTCATCATCGTGCTCATAATCGTGTGAGGGTTTCCGCTGGCCGCATCACGCGTTGCGCGTGCGGCGCAGCGCGGGGATGCCGGGCCGCGCGCTGCGGCGCCGCAGCTCGAGCATGAAGTCGCCGAGCAGCTCCGCGTCGCGCCGCCGCGCGGAGGTGCGCCGCGCCACGAGCGCCAGCGTGCGAGAGGGCGGGGGCGGCGCGAACGGACGGGCGATAAGCCGCGTGCCTTTCAGAATGCCCGCCTTCAGCGTAATTTCCGGCAGCAACGTCACCCCGAGCCCGCCTTCGACCATCTGGATCAGGGTGGGGAGGCTGGTGGCTTCCACGTTGGCCTCCCCCGCGCCACGGCGCGGCCCACAGGCCGTGATAACGTGGTCGCGCAGGCAATGGCCCTCCTCCAGCAGCAGCACATCGCCCGTGTCCAGCTTGCGGAGAGCGACTTCCTTTTCGCGCGCGGCGGGATCGTCCTCCCGCGCGACGAACCAGAACTCGTCCTTGAACAGCTCGCGCACGTAGAGGTCCCCGGTTTCATAGGGAAGCGCGATCAGCGCGATGTCGAGGCTGCCGGCGCGCAGCCGATCGAGCAGCCGCCCCGTTAGATCTTCGCGCAGATGGAGCTTGAGCGCGGGATGCGCGCGCCGCAGGGGCGGCAGCACGTCCGGCAGGAGGAAGGGGGCGATCGTGGGTATCGCGCCCAGGCGCAGCGTGCCGGAGAGCGGCGCCATGGCGCTGCGCGCCGACTCCGCCAGATCGGACGCCCCGGCGAGCAGCCCCCGCGCGCGGGCCGTTACTTCCTCGCCCACCGCGGTCAGCCGTACGCGGCGCTTGTCGCGCTCCACCAGCTGCACGCCGAGGACTTTTTCCAGCTCCTTGATGCCTGCCGACAGCGTGGACTGGGTGACGAATCGCGCCTCGGCGGCGGCGCGGAAATTGAGGCGATCGGCAAGCTCGACCAGGTAGGCGAGCTGGCGCAGGGAGGGGAGCGCAGGCATGGCGGATGGCGGATGGCGGAAGGATGACCCCGCGCGCGGCGCGCGCAGGTACTGTCGTCAGTCATCAGTCGTCAGCCGTCACCTCTTGGTAATCGGAAATATCGATCATTCTAACCGACATTATTCGTTGGAGCGATCATGTCAACCGCGGCACACTGCCGGGCTTCGATCAACTGAATGGAGAGACAGACATGCTGACCGTAGGCGACCGCATCCCCCATTTTGACCTCCAGGCGGTGGTGTCCACCGAGCAGGAGCAGGCGTTTACCCGCATCACCGACCGGTCCGATGCCGGCAAGTGGAAGGTGATCTTCTTCTGGCCCAAGGACTTCACCTTCGTGTGCCCGACCGAGATCGCGGCTTTCGGCAAGCTGAACCGCGAGTTCAACGATCGCGACGCCGTCGTCTACGGCGCCTCGACCGACAGCGAATACGTGCACCTGGCGTGGCGCCGCGCGCACGCGGACTTGAAGGACCTGCCGTTCCCGATGCTGGCGGACATCAAGCGCGAGCTGTCGGGCGCCTTCGGCATACTCGACAGGAAGGAAGGCGTGGCATTGCGCGCCACCTTCATCGTGGACCCCGAGGGCGTGATCCGCTTCGCGTCCGTCAACGACCTGAGCGTCGGGCGCAACGTGGACGAAGTGCTGCGCACGCTCGACGCGCTGCAAAGCGACGAGCTGTGCCCGTGCAACTGGCAGAAGGGCGACGAGTTCCTCAAGGCCGCCTGACGGCGACCAGCCGTCAGCCATCAGCCGTCAGCTACAAGCCGCAAGCTACAAGCTGCTTGAAGCTCGATGAAAGACTGAGGGCTGAAAACTGACAGCTGAGGGCTCGACAAAAGGGACGCCGCCTAACGGCGGCAGCCGTCAGCAGCCAGCCGTCAGGCGTCAGCTACAGCTGCTTGAAGACTGATGGCTGAAAACTGACGGCTGAGGGCTCGACGAAAGGAGATCCGATGTCATTGCAAGCTTTAAGAGACCGTCTGCCCGAGTACGCCCGGGACATCAAGCTGAACCTGGGCGCGCTCGCGGCCGAGCCGGTGCTGAACGAGAAGCAGCGCGCGGGAACGTTCATCGCGTCCGCGCTCGGGGCCCGCAACCCGGAGGTCGCCGCTGCGTTGCTGGCCGAATTTGGCCCGAAGCTCGAGGCGAAGGAGCTGGCGGCTGCTCAAGCCGCGGCCGCGGTGATGGCCATGAACAACGTGTACTACCGGTTTCTGCACCTCGTGGAGAACGAGCAATACGGCAAGCTGCCGGCCAAATTGCGGATGAACGCCATCGCCAGCCACGGCATTCCCAAGGCCGATTTCGAGCTGTGGTGCCTGGCCGTTTCGGCGGTCAACGGCTGCGGCATGTGCATCGAGTCTCACGAGAAGCTGGTGCGCAAGGACGGCGTGACTGCGGAGCAGGTGCAGGCCGCCGTGCGCATTGCCGCGGTGGTGAACGCCGCCGCCGCGGTACTCGACGCCGAGACGGCGGCCCAGCGCCAGGCGGAAGCGATTGCCGCCTGACGCTCGAGCTACCCGGGAGGACGTCCCGGGAGTCGTCAGTCGTCAGCCCTCGGCCCTCAGCGCCCCTATGAGTTCAACTGACGGCTGAAGACTGAAGGCTGACGGCTAATTCTCCCTCCTGCCTGAAAGTGAGGCGGGGTTTCGAAGAAGGTGCCTGCGCACCTTCCAGCCGCCTCCGTGCGGTTGGCCGGGCGGGGTCGCACAGCGCAGCGGCGGGGGTGGTGGGAGTGTCATCCTTCGGGGGGCCGTATGCGTTTATCATTGGAACGACCCGAGGAGGCCTTCCATGCAAAAATTCCCGTTGCGCCTTGCGGCAGCCATTGTCGCCCTGGCGCTGGTCGGCTGTGCCGCCCAGCGCCCCGTGCTTTACCCCAACGCCAAACTCAAGCAGGTCGGTGAGGCAGCAGCACGGCGCGACGTGGACGACTGCATACGGCAAGCGGAAAACTTCGGTGCGCGGCATGGCGGCAGCGAGAGGGCGGCGCGCCAGGGAGGCTCGGGGGCGGTCATCGGGGGCGTTACCGGCGCTGTTGCCGGAGCGGTTGGACGCGGGAACGTGGGTGAGAGAGCCGTCCAGGGCGCCGCAGTCGGAGGCGCTGCCGCGGGCACGCACGGCGCCATTCATTCGGACGAGCCCGGCGCCCTGCATAGAAACTTCGTCCAGCGCTGCCTGCGCGACCGGGGCTACGAAGTCATCGGCTGGCAGTGAACAGAGCCGCCAGCCGCCAGCTGCCAGTTGACAGGACTCAGTGAACGGGGTTTTCTCTCTGACGGCTGCGCTGAGCCGGCATTACCTCTTGCCGCTGAACTTGAAGCGGCAGACGTTGCCGCCGCGCGCCATGCATTCCTGGTGGTCGACCTTGCTGCCGGTATAGGCACCCATCATCTCAAGGTCGAAGTGGCAGATCTCCGGATTCTTCACGGCGAGTTCGTGAAACACGCAGTTATCGGCTTCAATCACGGGTGCCTTGTCCTTGCCGGCGACAGTCCTGGCGTTGTAGCCGAGTTGATCCATCACCGCTGCAAGCTTTTCGACCTTTTGCTCGCGGGTGCCGGGATCCGGTGATTGGCTGCGCAGCCGTTCGGCAACGCCAACCCCGATCTCGCCCAGCCGCGCCCGCAAGCCTTGTGGCCCGTGTTCGCGCTTGATCGCCTCGATCACCAGTTGCGCGAACCAGGAGTAGTGGCGAGGGAAAACCTCCTTGCCCTTTTCGGTTAGCGCATAGAGCTGTTGCGGCCGACCTCCCGAGGGGCGGGTCGAGCCCAGCGCAATCAGCCCGTCGCTTTCCAGCGCGGCGAGGTGCTGACGCACTGCGTTGCGCGTGACCTGCAGCTGCTCGGAGAGTTCGTCCACCGTCATGCCGGACTTCCTCCGGAGCAACAGCTGCAGTAGCTGTTTCTGTCGTTCTCCAATAATTTCAAGCACTTGAGTTACCCCATCGCGGTCGAGTTGGGGCCAATGCATTGCTAAATGGGCTCACTATACTCCGATCCGGCATAAATGGCACTAAAAACATATATAACTTGACAAAGTATTTTAACACGGGCATGATGCGGGCGCATTACCCAACTTTTGAAAAGGAGACTCTCATGCAACCGCTCCAACGATCCGTGTTAGTTGCTTCAATCCTCGCTGCGCTGCTCGCTCCTGCGCCGGCGTCCGCCCAGCATGCCGTGCATACGGCCTCCATCCAGGCGCCCACTTCGGCGAAAGTCGCCGAGACCGCCGCCGCGCAGCGCGATCTGTGGGTGGGCCACATCTTCTGGGTGCGTAACGTGATTGCCGACACTCTGGCGGGCAACAAGAAAGCCGCCGCCGCGGCGGAGAAGGAGGTGGTTGCCAATGCCAGGGCAATCGCCGCTTCGATCGAGCCTTTCTACGGGAAGGCGGCATCCGAGAAACTGTTCGGCCTGCTCGCCGGACACTACGGAGCAGTCAAGGCGTATCTGGAAGCGACCGCCGCTGGCAGCCAAGCCAAGCAGGACGCGGCGCTAAAGAACCTGACTGGAAATGCAACCGAGATCGCCAGTTTCCTGAGCGGGGCCAACCCGAATCTGCCATTCGACACGCTGAACGGGCTGCTCCTTGCGCACGGTGGCCATCACATCCAGGAGATCCAGCAGATCAAGAGCAAGCAATACGCGCAGGAAGCGCAGACCTGGGAGGCGATGAAAAAGCACATGTACGTCATCGCCGATGCGCTTGCCGGGGCTATCGCCAAGCAGTTCCCCGCGAAGTTCAGTTAAGCGAGCGGCGCGGCGGGCGCGCCGTCGCCCGCCGTGACCCGCGGGAATACGGCCCTATCGGAACCGTCTTGGAAAGGAGATCGTCATGGCACGAATCGTGAAACGCACTTACTCCGAGCCGTACAAACTGGTTATCGGAGGCGAGGAAAAGTATCTCTGTCGCTGTGGGCTCTCGAAGAACCAGCCGTTCTGCGATGGCTCGCACAAGCTCGCCAAGAGCGAGGAAACCGGCAAGCTTTACTGGTACGATGACGCAGGGAAACGCCACGAATCCACTGAAGCCTTTCCGGGAATTCGCACATTCTGAGGACCGGCGGAGCTGATCATGGCAATTCATGAAACACGATTGGAGCGGCGCGAAACCGTCGCGGTAGGCACCATGGCGTTCCACTTCGCCCGTCCGTCCGGGTTTCAGTTCCGGGCGGGCCAGTCGTTGGCGATGAGCCTCGTCGATCCGCCCGAAATGGACGGCAAGGGCGCTACCCGCACTTTCACGATCGCCAGCGCGCCGCACGAGGCGGAGCTGATGATCGCCACGCGCATGCGCGATTCCGCGTTCAAGCGCTTCCTGAAGGCCGCGCCGGCGGGAACGCCGGTCCGGATAGACGGCCCCGGCGGGGAGATGGTGCTGCACGACGATCCCGCGCGTCCCGCGGTGTTTCTTGCGGGGGGCATCGGCATCACGCCGTTTCTCTCGATGGCCCGTCACGCCGCCCGCGAGCGACTCCCGCACCCCATCTATCTTTTCTACTCCAACCGCCGGCCGGAGGATGCCGCGTTCCTGGACGAATTGCGGGAGTTGGAGCAGCGGAACACGAAACACCATTTGATCGCGACCATGGCGGAGGCGGAAAAATCGGCACAGGCCTGGTCTGGCGAGACCGGCTTCATCCGGCGCGAGATGCTGGAGCGCCACCTCCCGGACACGGCGAGCCCGGTCTATTATTTCGCGGGCCCGCCCGCGATGACGATGGCGATGCAGGAGATGCTGCAGGGCATGGGCATCGGTGAGGATGCCATGCGTTACGAGGAGTTCTACGGCTACTGACGGCGCCGGGAACCGGGCAGGCAAGGAGTCCGCGGGTGAGCGATTACGCCGAAAAAAAGACCGCATTTGTTCTCGCCGGAGGAGGTAGCTTCGGCGCGGTGCAAGTCGGCATGCTGCGCGAGCTGGTCAGGAACGGTATCGTTCCTGATCTCGTGGTCGGTTCATCGGTGGGGGCGATCAACGGCGCCTACTTTGCGGGCGCGCCGACCGCGGAGGGCGTCGCGCAGCTCGAAGCCATCTGGTGCGGACTGCATCGCCGGGATGTGTTCCCAATCACGTGGCGCAGTATCATCGGACTGTTTACGCGGCGCGACTATCTCGTGGATTCGCGGGGCCTGCGCGCCCTTCTGGACCAGCGCCTGCCGTACCGCAATCTCGAGGACGCGGCGATTCCGATCCATGTAGTAGCGACCGACGTGCTCGATGGCGGCACGGTAAGACTGTCTGCCGGCCCTGCCGCGGACGCCGTTCTCGCGAGCTGCGCGATTCCCGCGGCGTTTGCGCCTGTGCGCATCGGCGAGCGACAATTGATGGACGGGGGTGTGGCGAGCAATACCCCCATCAGTGTCGCGGTGGAGCTAGGAGCTGAGCGCCTGATCGTGTTGCCGACCGGTTTCGCCTGCACGTTGGAGACTCCACCGCGTGGTGCGATCGCGAGCGCTCTGCACGGAATCACCCTGATGGTCGCGCACCAGCTGGTGAGGGAGTTGGAGCGCCATCGCGAACGGGCGGAGATCATCACGGTGCCGCCACTTTGTCCGCTGGCAGTATCGCCGTACGATTTTTCGCACGCCGGGGAGTTGATCGAACGAGCCGCCGCGCAGACACGCCGCTGGCTGGAACGGCGCGGGCTCGGCCAGCACCGCATACCTGATGCACTGCGTCCGCACTCCCATGCCAGCGGGAGCGAGACCTGCGAGGCGCAGCCTGAGACGGCCGGTTGAGCGCGCCAGCGACAGAATCGCATGGAAAACCGGAACGAGATCAAGTCATGGCGTAAAGCACGACGCGATGAGCTCATCGCCCGGCGCGTGGCGTTTGGAGCCGACGAGCGGCACGGCTGGAACGAGCGCGTCACCGCGCTGCTCGAGAGTATCGTTCCGGTGGCGCCGGGCACCGTGATCGGCTACTGCTGGCCGTTCAAGGGTGAGTTCGACGCGCGGTTCGCGGTGAGGCATTGGCGCGAGCGCGGCGCGACCGCCGCGCTGCCGGAGGTCGTCGCGAAGGCCGCTCCGCTGCAATTCCGGGAATGGTGGCCGGGTGCCCCGATGAAGCCGGGCGCTTACGGCATCCCGGTGCCGGATGGCACCCCGGTGCTGGTCCCGGACGTCGCCATCGTCCCCATGAACGGATTCGACCGGCAAGGCTACCGCCTGGGCTACGGGAGCGGCTACTTCGACCGCACGCTGGCGGCCCTGGAGCGCCGCGTGCTCGCGATCGGGGTCAGCTACGAAGCGCTTCGTCTGCCCACGATCCACCCGCAGCCGCACGACATCCCGATGGATTTCGTGGTGACCGAGGCGGGAGCCTGGCGCGCGGGCGGCGTGAGAGTCGTGCCGCTCGGTGCGGAGGCAGGCGCGGCCGAGGCGAAAGCCCTGATGGAGCGCCGCGGATTGCCGCGGCCGCGGAACCGGGCACCGGCGGCGCCGGAGGTCCGCGGCTACGCCTCGCCGGCGTGCAGCGCGCACGAGATCGCTCCTGACTATTTCGGAGCGGTACCGCCGCTGTCGCCGGAAGAAGTGATCGGGCTGCTGAACCTGCTGCTGGAAGCGGAGCGGGCGGGAGCCAGGGTGCTGGCCGCGTTCCTGGATGACTACGAGCGCGACACGCCGGCGTGGCGGCAACTCTCCGCCGTGCAGCGCGACGAGGCGAGGAACTGCGCGATCCTGATCGATCTCATCCGGCGCCTGGGCGGGACCCCCAGCGCGGCAACCGGCGATTTCCTGGGCAAGGCGCTGGCGGTCGAAGGCAAGACCGCGCGGCTGCAGTTTCTCAATCGGGGGCAGGGCTGGGTGGCGCGCAAGATCGTCGAAGCCCTGCCCAACGTGCAGGAAGATTTCGTGCGCGGCGCGCTGTCCGCCATGCACGAATCCCACCTGCTCAATATCGAGGCGTGCGAGGCCCTCGAGGAGACCCTTCGGGTCTAGGAGTTTGCAGTTTGCAGTGTGCAGTGTGCAGTTTGCAGTTGCTGCCAACTGACGGCTGGTGGCTGACGGCTACGGCGTCAGCCGTCCTGCTGCGCGCCGGGCCGGCCGTCTTCAACCACAAAGGTCGCGAGCGTCGAGACCGGTGAATCCCGGTCGGCCACGCTCTTGACCGTGCGCAGGCGGGCCATGCACCGGGCGGGGGAGAGCTCGATCGTCGTGTAGCCGCGCAGCGTGCTGTTGCCGTAGCGCACGTGGGGGTTTTCGGCGCGCCAGGTCTCCAGCACTTTCGGCGACATGCCCTGCGAGGTGATCGAGGTACCGGTGAACTCGGTTGCCAGCACCGGCGCCTTCGAATCGTCGTAGTCGGCTTTGATGTCCGAGACGACGTACATGTGAACGTCGCCTCCGATCACCACCGGATTGGCCACGCGCGGCTGGGCGAGGGACTTCAGCAGCCGGGCACGCGCGGCCGGATAGCCGTCCCACGGGTCGGTCCAGAACGACTGCCCCGGGCCGGGGGTGCGGTCTATCCGGGTCACGAGAGTTTGCTGGGCGATCACGTTCCAGCGGGCCGTCGAGCGCGCGAGTCCTTCGTCGAGCCAGCTTTCCTGCGCGGCGCCGAGCATGGTGCGCGCCGGGTCGAGCAGCTCCGCGCAGTCCGGGGTCCACACTACGTTTCCCCCGCCACGCCCCGGCCGCGGGCAGGCCTGCGGCGAGCGATACTGGCGGTCGTCGAGCACGTGGAACCGGGCCAGCGCGCCGAAGTCGGCGTGGGTGTAGATCTTCATGTCGGGGCCCGCGGGCCGCATGCGCCGCGGCAGCGGCATGTGCTCGTAGTAGGCCTGGTAGGCCGCGGCGCGGCGGCGCAGGAAAGCCGCCGGCAGATCGCGATCCTGCGAGCGGTCCGCGGCGTAGTCGTTGTCCACCTCGTGATCGTCCCAGGTGACGAGCCACGGGAAGGCGGCGTGCGCCGCGCGCAGGTCCGGATCGCCCCGGTAGAGCGCGTAGCGATTCCGGTACTCGTCGAGCGTGATCGGCTCTTCCAGCCCCGTATCGTGCTTGCGCACGTGATTGCGGCCCCACGAAGACTCGTAGATGTAGTCGCCGAGGTGGACCACGAGATCGAGGTCCTCGGCCGCCATGTGGCGGTAGGCGCAGTACCAGCCCTGCTCGTAATGCTGGCACGAGGCATAGGCGAAGCGCAGGCGATCCATGGCGGTGCCCGCTGCGGGCGCGGTACGCGTGCGGCCGACGACGCTGACTGCACCGCCGGCATGAAAGCGGTAGAAGTAATGGCGCGCGGGCTCGAGCCCCGCGACCTCCGCATGGACCGAGTGTCCCCACTGCGGAGCGGCGATCTCCGTCCCCTTGCGCACGATGCTCCGGAAAGCGTCGTCGGTTGCGACTTCCCAACCTACCTTGATCGCGGCCGGCGGCGCGCCTCCGCCGGCGAGCGGATCGGGGGCGAGCCGTGTCCACAGCACGACGCCCTCGGCGGTGGGGTAGCCGGAGGCGACTCCCAGCGTAAAGGGATCGGAACCGAAGCGCGGCTGCGCGAGGAGGCCCGGCCACGGCGCCGCCGCCGCGGCCAGCCCGGCGGTCACGCGCAGGAATTCGCGACGCGATAGCGTCATGCCCGAACTATAACGCCGGTCCGTTGCCAAGGGCCGACAGCGCGCCGAGAGGGCTAGTGCCGATCCAACCTGCCCTCGAAGCGGAGAGGCTCGGAGCCCAGGATGCCATGCAACACTCTCGGCAACACCCACAATTGGTTGGAACGGAACTAGAATGATCGTGTATGGACCTGCGTGAATTCCAGGCTTCGCTCCGGGCGGAACGGCCCCCGCGGGGAGTCGCCCAGCCGCTTCGCGCGTTGTGGCACGCCGGCCGCGGCAACTGGAAACGGGCGCACGAGATCGTTGCCGCCCAGGACGGCCGGGCCGCCGCGCGGGTGCACGCCTTCCTCCATCGCAAGGAGGGCGATATCGTGAACGCCGACTACTGGTACTACAGGGCCGGCGCGAAACGGCCGCGGGCCACGCTCGCCAAGGAATGGCGGACGCTGGTGCGCCAGCTGCTCCAGATACATTGACCGGCGGGCGCTGACCGGTGGCGAGGGGCACAGGCGCGAAAGCGCTCAACATCATCGGCTCCGGTCGCGTGGGGCGTGCCTGCGGCAGGATGTGGGCGCAGGCCGGCGTATTCGAGATCCAGGACGTGCTGACGCGCTCGCGCGAAAGCGCGGCCCAGGGCGCGAAATTCATCGGTGCCGGCCGGCCCGTTGGGCACCTCGATGAGATGCGCGGCGCCGACGTGTGGATGATCGCGACGCGGGACGACGCGATCGTTCCGAGCTGCGCGACGCTCGCCGCTTCCGGCAAGATCACGCCTGACGACATCGTGTTTCACGTGAGCGGCGCGACGCCTTCGAGCGCGCTCGGCCCGGCACGCGGGCAGGGCGCGCGAATCGCGAGCGTGCACCCGATCAAGACCTTCACCGACGCCGAGGCGGCGGTGCAGTCTTTCCCGGGGACATTCTGCGCCGCCGAGGGCGACCGGGAAGCGCTCAGGGTGCTCAGGCCCGCGTTCGAGAAGATCGGCGCGAAGGTATTCGACATCGCTCCCGACTCGAAGCCCGTCTATCACGCGGGCGGCGTATTCGCCTGCAACTACCTGGTCGCCCTGATCGAGGCGGCGCTGCGCGCCCACGAGAAGGCCGGCATTCCGCGCGCGGCGTCGCTCAAGGCGCTCGAGCCGATGGTGCGCGAGACCGTGGACGCGATCTTCGACAAGGGACCGGCGAAAGCGCTGACCGGCCCGATCTCGCGCGGGGATGCCGCGACCATCAAGCGCCAGCTCGACCTGGTGCGCGGCTGGAACCGCGAGATGGGGGAGCTGTATCGCGGGCTGGGGATGCTGGCGGTGGAGCTCGCCGAATCCGACGGGCGGATCGATGCAGGGCGCGCGGCCGAATTGCGCAATGCGCTCCGATAAGCAGTAGAAGCAACCGCCGATGAACGCAGATGAACGCGGATAACACTTAGACAACCCCCTGTTCCGTTCCTGTTTTAGGTCGGCGGCCATCAGGGGTCATGCGGTTTTCCTTGATGCCCTGAATCCTTGCACAATTTGGATGGATTCATCAGGCAGCGGCAGGATCGGTCGCCGATAAACGTGGATGTATGTCATCCGCTGATGACTGTCTAATAGAAGATGGGCGGCAAGCGCTGGGATACGTCGAGCCTGCTCGCGCGCCTGTCTCGCTGATCCAACCCGTCGAGCCCTGTCTTGCTGATCGCAATCGCCGCCATCTTTGTTCTGGCCTATGCAGCGATTGCGCTCGAGCATCCGCTCGGGGTCAACAAAAGTGCGTCCGCGCTGATCGGCGCGGCCGTGCTGTGG
>JBIOVQ010000343.1:0-9045 GCA_044867805.1 Burkholderiales bacterium | reverse complement strand
GCGCCTTTGCGGCTTTGCGTCGAGGGTTTCGTTCTCTCATCGGCGTTTATCTGTGTTTATCTGCGGTTGCTTTGATCATCACTTCCTGCGCCGGCGCAGGTCGCGCACGATCTCGCGCGCCGCGTTGTGCCCGGGCAGCCCCGACACCCCGCCTCCGGGATGAGTGCCGGCCCCGCACAGGTAGAGTCCCGCGATGGGGGTGCGGTAGTCAGCGTGCCCCAGCACGGGGCGCGCGCTCCAGATCTGGTCGAGCGTCAGCGCGCCGTGAAAGATGTCGCCGCCGGTGAGCCCGTATTCGCGCTCCATGTCGAGCGGCGACAGGATCTTGCGGCCGATCACCGCCGCCTTGAAGTTGGGAGCGTGGCGCGCAACGGTATCCATCACCATGTCGGCGGCAGGTTCCTTGATCTCGTCCCAATCGAGCTTGTTGGGCAGGTCGTAGGCGAAATGCTGGCAGAACAGGCTCGCCACGTGCTTGCCGGGCGGCGCGAGCGTCGGGTCCACAGTGGAAGGAATCAGCATCTCTATGATCGGCGCGCGCGAGCAGCCGTAGGTGCGCGCGTCGAAGTAGGCCTGCTCCATGTAGGCAAGCGAGGGCCCGATGATGATGCCCGACTGGTGGTGCGCCTGCAGGTGCTTGCCGGGAAGGCAGGTGAAATCGGGCAGCTCGGAGAGCGCGACGTTGATGCGGAACGTCCCGGACCCGCACTTGTAGCGGCGGACGCGCCGCACGAAATCCGGCTCGAGCACGCCGTCGTCCACGAGCTTGAGAAACAGCAGCCGGGGATTGACGTTGGCCACCACGCAGCGCCCGTCCACCATGCTGCCGTCCTTGAGCTGCACGCCCTGCGCTCCGCGGCCGTCCACGCAGACCTTGTGGACCTCGCAGCGCGTGGTGATCTCGACGCCACGGCGCTCCGCCTCCTGCGCCATCGCCTGGGTGATCGATCCCATGCCGCCCACCGCGTGGCCCCACGCCCCGCGCCGGCCGTTGACCTCGCCGATCACGTGGTGCAGGAGCACGTAAGCGCTGCCGGGCGCGTAGGGGCTGGCGTAGTTGCCGACCACGGCGTCGAAGCCGAAGGCGGCCTTGATGGCATCTGATTCGAACCAGGCGTCGAGCACGTCGCCCGCGCTCTTGGTCATGAGGTCGAGGAAGTCGCGGCGCGCGGCCATGCCGACCTTGCGCATGCGGTAGCCGACGCGCAGCGCCGCCAGCCAGTCGCGCGTGCCGCCGCCGACGTTGGGCGGGGTCTCGAGCAGCATCCCGCGCAGCACGTTGCCGGCGCGCTCGAGCATCCCATAGTAGTCGGGAAGCCGTTCGGCATCGCGCGTCGAGAACCGGCCCACCTCGGTTTGCGTCTGGCCCAGCGCGTTGCCGATCTTGAGGTAGGACTTCGGGGTGAGCGGCAGGAAGTTGGCGATCGGCCGCTCGACGATCTTCAGCCCGTGCTCGGCGAGACGCAGGTCGCGGATCACCTTGGGATGCAGCAGGCTGACGGTATAGGCGGCGGCGGAGTTGCGGAAACCGGGAAAAAACTCCTCGGTCACGGCGGCGCCGCCGACGACGGTGCGGCGCTCGAGCACCCTCACCCTATATCCCGCGGCGGCGAGGTAGCACGCGCAGGTGAGCCCGTTGTGACCGCCGCCGACGATCAGGACATCGTACGGTTTGTGGTTAGGCATGGAAAACGTTCCGCGCCGCAGGGGATGAAGCTGGACACCCGCGCCAAGCCGTCACTATCACGACCGCCTGATCCGCGACTTCCTGTCCGTGAGGACGAAGAAGCAGCCGGTGACGGACTCGAGCACTTCTCTGTAGCGCAAAGTGCGGATTGCAGAACTGGGTGCGGGACGGCTCTTATTCTGCACTCTGCACTCCGCGCTCTGCACTGACTCTGGCGCGCCCGGCGGGAGTCGAACCCACGACCTTTGGCTTCGGAGGCCAACACTCTATCCTCTGAGCTACGGGCGCGAATGGCCGGAATTCTAGCACAGGCGTGCAACGACTTAAGCCCCGAAATCAAGGTTTTAGGCGTCGATCGGCGCGTGTTGGGCTATAATCCCGCGCTGCGATTTGCCGCCTCCGCCGCCATGGCCGAACCTCACACCGAAGAACATTCCTCGCCGATCAGGACGCCGCCGCAGCTGATCGCGGTCGTTGTGGCCGCGTTCGTCGTGCCGATCACGCTGATCGTGATGATCACGCAGCTCGTCACCAGCAGCGTCGACGTCAGCAAGAGCAATCCCGCGATGTCGGACGAGGCGATTGCAAAACGGCTAAAGCCGGTGGGCGAGGTCGCGGTCGACCCCAGTCAGCCCAGGCCCGCGGCATCGGTTACTGCAGCGCCGGTCCCGGGCAAGGCCGCGGCGGCGCCTGGCGCGAAAACCGCCGCCGGCAGCGCGGCTGCCGGAAAGGGCAAGTCCATATACGACGCCACCTGCACGGTGTGCCACGCGGCCGGCGTGGCCGGCGCACCCAAGGCCGGCGACAAGCCCGCATGGGCGGCGCGGCTCAAGTCCGGCATGAAGGCGCTCTACGCGAGCTCGATCAAGGGCAAGAACGCCATGCCGCCCAAGGGCGGCAATCCCTCGCTGGCCGACGCGGATGTCCGGGCGGCGGTGGATTACATGGTCGGCCTGGTGAAGTAATACGTGATTCGTGATTGGTGACTTGTGATTGGCAGGGCGCGGCAAGTGCCGCGCTTTTTTGTCTGATCTCGATTCACGATTCACGATTCACGATTCACGCCTCATGGCTACTCTCGCAATCGGCGACATCCAGGGCTGCTACGACCAGCTGATGCGGCTGCTCGAGCGCGCGGGCTACGACGAGCGCCGCGACGTGCTGTGGTTCGTCGGCGATCTCGTCAATCGCGGCCCGCAGTCGCTCGCCACGGTGCGCTTCGTGAAGGGGCTGGGCGACCGGGCGGTCACCGTGCTCGGCAACCACGACCTCAACCTGCTCGCGGTGGCGGAAGGCATCCGCAGGCCCCACCGCGGCGACACCGACGGCGACATACTGGCCGCGCCCGACCGGGACGAGCTGCTGGCGTGGCTGCGGCGGCAGAAAATGCTTCACGTCGGGAACGGCTACGCGATGGTGCATGCCGGGCTCCTGCCCCAATGGACTCTCTCCCAGGCGGCCGCCCTCGCGCGCGAGGTGGAAGCGGCGCTGCGCGCGCCGGGCTACCGGCAATTCCTGCGCGACATGTACGGCAACGAGCCGAGTCGCTGGAGCGACGACCTGGCGGGCACCGACCGCCTGCGCGTGGTGGTCAACGCGATGGCGCGCATGCGGGTCACCAGTGCCGACGGCGCGCTCGAGTTGAGCTACCGGATGGGGCTCGATCGCGTGCCGAAGGGCTACATGCCGTGGTACGACGTGCCGCAGCGCGCAAGCCGCGGCGTCACCATCCTCTTCGGTCACTGGGCCTCGCACGGGCTGCTCGTGCGCGAGGACGTCGTGTGCCTAGACAGCGGCTGCGTGTGGGGGCGCGCCTTGAGCGCGCTGCGGCTGGAGGACCGCCGGCTGTTCAGCTGCGATTGTCCCGAGCTGGCGGGAACAGCGAGCGAAGAGTAGCCTCGCCTATTTCTCCACGCGGGCAACGCGCCCGTCCGACACGACGCGCACGCGGTCGCCGGTCTTGAAGGATTCCTTGCCGACGGGTTGCGTCACGGCGATGACGCGTCCTTCGTCGAGACGCACGGTGATCTCGAGCGCCAGGCGCGGCGCGCCCTGGGCCACGGATTCCCCGACGACCGCCCCTACCACCGTCCCGACTACGCCGCCTGCCGCCGCGCCCCGGCCGCGCCCGACGCCGGACCCGGCGGCCCCGCCGATGACGGCGCCGGCCATCGGCGCCACCGCGCTGCGCTCGCCTTCCACCTCGACCTCGCGGACGGATTCCACCACGCCGCCGTATTCCGTTTTCTCCGGTTGCGCGGCGGGCACTCGCTCGCGCCCCACCGGCTCGGCATCGCTTCCCTCCGGTGAGCTCGCGCAGCCCGCGAACAACGATGCTGCAAGCGCCAGCGCGATAGGAAATCTCGTCATTTCATCCACCCAACAGCGTGATTGGTGAGTAGTGAATGGGAAGAAGAACTCTCTAAAAGTCCGGTGGCTTTCTCCAATCACCATTCACCAATCACTATTCACTGCCTCTCACCACGGCCGCGAGCCGAAGGCCTCCTTGTAGCGCTGCGCGATCTCGTCGCGCGTGAAGTGATGGTTCTGGCCGCCGCGCTGCGCGATCTTGATCGAGCCGAGCAGCGAAGCGAGCCGGCCGCTGACCGCCCAGTCGAAGCCGGCCGCGATGCCGTAGAGCAGCCCGGCGCGGAAGGCGTCGCCGCACCCGGTCGGATCCAGGACGTGCCGCGCCTGGACCGCCGGAATCTCGAGCCGCTGCCCGTTCGTCATGATGAGCGAGCCGCGCGCTCCCAGCGTCACTACCAGCGCCTTGACCTTCCTTGCCAGCTCCTCGAGCCGGCTGCCGGTGCGTTCCTGCAGCATCTCGGCTTCGTAGTCGTTGACCGTGACGAAGCTCGCCAAGTCCACGAACCGCGCCAGCTCCTCGCCGCTGAACATCGGCAGGCCCTGCCCCGGATCGAAGACGAAGGGAATGCCGGCAGCATCGAACTCGCGCGCGTGCTGCAGCATGCCCTCGCGGCCGTCGGGCGCGACGATGCCCAGCTTGACGTCCTTCGCCGCCTGCACGTGGTTCAGGTGAGAGTAGTTCATGGCGCCGGGGTGAAACGCCGTGATCTGGTTGTCGTCGAGATCGGTAGTAATGAACGCCTGCGCGGTGAAGGTGTTGGGGATCCTGCGGACGTGGTCCTGCGGCAGCTTCAATTTCGTCAGCCGCTCGTCGTAGGGAAGGTAATCATCGCCGACGGTGGCCATGATGAGCGGCTCGCCGCCGAGCAGCCCCAGGTTGTAGCCGATGTTCCCGGCGCAGCCGCCGAACTCGCGGCGCAGGTCCGGCACCAGGAACGCGACGTTCAGGATGTGCAGCCGGTCGGGCAGGATGTGGTTCTTGAAGCGGTCCCGGAACACCATGATGGTGTCGTACGCGATCGAGCCGCAGATCAGTATGCGCATGGATCGGGAATGGCGGGGAAGTGTGACGGAATTATAACCGCGTGCCATTTCACGCGAGGAAGCTCGCGCAACGCCCGGGCCTGTCGCAAATGTTTCACTTCAGCGTCACTGCTTCTTCGTACCAGGGCGGCACAGTGCGGGCGTGGCCAAGATCGCCTCCCGTCTCGCCTGCCTGCTGCCGCTGGCGCTCTTTTGCGAAGACGCCCTCGCCTGGGGGCTTCACACCCACGTCTATTTCTCCCATCTGCTGGTCTGGGCCGTTCCCCTCGCCGACCCGCGCTTTCGCCGCGCGGTGGCGCGCCTGCCGGACCTGATGCTCGCCGCGGCCTGCCTGCCGGACGTCGCTCTTTTCGCGCGGGCGGCCGGCGCGCAGCGGCTCGCCACCACCCACCAGTGGTCGGCCGCGAGGCGCCTGCTCGCCGCGGCGCATGATGACGAGACGCGCGCCGTGGCGGTCGGTTACGCGAGCCACCTGCTGTGCGACGTCGTCGCGCACAATCATTTCGTGCCGGCGCACGAGCAGCTGTGGCTCGACCAGCCGGTCGTGACCCACGCCGCGTCCGAGTGGATGATGGACGCGCACGTGACGCCCCACCTGCTCGCGCGGCCCGCCGACCTCTTGCGGCGCCATCACCGCCTGCTGGCGGAGTACGCCGGGGAGCACTTCGGCTGCGGCAACGCCGCGTCGCGGCGCGTCCTGCGCTGGCTGACGAACGGAGAAAAGCTGCTGCGCGCTTCGCGCCTGCCGCAGGCGCTGCGCAACGGCGCGCGCGCGCTGGATGCGCGGCTCGAGCGGCGCCTGGACTGGTACGCCGGCGAAACCGCCGCGCGGCTCGGACAGATCAACCGGCTGATCGAGGGCGACGCGCCGGTGTGGCACCCCGAGGTCGCGCAGGCGACTCCCGGGCGGCGGGACCTCCCGCCGCCGCGCGGGATCGGATCCCGCCTTCCCCTGCCGCAGGATTTTTTCTAACAGCCAATTTCAAGAGTCCGGAAGGAACCGCAGATAGAGGCAGATGAACGCAGATAAATCGACCCCCAAAACCATCATGAGCGGGGATGCTGCGCCGCGTTTATCAACAGCCGGTCTTGCTGGCGCCTCGCAAAATCACGTTGAACTGTGTGAAGTCGCGGAAGGCAGCGTTGAACCACAGATGAGCCTCTGATTCACGCCGATCTCGAACCCGAATACGGCAGGGGGTTGTGTCGATGTATCGGCGTTTATCGGCGTTCATCGGCGGTTGCTTGTGCTGTTGGTGGTCTTGAGGAACGCTGTAGGTCAGATGCAGAACGACAGCGCGGCCACCGCGGCGCCGATGGCCACGCCGGCGAGCACGTCGCTCGGGTAATGCAGCCCGAGCATCACGCGCGAGGCGGCCACCAGCAGCGTGAAGGGCACGGCAAACCACGCAAGCCAGGGATAGTAGACCAGGGCCACCAGCGTGAAAGCCACGGCGTGCAGCGTGTGCCCCGAGGGAAAGCTGAAGTGATCGAGCGGGGCGGCGAACAGCATGATGCCTGGCTGCGCCTGGTAGGGTCGCGGCCGCACCGTTCCGCTCTTGATGATCTTGTAGAGGGCCGTGCAGGCGAGTCCCGCGGCTATCATGTGAAGCACGGCCGGCACGGCGTCCACCCCGAAGCGCAGCAGCAACGCCAGCATCAGCGCGTACCAGGCGATACCGTCGCCCAGCCGGCTCACCACGCGAAAGGCCGCGCACACCCACCGGCTGCGGCCGGCGCCGCGGTTCAGCCGCAGCGCGACCGCCCCGTCCCAGCGGGCGATGCGCTCAAGCGGGTAAGCCAGCAGGTTCATGGTCGCGTCCGTTGGCGGCGAGCTCGAGCAGCGCGCTCTCGAACTCGCCGACGATCCAGGACCAGTCGAGCTTCTCGGTGACCGCCCGGGCGGCCGCGCCCAGGCGCTTGACCCGCTCGCGATCGCGTGCGAGGCCGGCGGCAAGCCGCGTGAACGCGTCCGCGTCGTCGAATTTCGAGAGCAGGCCGTTCATCTCGTGCCGGATGTGCCTGGCCGCCGCCGCGTAGTCGTAGGCGACGACCGCGAGCCCGCTGGCCATCGCTTCCATGGTGACGTTGCCGTAGGTCTCGGTCGTGCTCGGAAACAGGAAGACGTCGCCGGAGGCGAAATGCGCGGCGAGGTCCTCGCCGGTGCGCATGCCGGCGAACACGTGCGCGGAATGGCGCGCCTGCAGGGCGGCGCGGTCCGGTCCGTCGCCGACCAGCACCAGCCGCACCCGGGGGTCCGCCGCGCGCATGGCTTCGGCGGCGCGCAGCACCACGGGAAGATTTTTTTCCGGGGCGATGCGCCCGACGTAGAGCGCCACCACGTCGTTGCTGCCCGCGCCCCAGCTCCCGCGCAGCTGGGAGCTGCGCCGGCCGGGCGAGAACAGAGCGGTGTCCACGCCGCGCGAGACGACGCGCAGGTTCTTCATGCCGAGGCGCTCCAGCTCGTTGCGCATGCCCTCGGTCGGCACCATGGTGCACAGCGCCCGGTTGTGGAACTTGCGCAGATAGGCGGCGATCGGCTTCCTGAGCCAGCCGATGCCGTAGTGCTTGCTGTAGGTGTGAAAGTTGGTGTGGAAATCCGTCGATACCGGCAGCTTCAGCTTGTGCGCCGCGGCAAGCGCCGACCAGCCGAGCGGCCCCTCGGTCACGATGTGCACGATGTCCGGCCGCTTCAGCGACCACAGCCGGACCAGCGCCTGCTTGGCCGGCAGTCCCATCCTGAGCGCGTCGTAGCGCGGGATCGGCACCCCTGCCTTGAGCACTTCCTCGAAGTTGGGCCGGCTCGCCGGGCTGTCGGCGCGGCCCTGGCGCGGGCGCACGAGCTGCACCTGGTGCTGCCGGCTCTGCAGCCCGGCGACGAGGCGTCCGATGGTCATGGCGACACCGTTCACTTCCGGCGGATAAGTCTCGGTCACGATCGCGATGCGCAGGCTGCGCAGGCTCGTGGGCAACTGCTGCAGCAGCATCTGCGCGCTATCCATGGCGCGCAGGGTGGCCTAGCGCGAAGTAAATCCCGTGAAGAATTAATGATTTTTTGGTGACACCTCAGGCTGCAGCTTAGGCTTCCCCGCCTGCGGCCTGATAACAAACAACGTCACCCCGCTGCAATCAAACCGCAACGTATCCGCAACGCGAACCGGTAGCTAGAATCCCGCATCTCGTATATCGCATCTCGCATCTCGCATCTCGCAGACCAAAGGAGCGCAGCCTATGTTGAAAGAGTTCAAGGAATTCGCGGTACGCGGCAACGTGGTGGACATGGCGGTGGGCATCATCATCGGCGCCGCCTTCGGCAAGATCGTCGACTCGCTGGTGAAGGACGTGATCATGCCGCCGATCGGGCTCCTGCTCGGCAAGGTCGATTTCTCCAACCTGTTCGTGGTGCTCAGGGAGGGCGCGGCCGCCGCCGGCCCCTACCTCACGGTGGAGGCGGCGCAAAGGGCGGGTGCGGTCACGTTCAACTACGGGATGTTCCTCAATACCCTGGTCTCGTTCGTGATCGTCGCGTTCGCGGTGTTCCTGCTGATCCGCGCGCTCCTGCGCTTCAAGCTCCAGGAGGAGAAAAAACCGGCGGCGACGCCGGAAGAGATCGCCCTGCTGCGGGAAATCCGCGACAGCCTGAAGAAGGGGTGACTGGCGGCTGGCGGCTGTTGTTAGCCAAAGAGAACGAGCAGCCAGACCACCGGCACGTTGATGAGGGAAAGGAACACCGCCGCGCTGCCGATGTCCTTGGCGCGCTTGGCGAGCTTGTGATCCTCGAGCGAGATGCGGTCTACCGCCGCTTCGACGGCGGAGTTGAGCAGCTCCACGATCAGCACCAGCAGCACCGCCGCGATCATCAGCGCCTTGCCCATGCCGCCCGCAGGCAGGAAGAACGCCGCCGGGATGAGCAGCGCCGCAGCCAATACCTCCTGCCGGAACGC
>JBIOVQ010000342.1:0-21110 GCA_044867805.1 Burkholderiales bacterium | reverse complement strand
CCCTCGGCGACCAGCAGGTCCGGCAGCTCGATGAACGGGACGACCATGGAGAGCGAGCGCAGCACCTCGACATGCGTCGCCGCCTTGTGGATCGCGGCGTCTTTCACTATCACGAGCAAGTCCGCCTCGAACATCGGGCGCGCGCCGAATTCGAACGACACGGCCGCGCCGTCCGCCAGCAACATCTTCTCGAGCAGCACGCCGCGCACCGGGCTCGCAACGCCGAAGCGCTCCTGCAGCGCCCGGTTGGTCAGGCCCGCCTTGTAGCCGACGATGCGGTTTTCGCTGGACTCCAGCTTTTCCACCAGCCGCCGGCGCCCGCATTCCGCGTCGCGCATCGAGAAATCCGTGCGCAGGCCCCGCACCGGCTCCCGGGCTTCCTGGAACCGCAGGATCGTGTTGATGAACTCGTGGCTCGGGCACACCGCACGCGCATCGCCGTTCCACGCCAGCGCCGCCGTCAACGCGAATATGGACAGAAACGTTCTAGAGCACATTCAAAAACAAATTAACCACAGATAAACACAGATACACACGGATGAAAAACGAGAATCCAAGAACACAATGGTTATCTGTGTTCATCTGTGTCCATCTGTGGTTGAAAAGGATTACTGACGGCGGCGCGGCAGCGCGCCGGTATAATACGCGCTTTTCGCGCGCACCCGCCGCATGATTCTCTACGCCTTCACGATATTCACGAGCGCGTTCCTGCTGTTCCTGGTCCAGCCGATCATCGCCAAGCAGATCCTGCCGTGGTTCGGCGGCTCGGCCGCGGTCTGGACCACGTGCCTCGTGTTCTTCCAGGTGCTGCTGCTCGCGGGCTACGCCTACGCGGACTGGACCATACGCAAGCTCGCCGCGCGCAAGCAGGCGGTCCTGCACATCGCCCTGCTCGTCGTGAGCCTGGCCTCGCTGCCCATTATCCCCGGCGCAGCCTGGAAGCCCGCCGGCGACGAGGACCCCGCCTGGCGCATCCTCGGCCTGCTCACCGTCACCATCGGGCTGCCCTACTTCCTGCTCTCGACCACCGGGCCGCTGGTGCAAGCCTGGTTCGCGCGCAGCTTTCCCGCTGGCACCGTCTACCGGCTGTTCGCGCTGTCCAATTTCGGCTCGCTGCTCGCGCTCCTCTCCTATCCCTTCTTCTTCGAGTTCTGGGTCACGACCCGGGTCCAGTCCTGGGGCTGGAGCGCCGCCTACGTCGCGTTCGTGGCGCTGTGCGCCGCGTCCGCACTCTACAGCCTGCGCCGCCAGCCCGGGCCGGACGTCCATGACGCGCCGACGGAGCTTTCCGGGCCGCCGCCGGGACCCCGCGACTACCTGTGGTGGCTGCTGCTCTCGGCGATGGGCGCGGGCATGCTGCTCGCCGTGACCAATCACATCACGCACGACGTGGCGTCGGTGCCGTTCCTGTGGATTCTCCCGCTCACGCTCTACCTGCTGACCTTCATCCTCTGCTTCGAGGGGCGCGGCTGGTACCAGCGCCGCATACTCATCGGGCCGCTGCTGGCGATCGTTTGCGCGATGGCGTGGGCCATGCACGAGGAGCGCGGCATCATGGACCTCAAGGAAGCGGTGCCGCTCGGGCTCGTGGGCCTGTTCCTGATGTGCATGTTCTTCCACGGCGAGCTCGCCGCGTCCAAGCCGGCGCCGCGCTATCTCACACGCTTCTATCTCATGGTGTCCCTGGGCGGCGCGCTCGGCGGCATCGCGGTGGGACTCGCCGCGGTGAAAGTGTTCAACACTTATTACGAGTTCGGGGCCGGACTGATCGTGACGCTGCTGATCGCCGCCTACGCCACCCGCTCCATGCACCAGGCCGTGCCGATGCTGGCGCTCGCCGCGGCCGGCTTCACGGGCTTCCATGTGTACTCCTACATCCAGTACCTCTCTCGCGACGCCCTGGTGATGACGCGCAATTTCTACGGCACGCTGCGCGTGAAGGACATCGGCGGCGCGGACGACCAGGATGCGACGCGGCGGCTCATGCACGGCGTGATCATGCACGGCGAGCAGTACCTGTCGCTGGAGCGGCGCGGGGAGCCTACCACCTACTACGGCACGACTTCGGGCATCGGGCGCGTGCTCAAGGCGCTCGACGGCACCGGCACCCGCGTGGGCGTGGTGGGGCTCGGCACCGGCACCCTGGCGGTTTACGGGCGCAAGGGAGACGTCTACCGTTTCTACGAGATCAATCCCCAGGTGGTCGAGGTCGCGAGCCGCGATTTCACCTTCCTGTCCGACAGCAGCGCGGCCATCGAGCACGTGCTGGGCGATGCGCGGCTCTCGATGGAGCGCGAGCCGCCCCAGAACTACGACGTGCTGGTGATCGATGCCTTCTCGAGCGACTCGATCCCGGTCCACCTGATCACGCGCGAGGCGATGGCGGTCTACCTCAGGCACTTGAAACCCGGTGGCGTGGTGGCCTTCCACGTGACCAACCGCTTCCTGGACCTCGCGCCCGTAGTGAAGCGCGTCGCGGACGCCGGCGGCTTGCACGCGGCGCTCATCGCCGATGACGCGGAAGGGAGCGAGCTCGCTCGCACCGACTGGGTGCTGGTCACGCGCGACCCGGCGTTGCTCGCGCGCGAGGAGATCGCCAAAGCGGTCAGCGCGGTCGATGAGATCCCCGGGCTGGGGGTGTGGACGGACGATTTCAACAACCTGTTCCAAATACTAAAATAAGGCGTGATTCGTGAATTGTGATTCGTGATTCGACGGGCATGACTCGCTCCGTTCTATTCGCACTGCTGCCCGCGCTGTTCGCAAGCGCGTATGCGGCGCAGCCACAGGTTGACGCCCGCGGGATGCCCACGCTGGCGCCGCTCGTCAACGAGGTGACGCCGGCGGTGGTGAACATCTCGGTGATCACCCGCTCGCCGCTCGAGGACAATCCGCTGTTCCGCGACCCGTTTTTCCGCCGCTTCTTCAACCTGCCCGATCGCCCGCCGCAGCGCCAGGAGCAGGCGGCCGGTTCCGGCGTGATCATGGACGCGGAGCGCGGCTACGTGCTCACCAATCACCACGTCATCCGCAACGCGGAGCAGGTCATCGTCACGCTCAAGGACCGCCGGGTGGTCCCGGCCAAGCTCGTCGGCACCGACCCCGGCACCGACATCGCCCTGCTCCGGATCGAGGCGAAGAACCTCACCGCCATCCGCTTCGGCGACTCGGACGCCCTCCAGGTCGGCGACTACGTGATCGCCATCGGCAACCCGTTCGGCATCGGGCAAACGGTCACTTCCGGCATCGTCAGCGCGCTGGGACGCAGCGGGCTGTCGCCCGAGGGCTACGAGGACTTCATCCAGACCGACGCCTCGATCAATCCCGGCAACTCGGGCGGCGCGCTCATCAACCTGCGCGGCGAGCTGGTGGGCATCAACACCGCGATCATCGGTCCCGCCGGCGGCAACGTCGGCATCGGCTTCGCCGTCCCCTCGAACATGGCGCGCATCGTGATGGACCAGATCGCGCGCTTCGGCGAAGTGCGGCGCGGGCGTCTCGGCATCGACATGGTGGACCTCACGCCCGCTATTGCAGCCAAGCTCGGCGTCGGCGTGCAGGAAGGCGTCGCCATCGCCGGGGTGCACGCGGGCTCCCCGGCGGAAAAAGCCGGGCTGCGCGAGCAGGACGTGGTGGTCGCGCTGAACGGACGGCCGGTGCGCGCGGCGGCGGAGCTGCGCGCGCGCCTGGGCCTGACGCCGGTGGGCGAGGAAGTCGAGCTGCGCGTGCTGCGCGGAAAGGAAGCGCGTAGCATCCGCACCCGCATCGCCCCGCCGGCGAAGCCCGCCACCACCGAGGGCAAGTCCGTGCCGCAATTGCCGGGCATGAGCGTGGTGGAAATCGAGAAAGGCAGCCCGCTCTACCGGCAGCTGCGGGGCGGCGGGCTGATCGTGGCGGCGGTGGAGGAAGGGAGCCGCGCCTACCAGGCCGGCTTCAGGCCCGCCGACCTCATCTACGCGGTGAATGGGCGGCGCGTGCAAACGCTCGCCCAGTTCCAGAAATCCGTGGGCGCCGGCAAGGGCCCCTACAATGTGTCGCTGTTGCGCGGCGACTCCGGTCTCACCATCATCGTGCGGTAGGCGGGCTCAGCTGTATGACCAGCTGGTTCGTCTCCGTGACCACCACCCCGTAGGCCTGCTCGATGTAGCGCCGCAGCTCCTCGCGCGTGGCCACTCCGTTCCGGTCGATGTCGATGTCGTTGAAACGGGGCCCGAAATTGAGATCTGCCAGCACTTCGTCCCGCGTCAGCACGCCGTCACGGTTGAGATCGAGCGTGCGGAACGCCGTCATGTCGGCTTCCGCCGCGCGGCGGTTGTAGGTTTCACGGTCGTCCGCCAGCGCGGATATTGAAAAAAGCAGCACCATCGCCAGCCACCCTGTCGATTTCATGGTCTCTCCCTTCGCGCGCGTTATTGGCGCAACGGCTGTGACACCGTGGCGGCGGTGAAGTTTTGCTCCGGCAGCCATGCCCGCCCTTCCGTCTTCCCCCTTCCGACTTTCGACTTTCGACTTTCGACTTTATATACTTGGCGCCTGTCCACCCCCGGAGGATCCATGAAAGTCAAGGCAAACGGCATCGATATCAACTACGAAATCGAGGGCAACGGCCCCTGGCTCACGATGAGTCACTCGCTCGCGTGCGACCTGCACATGTGGGACCCGCAAATGCCGGCCCTCACGAAGAAATTCAAAGTGCTGCGCTACGACACGCGCGGCCACGGCCAGTCGAGCGCGCCGGCCGGCGAGTACACGCTCGACCAGCTCGCGGACGACGTGAAAGGGCTGCTCGACGCGCTCAAGATCAGGCAGACGCATTGGGCGGGCCTGTCCATGGGCGGGATGATCGGCCAGACATTCGCGCTCAAGTACCCCGGCGTATTCCAGAGCATGGTCCTCGCCGACACCACCAGCCGCCGGCCGCCCGACGCCGCGAAGATGTGGAACGAGCGCATCCAGAACGCGCAGACCAAAGGCATGGGAGCGCTGGTCGATGGCACGCTCGGGCGCTGGTTCACCGAGCCCTACCGCAAGGCGCATCCGGACGTGATCGGCCGCATCGGCGACGGCATCCGCAAGACCCCGGTCGCCGGTTTCGTCGGCTGCTGCCACGCGATTTCGAAGATCGACCTCACCGACCGCCTGAAGACGATCAAATGCCCGACGCTGGTCATCGTCGGCGAGCAGGACATGGGCACGCCGGTCGAGGCGGCGCGCGCCATCCACCAGAACCTGCCCGGCTCGGAGCTGAAGGTCATTCCCTCCGCCGCCCATCTCTCGAACATCGAGCAGACGGCGGAATTCAACAAGGCGATGACGGGGTTTCTCGACCGCGTCGAGCGCTAACGCCTCCCCGCGGAGGCGGGGACCCAGTCCTACTTCGATTGCCCTAGATTCCCGCCTGCGCGGGAATGACGAGTGCGTCAGTGCGCGGCGCGTGCCGCCCGGCGCTCGGTGAAGTGGCCGTACCAGCTGCCGCCGAGCATTAGCGCGGAACACGAAACGAACACCGGAGCGAAGCCGAAGACGGTGCCGATACCGCCGAACGCGAGCGGCACGACCAGGTGCGTGAAATGGTTGAACGTCACGCGCAGCCCCGCGCCTTCCGAGGCGCGTCCCGGCGGCGACAGGCTGTAGATCAGCGACATCGACATCGGCTGCCCCACGCCGCACCCGAGCCCCAGCACGAACGACGCCAGCGCGAGCAGGTACGGGTCGCGGAACAGCGGGAACAGCAGCAGCGCCGCGCCGGCGAACCCGATGGCATAGAGCAGGATTTCGAACTCGCTCCATTTCTTCGCAAGAGTCGGCAGTGCCACCCGGATGGCGAACACCGCCACGGCGAACATGCTGATGACGACGCCGATCACGGACGCCGACAGGCCGATCGAATGGCCGTAGATCGGGAAGAAGAACAGGTACAAGTCCCATCCCACCGATATCAAGCCGCTCGCGATGATCGCGTTGCGCAGCTTCGGGTTGCGCAGCAGGTCGAACGAGCTTGATTTCCTGCCTTCGGCGCCGGCCGCCACCGTGGCCTTGGGCAGCATGCCGCCCTTGATCCAGAGGAGCAGGACCGCGAGGGCCGGGCACGCCGCCAGGGTCAGGTAGGCGGTGCGGTGGCCGAAATAGTCGATCGAAAACCCGGCAATCAGCGGCCCGAGAAACGACGCGATCGAGAACCCGACGGCCAGCAACGAATAATTGCGGGCCCGGTCTTCCGGACGGCCCAGGGCGCCGGTAATGCCCTGCGTCGGCACGAAGAAGAACTGGAAGGCGGTGCCGACCGCTATCGCCATCACGTAGAGCGCGACGATCGAGGGAAAGAAATACGGCACCAGCAGCGAGACCACCACCCCGGCGGTGCCGGCCAGCATCGGCACGCGCGGCCCGACGCGGTCGACGAGCCTCCCCACGTAGAGCGCGATCAGCATCGGGCACAGCGCCCACAGCGCCATCATGATGCCGACCGTGAACGCGTCCAGCCCCAGGTGCAGCGCGTGCAGCGGCAGCGCCACCTTGGCGCCGCCGAAGCCGGCGTGGATCAGCACGCAAGTGACGACGATCAGGTAAATCGGCATGGGAGGATGGACGCGGAATTGCGCGAAGCGAACGGATTCAACGCGCGTATTCTACCGCACCGCAGCAATCAATGGGCTGGAAGTCCAGTATATGGTCAGCCCGGCGCTATGCCGGTCGAAAGGGGAGCCGTCCTCGGGCCAGAATATGAACTACGTCACGGCGAGGAGCTGCGGGACGCCCGATGGACGTCGGAGGGGATCTCCAGTCACTAATCACCAATCACGAATCACGCTCTTGTCAGTCGGCCCTGGCCCCGGTGGCCTTCACCACCGGTCCCCACTTCGCCCATTCGGCTTTCATGAACGCGACGAACTCGGGGGGCGGCAGGTAGGTGGCGTCCGCGCCCTGCTGGCCGAAGCGCTG
The DNA here is from genome assembly GCA_044867805.1 of Burkholderiales bacterium. Classification (GTDB taxonomy): domain Bacteria; phylum Pseudomonadota; class Gammaproteobacteria; order Burkholderiales; family SG8-41; genus SG8-41. The sequence continues at coordinate 14,168 of JBIOVQ010000342.1, read as the reverse complement.
CCTGACGTCGGGCAGGGCGAGGATTTTCCTGAGCGCGCCGCTGATGCGCTCGACCACCGGCCGCGGGATGCCGGGCGGGCCGGAGATGCCGTACCACACCGTGCCATCCACCTGCGGATAGCCGGCCTCGGCGAGGGTCTGCAGCTCGGGGTAGAGGCTCGAGCGCTTCCTGCCGACCGTCGCGATCAGCTTGACGCGCCCGGACTGCACGTGCGGGAAGATGGACGGCAGCGAATCGAACGCGAGCTGCACGTTGCCCGCGGCCAGGTCGACGACGCCCGGGCCGCTGCCCTTGTACGGAACGTGCACGATGGGCGAGCCGGTGGCCGACTTGAACATCTCCCCGACGAGGTGCGGCATGCCGCCGCTGCCGGACGAGTAGAAATGCAGCGTGTCCGGCTTCGCCTTCGCCAGCGCGACCAGCTCCTTCACCGACCTGACCGGCACGGACTGGTGCGCCACCACGTACATCGGCAGGCTCGTCGCGAGCGAAATGTGCGTGAAGTCCCTGAGCGCGTCGTACGGCAGCCTGGTGTAGAGCACCGGCCCCACCCCGTGCGTGGTGGACGACGACCACAGCAGGGTATGGCCGTCGGGGTTGGCCTTGGAGGTGATGTCCGACGCGATGGTACCGCCGGCCCCGCCGCGGTTCTCCCCCACGACGTTCTGGCCCAGCGCCTCGGACAGCTTTTGCCCGACGATGCGAGCGGTGAAATCCGCCGCGCCGCCCGGCGGCACCGCGATGATGAGCCGGATCGGGCGCGTCGGATAGCCCTGCGACCATGCTGTTTCCGCTTGCGCTACGGCAAGCGCAAACAGCATCAACGTGACGGCCACTCGCATACTGTTTTCTCCTTGGGCAGTAATTCCGGCCTTGTTCTATTTTGCGCCAAGAAACTCCCCGGGCCCAGTTGAGATTTCCTCGCGCGGTTCATCCCGGCACCTTCAGGTAATGGACGCCGAACAGCTGTTCGGCATCCATCCAGCATTCCACCGGGGCCAGCCCGGCGCCGCGGCTGAGCTCCTGGAATTCGGGTATCGAGTACTTATAGGAGTTCTCGGTGTGGATGGTCTCGTCCGCCCGGAACCGGAATACGCCGCCGCCGATCGTGACCGTCTGCGCTTTCGTGCTGACGAGGTGCATCTCGATGCGTCCCAGCGCCTCGTTGTAGTACGCGAAATGCCGGAACCCCGACAGATCGAAGGCGGCGCCGAGCTCGCGATTGATGCGGGCCAGCAGGTTCAGGTTGAATTCGGCGGTGACGCCGCGTGCGTCGTTGTAGGCGGCGTTCAGGCGGGCCGTGTCCTTCTTGAGGTCCACCCCGATCAGGAGCCCGCCGCCCGCTCCCGCCAGGCTGCCGGCATTGCGCAGAAAAGCCCGGGCCTCGGCGGGCACGAGGTTGCCGATGGTCGAGCCCGGAAAATAGATCACGCGCCGGCGCGATCCCGGCGCGGCAAGCGGCGGCAGCGCGATCGGGCGCGAATAGTCCGCGCAGATCGCGATCACCTCCAGGCCGGGAAAGTCGCGGGCGAGGTCCGCGGCGGTGGCCTCGAGCTGGTCTCGCGCGATGTCGATCGCCACGTACGCCGCGGGAGCCGCTGCCTCGATGAGGATGCGCGTCTTGCGCGCGCTGCCGCTGCCGAACTCGACCAGGACGCAGCCGGGCCCGAGATGCCGGGCCATTTCGGCGCCGCGGCCGCGCATGATCGCGGCCTCGGTGCGCGTGAGATAGTACTCGGGAAGCTCGCAGATCGCTTCGAACAGCGCGCTGCCGCGCGCGTCGTAGAAGTACTTGGGCGGCAGCTCCTTCCGCGGCTTCGCCAGCCCGGCCAGCACGTCCTCCAGGAAGCCGCCGGTGTCGGGGCGGAAGTCGTGAAAGGCATAGCCGGCACCTGTCCGCGCCATCGGCGGATCTCCTCGTTGTCTTGTTTTGGATCCGGGCCCGCCGGGCCCGTTTCGAACCCTACCCTAACCTTCCCCCTTCACAAGGGGGAGGGAAGGGAGGGGGTCAGCCCGCCGGCTGGCGCGACGAATTGCTTTCGATCCAGGACTTGATGCGATTCGCGTCGCCTATGCGCGAGAACTTGCCCCACGAATGCAGCAGCACGATGATCACCGGCGTCGCGCCGATCGTCGCCTGCATCACGAGGCAGCGCCCCGCCGCGTCGAGGTAGCCGGTCTTGGACAGGCCGATGTCCCAGTGGCGGTAGCGCACCATCTGGTTGGAATTCGCGAACGTCATCCTGCGGCCCCTGTTGATCTCGACCGTGTGCGAGCGGTCGGTGGTGTACTCGCGTATCAGCGGCTCGCGATAGGCCGCGTCCACCAGCCACGCCAGGTCGCGCGCCGTGGACACGTTCTCGTCGGCAAGCCCGGAGCTGTCGACGAACCGCGTTTCCGACATGCCGAGCTCGAGCGCCTTCTGGTTCATGGCGGCGACGAACGCAGGGGCCCCGCCGGGATAGGTTCGGGCCAGCGCCGCAGCGGCGCGATTTTCCGATGCCATCAGCATGATCTTGAGCAAGTCCCCGCGCGACATCGATGTGCCCGCTCCCAGGCGCGACGGCTGGCGCTTCACCCTGTCGTAGTCGTCCCGGGTGATGGCGATCCATTCGTCCATCGGCAGCTTCGCCTCGATCAGGACCAGCGCCGTCATGAGCTTGGTGATGGAAGCGATCGGCACCACCTGCTCCTCTTTCTTGGCGTAGAGCACACGCTTGTTGATCTGGTCCACCACCAGGACGTTGGTGGACTTGAGCTTGAGCTCCCTGACTTTCGCGGCGACCGCGGCGTTGGAGCGGTCGATCGAAGCCGACTGCGCGGCTACCGCGTTCCCCGCCAGCGCGCACGCCGCAATCAGCGCGGTAAACCACCGTTCCACTTGCTTCCCTCCCCGGTCAGGCCGCGGCGCGGCCGAGAAATAGGGTTTGAAAATACAGGGTTAGAAGGAAAATTTCAACTGAGTACTGAGGAAATCCGTCACGGCCGCGGAGGGGCCTGTTGCGTCGACACAACGGACCCCGGCAGCAGCGTAAAAGGCACTAGACTACCCGCCACCCCCCAGGCGCCCGGCCAGCCATGCCCCCCCTTCCCCTGCCGAACCGCGCGGAGCCCGGCCGGACCTTTCCGGCGGCCCTTGCCGTGCTGCTTGCCGCGTTGCTCACCGGTCCCGTTGGCGCTCAATTTCAGCTTCCGCCGGGTTTCGAGGAGATGATGCAGCGCCAGGGAGCAGACATGCCAGGCGCCGCGCGGGGGCTCGACTGCACGCAGCTGGAGGCGATGGCGCGCCGCGGCCAGCAGTTTCCCGGCGGCATCGACCCGCAGCAGTTGATGCAGCAGATGCGCTGCCCGCGGGTCCAGCCTGCGCCCGCGGAGAAACCGGCACTGGCCAGCGCAGGGTCCGGGGAATCGTTCTGCGGCATGCTGCGGCAGGTGCTCGAGAACCCCGACTCCAGCTACGGCGCGTGGCTCGGCCCCATACCCGTGCACGCGGCGATGTGGATGCTCGGCTCGTGCCGCGAGCAGGTTACGCCGGCCGAAATGCGGGCCTGGAGCGGGCTCGCGCGCTTCGGCGAAGGGCGCTATGCCGAATCGGCGGAGGCGTTGCGCCAGGCGGCGGCGCAGGCGCCCGACGACCTGACGCGCGCCCGCTTCACCACGGAAATGGCGAAAAGCCTGATCGCCGCCGGCAGCAATTCAGAAGCACGCGAAGCGGTGGACCGCACCCTGTCGGCTCTCGACAAGCTGATGGCCGCGGCAGGGCCGCGCAGGCAGCCCGGGATGTTCACTTCGCCGCAGCAGGCCATGCAGCTGGCGCTCGAGGAGGACGCCGCCGAGAGCCGGGAGCGCAGCCGGCGCGGCTGGCGCGGCGAGCTTCTGCTTCTGCGCGGCCTGATCGATTACAACGATGGCAACCCCGGGCGCGCCGCGGAAAGCCTGCGGGAGGCCTCCAGGCTCCTCAGTCCGGAGCCGGTGTCGGAGATGCCGGAGGCCATGCGCGGCCCCAACGCCGCGCTCGCCGACATCTACGTTGCCATGGCGCTCGTCCGCGCCGGGCGCAGCGACGAGGCGGTGCCCCTGCTCCAGAAGCTGATCGGCGGCCGCGACCAGTTCGTCGGGCTGGCAGGACAGACCCGGGGCGCACTCGAGCTCACGCAGGACATGGCCCGCCAGCTGGGGGACCCGCTGGGCGGCAACATGCCCAGGCTCGAGATGCCGAAAAGCGCAACCGCGGGAATGGAATCCGGCATGCTCATGAGCGGGGAGCTGTTTCGCATCGGCCCCGCGTGCGCCCTGCTCCAGGATATTCACGCGCGGGCCAACGCGCCGGAGCTCGCCCTGGAGGCCGCGGAACAGTGCCGTGCGCGCGTGCTCGCGCGCTCGCTCGCGGACCGCTCGTTCCAGCGCCAGGGGCGCGTCACTCTCCCGACCCAGCAGGAAGCGCGCGCCTATGCCGGAAAGCACCGCGTGGACGAGGGCGACGCGTACCAGGCGCTGGTCAAGGAACGCATGAGCAATCCTGCAGCGGATGCCGCGAGCCGCCCGGCCACCGTGGCCGACATGCGGCGCGCCGCGGCGGAACGCAACGCGACGATCATCGTCTACTCGATCAATACCGAGCCCAACCGGCTGCCCGACCGCATGCCCGACCGGGAAGTGGGCGTGACGATCTGGGTGGTGGCGCCCGATGGGAAAATCACGGCCCGGCGGCGCGGCTTCGACGGTATCCTCGGCGAAGGCACGTTGCCGCTGACCGCGGCGGTCTATCGCGCGCGCGAGGCGCTCGATGTTCCGGGACGCGGCGCTGCGCCGGCGGCAACGACCGCGAAAGGCCGGCCGATGTCGCCGCGAGCGGCGGCGGCACTGCGCCAGTTCCACCGGCTGCTGATCGAGCCGGTCGAGGACCTGCTGCCGGCGCAGGAGGGCGCACGGCTGCTCGTGGTTCCTCAGGGCGCGCTGTTCGTCGTGCCATTTCCTGCGCTCGAGGACCGGGCAGGCAGGCAGCTGGTGACGCGCTACGCCGTCTCGGTGACTCCTTCCGTTCAGACGCTCGCGCTCACGTCGTTGCGCAAGCTGGCGCAGCGCGGGTCGGGGGCCGCGGTCATCGTGGGCAATCCCGTGATGCCCACCTATACGCCCGCGCCGGGCCGCCCGCCGCTCGATATCGGCCCGCTGCCGGGCGCCGAAGCCGAAGCGAAGGCGATCGCGGCGCTGCTCAATACGTCACCGCTCACCGGCGCCGCGGCCACCAAGAGCGCGGTCATGGGACAGGCGCGATCGGCGCGCTATGTCCATCTCGCCACTCACGGCATACTCGATGACGTCACGGGCGAAGGCCAGCGCAGCGTGAACCCGCACGTGCGGGAAATGACGGCGGCGCAGATGGAGCAGCGGGAGGGCGGTGGACAGAAGACACCCGGCATGCTGGCGCTGGCGCCCGGCGGCGGGGACAGCGGCATGCTCATGGCGGACGAAATCGCGCAGGCGTCGATCGGCGCCGATCTGGTCGTCATGAGCGCGTGCGACTCGGGCCGCGGCGCCATCAACGACGACGGGGTGATCGGCCTGTCGCGCGCCTGGATGGCGGCGGGCGCCCCGAGCGTGGTGGTTTCGCTGTGGTCGATCCCGGACGAGCCGACGCGTGACCTGATGGTGGAGTTCTACCGACGCCTCGCGGCAGGCAGCGGCAAGGCCGAGGCCCTGCGTGGCGCCATGCTCGCGACCCGCGCGCAATATCCCAGCCCCGTGAATTGGGCCGCTTTCGTGCTGCTGGGCGAGCCGGATTAAGAGGCGCCGCAGATGAACACAGATGAACGCGGATAGAAATAGAACCGGGGGCCGAGCACTCGTCAGAAATACTCATCCGCGTTTATCGGCGCTCGCCCACAACCGGCATGCTGAACAGCGGCCGGAATCGCCCAAATTGCGCACAACTGTCTTCGTCAAAATCCGGATCCGCAGGTAAGGGCTTCCGGTTGATATTTATCTGCGTTAATCGGCGTTCATCGGCGGTGCATTGGAACTCGCGGAGCGAGCTGGCGAACGCCCAAAAAAAACTGCGCAGGGACGTGTGGGTGTCCCGGCGCAGATCAAAGAGGCCAAGCAACTACCCGCTCAGCACAGGCAGTCGCAACTGCAGGCCTCCGAGGAGGAAAGACTGATAAGCCTGCTCACCTGCGCGGGTCTTGCAGCTGAGCGCCCCGCGTATCGGTAGTGAGGCTAGTCCCCGTGCCTTACGCGAAACTTACATGCCGGGGCACCGGCAGTACGTGTAACAATTCACGGTTGCGCACGTCGCGCTGAGACCCCGAGCCCGCACCGAGAAAGAGCCATGCGTGTCCTTATCGCCGAGGACGATCCGGTACTCGCCGACGGGCTGACCCGGTCCCTGCGCGGAGCGGACTACGCCGTGGACTGCGTCACCGACGGCGGCGAGGCCGATCACGTGCTCACTGCGCAGAACTACGACCTCGTGATCCTCGACATAGGGCTGCCCCGGCTGGACGGCTACGAGGTCCTGCGCCGGCTGCGGCGCCGCGGCTCGAAGACCCCCGTGCTGATCCTGACCGCGCGTGACGCACTGGACGACCGGGTCAAGGGGCTGGACCTGGGCGGCGACGACTACATCACCAAGCCGTTCGACCTGCCCGAGCTGGAGGCGCGGGTGCGCGCCCTCATCCGGCGCGGCCAGTCGGGTGGCAGCTCGGTGCTCGCGCACGGCACGCTTGCGCTGGATACCGTCGGGCGGCGCGCGACGCTCTCCGGCGAGCCGCTCGACCTGTCCGCGCGCGAGCTCGGGGTGCTGGAAGTCCTGATGCTGAGAAGCGGGCGCGTCGTCAACAAGGACCAGCTCGCCGAGCAGCTCTACGGCTGGGACGAGGAGGTAGGGCCCAACGCGATCGAGGTGTACGTGCACCGGCTGCGGCGCAAGCTGGAGCCGGCGGGAGTCACGATCCGTACCATCCGCGGCCTCGGCTACCTGCTCGAGAAGCCGGGACATGCCCAAGACTAGTACGCTGCGCCGCCAGCTCATCGCCTGGCTGGCCGGCCCGCTGTTCGTGCTGTGGTCGGTGAGCACCGTCATCGACTACGACATCGCGAAGCGTTTCGTCAATCTCGCCTACGACCGCGCGCTGCTCGAGGCGGCCCTCGACATCGGCCGCCAGGTGAAGGTCGCGAACAACCAGATCTACGTGGACCTGCCGGAAGTCGCGATGCAGTTCCTGCAGACGCGCGAGTCGGGAGGCCTCTACTACCTGGTCTCCGGGCCGCGGGACGAGTTCATCACGGGCGAGCCGGAGCTGCCGAGGCTGTCCGGCGACGCGTCTTCCGACCGCGTGCGCTATTACGACGACGAATTCCGCGGCCAGGTGATCCGCGCCGTGGTGCTGCGGGTGCCGGTGGACCCCGGCTCGGGACTGGGAGCGGTGCAGATCCAGGTTGCGGAACGCATTACGGCGCGCGACGAGTTCGCCCGCCAGATCATCCTGCGCATGGTGCTGCCGCAGGCGGTCCTGATCCTGCTCGCGGGATTCGCGGTGTGGTACGCCGTCGGCCGGGGGCTTGCGCCGCTGTCGACGCTGCGCCGGGAAATCGAGAGCCGCTCGCACCGCGACCTCTCTGCCCTGTCCGAGGAGCAGGCGCCGCAGGAGGTGCAGCCGCTGATCCGCGCCATGAACGACCTGCTCGCGCGGCTTGCCAGCGCGATCGCGGCCCAGCAGCGCTTCATCGCGGACGCCGCGCACCAGCTGCGCACGCCGATCGCCGGACTCAAGACCCAGACGGAGCTGGCGTTGCGCCAATCACAGCTCTCCGAGGTGCAGGCCACCCTGCGCCAGCTGCAGACCGCCACGGAACGGTCCACGCGGCTCGTCAACCAGCTCCTGTCGCTGGCCCGCTCGGAGCCGGGGGCGGGACGCGAGCGCGCGGCGGAGCGCCTGGACCTCGTCCGCCTGGCGCGCGACACCACCACCGAATGGGTGCCGCTCGCCCTGGCGCGGAAGATCGACCTGGGCTACGACGGAGAGGACGGCGCCCAGCCGGTCGCGGGCGATCCGCTGCTGGTCAGGGAAATGCTGGGCAACCTGATAGACAACGCGATCCGCTATACACCCGGGGGCGGCCAGGTCACGGTGCGCGTCGCCGGCCACCCGCGGGAAGTCGTGCTCAGCGTCGAGGACAACGGTCCCGGCATCCCGGAGCCGGAGCGGCCGCGCGTGTTCGAGCGCTTCTACCGCGTGCTCGGCAGCGGGGCGGAAGGCGCCGGGCTGGGGCTCGCCATCGTGCGCGAGATCGCATTGAGCCACGGCGCGGAGGTCACGCTCGCGGACGGCGCGGGCGGCCGCGGGACGCTCGTGCGCGTCAGCTTTCCGCGCGCAGCTTGAAGATCAATAGACAGGATTAACAGGATTTACACGATTACTTCAAGAAAACCCTCGACTGGCCGCTGGGTTTAAATCTTGTTAATCCTGTAAATCCTGTCCGTTATCCGGCGACCGCCGCGGCTTTCTCGCGCTCCGCTTCCTCCCGTTGCTGCAGCAGCCACATCTGGGCGTAGTGGCCACCGCGCTCCAGCAGCCCGCGGTGGGTGCCGCGCTCGACGATGCGGCCGCGGTCCAAGACGAGGATCTGGTCCGCGTCCATCACGGTCGAAAGGCGGTGCGCGATGACCAGGGTGGTGTGCCCCCGGGCAATCCGGTTCAGCTCCGCCTGGATGGATTTTTCGGATTTCGAATCGAGCGCGGACGTCGCCTCGTCGAAGATCAGGACGCGCGGATTCTTGAGAATGGCGCGGGCGATCGCGACGCGCTGCTTCTCGCCTCCGGATAGCTTGAGCCCGCGCTCGCCCACCGTGGAGTCGTACCCATCCGGCAGGCTCTCGATGAAGGCGTGGATGTGGGCGGCCTGCGCGGCGGCAACAACCTCCTCGCGCGAAGCGTCGGGCCGGCCGTAGTGAATGTTGTAGTAAATGGTGTCGTTGAATAGCACGGTGTCCTGCGGCACGATGCCGATCGCCGCGCGCAGGCTCGCTTGCGTCGCGTCCCGGATATCCGTCCCGTTGATCAGTATCGCACCCCCGTTCACGTCGTAGAAGCGGTAGAGCAGCCGCGCCAGCGTGGACTTGCCCGAGCCGCTCGCGCCCACCACCGCCACCTTGCCGCCGGCCGGCACGTCGAACGACACGTCGTGCAGGATCTGGCGCCGGGCGTCGTAGCCGAAGTTGACGCGGTCGAAGCGCATGGTCGCGCTTCCCGCGGGCAGCGGTGCAGCGCCGGGGCGGTCCTCGATCTCGCGGTTCTCGTCGAGGAGGCGAAACATCCGGTCCATGTCGATGCGCGCCTGCTTAATTTCGCGGTAGACCATGCCGAGGAAATTGAGCGGGATATAGAGCTGGATCAGCAGCGCGTTGATCAGCACCAGGTCGCCGAGGGTAAGGGTGCCCGCGGCCACGCCGTCCGCGGCGAGCAGCATCAGGACGGTTACCGCGGCCGCGATGATCAGGCTCTGCCCGACGTTGAGCAAGCCGAGCGACTCCTCGCTCCTTGCCGCCGCGTCCTCGTAGCTCCTCAGGTTCTCGTCGTAGCGCCGCGCTTCGTACTCTTCGTTGTTGAAGTACTTGACCGTCTCGTAGTTGAGCAGGCTGTCGATCGCTCGCGTGTTGGCGCGCGAATCGAGCTCGTTGGCGCGGCGGCGGATGGCGATGCGCCATTCCGAAATGGCGAAGGTGTAAGCGATGTAGAGCGCGACCGCGACGAAGGTCACGGCAACGAAGCGCCAGTCGAAGCGCGTGAACAGCACCGCGGCCACCAGGCCGAACTCCAGAATCACCGGCACGATCGAGAACAGCATGTAGGACAGCAGCGTGGAGACGCCGTTGGTGCCGCGCTCGATGTCGCGCGACATGCCGCCGGTCTGGCGCTCGAGGTGGAAACGCAGGGACAGCGTGTGCAGGTGGCGGAACACCGAGAGCGCGAGGCGCCGGATCGCGCGCTGCGTCACGCGCACGAACACGGCGTCGCGCAACTCCGCGAACAGTGTTGTGGACAGGCGCAAGGCGCCGTACGCGAGGAGCAGCGCAAAGGGCACCGCGACCACGGCGTGCGCCGGATCGAGCCCGTCCACCACCTCCTTCAGCACTAGCGGCACGCCAACGTTGGCAAGCTTGGCGGTGATGAGGCACGCCAGCGCAATGAGTACACGCCAGCGGTACTCCCACAGGTAGGGCAGCAGCATCGGCACTGCCCGCCGCACGCGGCGGCGCGCCGCAGCAGTGGTCTGAGGCGGCGCGCCGGCCAGGGTGCCGTGGTGCGGGTTCATGGAAGCCGCCAGCCGTCAGCCGTCAGCCGCCAGCTATCGCTTACCCGTGGTTGGCCCCTGCCCCGCTCGCTCGAATCACGAATCACGAATCACGAATCACGCTGTTTCGCCGGCATGAGCTTAACATGGGGTCCCAACTGGCCTTTTTCCAGCGTGGTTGGGCCCAAAAAAATACGGGCACGGTGGTTGGCCGCGCCCGAAAACGTACCAAAGGAGGAGGATAAGAAGGCACAGCGCATGCGCCCCATGCCTTCGCCAGGGTTCATAGCAAGTCGAATGCCAGAGGCGGGCGCATGCAAATCAAGGAGTTATGTCTGACAGGCCGCGGACCCGCGCACAGTTATCGGGCTACGCGCACCAGAATGCGACAGAATTCATCTGGAGATGGAGGCCATGAAAACCGCCCTACCCGCGCTCCTCGTGTTCCTCACGGCCGCAGCCCCCGCCGCGGATTTCATCGATACCGCGGAAGTCATCTCCTCGACGCCGATCATCGAGCGCGTCAACGAGCCGCGCCAGGAGTGCAGCCCGGCCGCGGAACCGGAGAAAAAGCCGGAGTGCCGGACCGTAACCATTGCGCGTGAGTACGTGAAAGGCTACGCGGTCATCTACCGCTACAACGGCCGCGACATCAGGACCACGCTGCCGAGCGATCCGGGTCCGACCGTGCGCGTCGGCATCGGCGTCATCGATAGCGCGCGGGCCCGGAAGGCCCCCAGCGCCGGCGCGCTCGGCTCCAACGTGCGCGAAGTCGTTCAGCCGGAGAAGTCACCCGCCCCCGCGCCGGCCCGCCCGCCGGCCACGAATCCGGAGGGGTATCAGTACAGGTATTGATGATGCGTGACACGATGTGGCGTGACGCGGTGAATCGTGACACGGTGCAGCGTGACACGGTAAAGCAAAAAGCTTGAACCTAACGGGCTGCTACTCGTCTTTCTTGCGTCACGCCTGATCGCGTCACGCTCTATCGCGTCACGATCCTCTAGGTAAATTCCTTGGCCCGGCCATAGGCAAACACGCCGGTCAGCACGCGCGCGAGGCCGTAGCTCGTCCACATCAGCGCGCGCACCGTGAGCGATTCGGCTGCCCAGCTCTCGCGTCTCACCTGGACGGCTTCGTCCGCGATCGCGGCTAACAGGCTCGCCCGCAGCCCGCCCGCGAACGCGGCGTCTTCGATCACCACGTTGGCCTCGCGCGCGAGCAGCAGGCTGAATGGGTCGATATTGGACGAGCCCACGGTCGCCCAGTGGCCGTCCACCACCGCGACTTTCGCGTGCATGAAGCTTTTCTGGTACTCGTGGATCTCGATGCCGGCGTCGAGAAACGAGCCGTAGAGGGCGCGCGAGGCGTAATGCTGGAGCACGTACTCGACCTTGCCCTGCAGCAGCAGCGCCACGCGCACGCCGCGGGCGGCTGCCTCCGTCAACGCCCACCGGAATGACTGGCCGGGAAAGAAATAGGCGTTGGCGATGAGGATCTCGCTGCGCGCCTTCCCGAGTGCCGCCAGGTATTCCTGCTCGATGTCGCGGCGATGGCCGAGGTTGTCTCGCACCACCAGCGCCGCGCGCTGCCCGCCGCACACCTGGGCGGACGGCACGAGCGCCGCCGCCTCCGGCAGGCGCGCGCGCAACCGCGTGGTGTTCACCAGCGCCCACAACCGCTTGACCACGCGGTGGATGTGGGGCACCAGCGGTCCCTCGACGCGCACCGCGAAGTCGAAGCGGGGCGGCACCGGGTCGTCCCCGATATTGATGCCGCCGACGAAGGCGACGCGCGCGTCCATCACCGCTATCTTGCGGTGCATGCGCCGCAGCCGCGAGCGCCGCAGGGCCCACGGCGAGATGCGCGGCCGGTAGACGAGGAAGCGCACGCCAGCCTCCTCCATTTCCGCGACCAGCCTGCGGTCGAGGTCGAGGGAGCCGAAACCGTCCACCAGCAGGTGCGTCGCCACCCCGCGCCGCGCCGCGCGCGCGAGGGCCGCGCCGACCGCGCGGCCCGTCGAGTCGCTCCCGAAGATATAGGTCTCGACGTGGATCTCCCCCCGGGCGGCGTCGATCTCGGCCAGCAGCGCGGGGAAGTACTCCACCCTGCTTTTCAGCAGCGTGATGCGGTTGCCGTTGACGAATTCGGTCACAACGGCACCAGCGAGGCGGTAATCGGGGCGTGATCGGAGATGCGCGCCCAGGCGCGGCCGTGATGCACGTGCGCGGCGGGCACCTTGAACCCGCGCACGTAGATCCGGTCGAGCGTCATCAGCGGCCACCTCGCCGGAAAAGTGCGCGCGGGACGGCCCCTCACCAGCTCGAATACCTCGTGGAGGTCGAGCGGGTGGGCGAGCTCGTGGGTGGCGCGCTGGCGCCAGTCGTTGAAGTCGCCGGCCACGATCAGCGGCGCCTCCCGCGGCACCACCCTCTCGATGCGCTGCCGCAGTTTTTCCATCTGGCGGCTGCGCTCGTGACCCCGCAAGCCGAGGTGCACGCACACGCAGTGCACCGGATCGCCCCAGCCCGGCACGCGGATCTCGCAATGCAGCACCCCGCGCCGCTCGAAGCGCCGCAGGGAGATGTCCTGGTTGTCCCAGCTCAGGATGGGGAAGCGCGACAAAACGGCGTTGCCATGGTGGCCCGCGTCGTAGACCGAATTCCTGCCGTAGGCGAAGTCGTTCCAGACGGCGTCGGCGAGGAATTCGTACTGCGGCGCGGACGGCCAATCGGAGTAGCGCCGGGCGTGCCGGTCATGCTGGCCGTGCACCTCCTGCAGGAACACGATATCGGCATCGAGCGCGCGCAGGCTTTCGCGCAGGTCATGGATCGTGAGCCGCCGGTGGAGCAGAGGCGTCACGGCAAAACCCTTGTGGATGTTGTAGCTTGCTACGCGTAGCGTCCGCATATTCAGAACCGTGCCCGGTGACCAGAACCGGTCTCAAAAATAGCCACAGAATCACACGGAACTACACGGACGAGAACCCCACCTGTTGATGGCTGGCAGTTCTTTGGGAATTCTGTGTGTTTCCGTGTGTTTCCGTGGCTGAAGTGCTTTTTCGAGATAGCTTCTAGTGATCGGAAGTGTAGCGGTTTGCCCGGTCACTGGTCACCGGTCACCGGCTTCTGGCCGCGCTCGATCTCCTCGACCATGGCGCGGAACGTGGCCTCGACGTTGCTCCTCAGCACGTAGCCATGGAACAAGGGCAGCTGGAAGTCCGGCTCCAGGCGCCCCTGATACCGCAGGCGCACCCCCCCTTCGCGCGGCTCGAGCGTATAGACGCCGCGCAGCTCGCGGAAATTGCCGGCGACTGCCCGCGATTCGATCCGCTGGCGCGGATGTTCCGTGACGGCGAGCCGCACCTCGATGGGGTGGCTCAGGAACAGGAAGCGCGCCGCGCCCTTCTGCTCGACCACGACGCTGGCGCCCTCGCGCGAGACGACCCGGCTCTCGTGCAGGTCGGGCACGAACTCGGGAAACCGGTTGTAATCGGTGAGGACTTCCCAGGCGCGGGCCACGCCGACCGCGATCTCCGCAACGGCCTCCACCTCCACCGCTTCGCCGTCGCGGGTGGCCTGGACCGAGACATCGGCCGCCGTGGCGACGCCGGCCACGCACACCAGGAGCAGGCAGGAAACCCCGGCATGCGCGCGCGCGCCGGCGCGGGTCGCCGCGCGCGGCGGCAAAGGAAAAAACCTCAGGAAACCGCGAGCATGCGGTCGAGAGCGACGTGCGCGAGCCCGGCCTCGTGCCGCGGAACCTTGATCTGGTTCACGACCTTGCCGGCCACGAGATTTTCCAGCGCCCAGGCGAAGTGCTGGGGGTCGATGCGCGCCATCGTCGAGCACATGCACACGGTCGGTGCCAT
>JBIOVQ010000341.1:0-2043 GCA_044867805.1 Burkholderiales bacterium | reverse complement strand
ACGTGCTGCGCGGGCTCGACTATCGCGTGGTCGCGGCGCCGAACGCCGAAGCGGCCCTCGATCTTCTGCGGTCGGACCGGACGGTCGATCTGCTGCTGACCGATATCGTCATGCCCGGCTGGAACGGACGCGAGCTGGCCAGGGAAGCCGGGCGCGTGCGGCCGGGGTTAAAGGTGCTGTATATGACCGGCTATTCAAGGAACGCCGTCGTGCACGGGGGCCGACTCGACGAAGGGGTCGATCTTCTGCAGAAGCCGGTGTCGCAGTCCCAATTGGCAACGCGCGTGCGGACCGCGCTCGATCGCAAGGTGTATGAAAAAGTCTGATACCGGTGAAGCCGCCGCCTTCGGCACCAAATCCGGGCCGTCCGGCGTTGCCGGCGCAACTCCCAAGGGTTGCGAGTCACATATCTGGAACTTTCGGGGGTTTTGCGCGTTATATCCGCATGCCCGAACAGGAAAAACAGGACCGCGCCGAGCGTCTTTTCAAGGCGCGCGAGCAGCAAAAAGCCGATGCTCCGCAAGCCATGGCGGAGTACCACGCCGCCATTGAACGCGTGCGCGCGCGCACGGACGAGCTGAGGCGGCAACGTCTCGCCCGCGAGGCGCGGAAACACTCAAAAAAAGCATCAAAACAGGCGCGCTCCGCCTAGGCGAACATCAAGCCGGATAAACCCGAAGAAATTTCATTCGTCATTCCGGGGCGCGCAATGCTTAGCGCCGACCTCGGGTATACCCGATGTCGGTGGCGCGAACCCGGAATCCAGATGCAGCCACCGAGCTTCAGTCTGGATTCCGGGTCCGGCGCCTTACGCGTCGAAGACGCGCGTGATCGCGCTTAAGGCGCGCCGTCCCGGAATGACCGAGACTGTTTGTCCGGAGAGCGTGCAAGACGCGGAAAGACTCACGAAGACAGGCACGCTCCGCCTGAGGGCCGGACGTACAGCCTCTCCTCCGTCATGGCCGGGCTCGACCCGGCCATCCACGTTTTTCTCACTGAATCGCCGTAAAACGTGGATGCACGGGTCAAGCCCGCGCATGACGTTGAGAGGCCGTGCGACTGAACGCCCACCCTACGACTCCCCGATCACCTTCTCGATGCGCTGGTCGGGGACGAGCCAGATCGCAGCGACCAAGACGTAGATCGCGATCGAGAGCCACGCGTTCACAAAAGCGAGCCCGATCGCGACGAGATAGAGCAGCGGCGAGATCTTGCCCTTGAGGTCGCTGCCGAGCGCGCGGGCGAGCACGGAACGCCTTCCGTGCCGATGCATGATCGCCAGCTGCAGCAGGTAATAGGCGATCGCCGGCATCAGCAGCGCGACGCCGTAGACCGCGGCCGGCACGGCGGCCGGGACATTATCGCCGAGCCAGGCGGTGGCGGCCGGGATCAGCGACAGCCAGAACAGCAGATGATTATTGGCCCACAGAATGAGGCCGTCGACGCGCGTGACCGTGTGCAGCAGGTGATGGTGGTTGTTCCAGTAGATCGCAAGGTAGAAGAAGCTCAGAACGTAGCTGAGAAAGTGCGGGGCAAGGCCGGCGAGCGTCGCCCAGTCGGCGCCGTGCGGCAGCTTCAATTCCAGCACCATGATGGTGATGACGATGGCGATGACGCCGTCGCTGAAAGCGGCCAGACGTTCCTTGCCCACGAGTGAACCCCCATCCCGATGTGCGCCGAAGGCCGGCTCGCACGAGCCTGCCATAGGGCGTGGCCGTTGATCCATGTCAATGGCGCCCAATGCCGGCACGGTATCGGTTGATGCGTTCGACCATGCACATTTTCCGCTCATTCCCGCGACCCAGCCTACGCTCGCTTCGCGAGCTTCGGCGGGTTGAGTCCGCCGACCTTGCTCCGCCGAAGCCAACGGGTCGGCGCAAAGCGCCGCCCGATGACAGGCTCCGCCGGTTCGGCTTCGCGAAGGCGAGAGCGCGGAGCGCGAAGGCGGAAAGCGGGAATCCAGGGCGGCAAATTCTGACGCCCCGCAAATAGCCCTGGACCCCCGCTTTCGCGGGGGTGAGCGGAGCGTGGTACGCTGCGCCA